>NZ_CP035103.1:3643062-3946651 GCF_006094695.1 Kocuria rosea | reverse complement strand
GTACTGCACGCATTCGGCCCACTGCGCGCTGAGCGCCTGATTGTCCTGCGTGCTCACGCGTACTCCTGCTGTCGTCGAGATGTCATCGAGATGTCGTCGGGATGACGAGGCGGTGGACGGGTCGTCCCGGCCCCTCGCCGGGGATCTTGTCCACAGCGTTGTTCACAACGGTGGAAAAGCTGTCGGGGGCCAGCCGCGAGTGCCAGCCTAGAACATGCGCCGAACGTGTTCATAGCCGTTTTCCGGGGGCTCCGGGAACTACAGACGTGTAGTTCGACCCCCGATCCGCGTGGTTCCGCGGCTCCGGCCGGGCAGGTTTTCCACAGGATGTGATGAAGATCCGTGCACAGCTGTGGGTAGGATGTGAACTGCACAGCGGCACCGGGTCTCCCGGTGCCCGGTCCAGCACTCGACCACCGTTCGATCCGGTTCCGCCCCGGCCGCCCCGCTCCTGCGCCGGCGGCACCGGGGCCCTCGGCCACCCGTCGCTGATTTGACCGTCCCCTGCCCGTTGTCTAGGGTGAAGTAGTCTTTTGTGTCCACTGTCATGCCCATCCGCATGCTCGGACGCATCCACCAGCACCGCTGTGACCGTCCCTCTCCTCCGCGCCGAACCCGGTGCGGTGAGCCCGAGGACGGGCGCACACCCTGACGCCTTTGGAGTAACCAGTGAGCAAGCGGACTTTTCAGCCGAATAACCGCCGTCGCGCCAAGAAGCACGGCTTCCGTGCCCGGATGCGCACCCGCGCCGGCCGCGCCATCCTCGCCGCCCGCCGCAGCAAGGGCCGCACCGAGCTCTCCGCCTGAGCCGGTCCGTGTCGGCGCCGGCGCTTCCGACGACCGCCCCGCGACGGGCGCTCGTCGTCGTGCCGGAGCCGCCCGAGCCGCCGACCGTGCAGGAGCGGGACCGTGCTGCCTGAACAGCACCGGATCCGGACCTCGGCCCAGTTCTCGGCCACCACGCGTTCCGGCGCCCGCAACGGGCGCCGGAACGTCGTCGTCTATGTGCGTCCCACCGGCGAAGAGCACCCGGCCCGGTTCGGCTTCGTCGTCTCGAAGGCCGTGGGCAACGCCGTGCGCCGCAACAAGGTGAAGCGACGCCTCCGGGAGCTCGCCCAGACCACGGTCAGGCAGGCCCCGTACGGTTACGACGTCGTGGTGCGCGCGCTGCCGCCCGCCTCCCGCGCGGACTGGACGGAGCTGGCCGCCGACTACGCGAAGGCGTGGCGGACGGCGTCCGCGCGGGCCGGGGCTCCCGGGACCGCCGGGACGACGACCACCGCAGCAGACCGACGACCCGCACGGGAGGAGCCGGAGTCATGAGCGAGCACGCTCACGCGCCCGAGGACCTCCTCGCGGCGGCTCCCCACGAGTTCGTCCGCCCGGCGTCCGCGTGGCAGGTCCTGTGGTTCCTGCCCCAGAACGCACTCATCGCGGGTCTCAAGCTCTACCGGACCATCGTCTCCCCCCTGTACGGGGACGTCTGCCGGTACTTCCCCTCCTGCTCGGCCTACGCCCTCGAGTCCGTCACGGTGCACGGCGCCGTGCGCGGCCTGGGCCTCAGCGTCCGCAGGCTCCTCCGCTGCCACCCCTGGGCGGCGGGTGGGATCGACAGGGTCCCGGACGGGGGCCGGGTCTTCCCCGACTTCGCGTCCCTTCCCCGGATCGTCCTGCTGAACCATCCCACCCTTGCTGAGCGCCACCAGCACCACCCCGCCGGGGCCACCGGTCCCGCGGCCCAAGGAGAGCCTTCCCCATGAACCTGTTCGAAATGATCCTCTTCCCCTTCAGGTGGGTCGTCTCCGCCGTGCTGTGGGTGTTCCACGAGATGCTGACGGCCCTCGGGATGGACCCCGCCGCGGGCATCACCTGGGTGCTGTGCATCGTGGGCCTGACCCTGGTCATGCGCACGCTGACCATCCCGCTGTTCCTCAAGCAGATCAAGTCCATGCGCGGCATGCAGGAGCTGCAGCCGGAGATGGCCAAGCTCCAGGCCAAGTACAAGGGCAAGAAGGACCAGCTGTCCCGGCAGGCCATGGCCCAGGAGCAGATGGAGCTGTACAAGAGCCACGGCTCCAACCCGTTCTCCGCCTGCCTGCCCATCCTGGTGCAGATGCCCATCTTCTTCGGGCTGTTCCAGGTCCTCAACGGCGTGCCCGGGTCCGCGGCCGCCGGCGAGGGCGTGCACGTCCTGAACGCGGCCACCGTGCAGTCCTTCAACGAGGCCACGTTCTTCGGCGCCCCGCTGTTCTCCACGCTGCTCAACCCCGGCGACGGCAACCACGTGGCCACGATCCTCCTGGCGATCGTGATGATCGTCGCGATGTCCGCCTCGCAGTTCTTCACCCAGAAGCAGCTGACGGCCAAGAACATGAGCGAGGCCGCGAAGGCCTCCCCCATGTACCGCCAGCAGCAGATGATGCTGTACCTGTTCCCCCTGGTCTTCGCGATCGGCGGCATCAACTTCCCCATCGGCGTCCTCATCTACTGGACCGTCTCCAACGTCTGGTCCATGGGCCAGCAGTGGTGGGTCATCCGCAACAACCCGACCCCGGGCTCGCAGGCCGAGCAGGAGCTCAACGAGCGCCGCGCCGCCAAGGGGCTCCCCCCGGTCGGCAAGACCGTGGAGGAGCACGAGGCCGACATCGAGGAGCAGCGTGCCCGCGCCGCCGCCGGGCAGCGTCAGCAGCCGGTCGGCAAGAAGCGCCAGAGGCAGCAGGCGAAGCGGAAACAGGCGCGATGACCGCGGCCGGCCGACCCGGCTCGACCCCCTCCCCGCACGGGGCCGGCGCGCCCGGCCCCGTGCTTCCACGGCCCCAGGAGACGACATGACCGACATCCGGCAGACCACCCAGGACGTCGACGACGTGCAGCCCCCCGAGCCGCGCGCCGACGCCGACCGCGGCGCCGGGGCGGGAGCCCCCGCCGCGGAGACTCCGGCCGCGAAGACCCCGGCCGCGGAGACCGCCGCCGCAGAGACCGACGCCGTCGATCCGCTCGAGGAGGAGGGCGAGATCGCGGCCGACTACCTCGAGGAGCTGCTGGACACGGCGGACCTCGACGGCGACATCGACATCGAGGTCCGCGACGGTCGCACCTACCTGTCGGTCGTCGCCGACGGGGACGACGTCGAAGGCCTGTCGGCGCTGGTCGGCGAGGACGGCGAGGTCCTGGAGGCCCTCCAGGAGCTCCTGCGCCTCTCCGTGCTGGCCGCCACCGACCGGCGCTCCCGCCTGGTGCTCGACATCGGCGGCTACCGGCTCCGCCGGGCCGGTCAGCTCCAGGACCTGGCCCTGGCGGCCGTGCGAGAGGCACAGGAGACCGGGGAGCGCGTGCACCTCGACCCCCTGTCCGCCTACGAGCGCAAGATCGTGCACGACGTGGTCGCCGAGCAGGGTCTCGTCAGCGAGTCCGAGGGCGAAGGGGCGGCACGGCACATCGTCGTGTCCGTTCCGCAGGGCTGATGGCCGAGGAGCCGCGCCCCTCCCCCGCTCCGCAGGACCCGCCGGTCCCGGACGAGCAGGAGCGGCGCGCCGCCGAGCGGCTGTTCGGCGAGCGGCTGCCGCTGGCGGAGCGCTACGTGGCGCACCTGGCGTCGTCCGGCATCGTCCGGGGGCTCATCGGCCCGCGGGAGGTGCCCCGGCTGTGGAGCCGGCACGTGCTCAACTGCGCCGTGGTCGAGGAGCTCATCGCGACCGGCGCCCGCGTGGCCGACGTCGGATCGGGCGCAGGTCTGCCCGGGCTGTGCCTCGCCCTGGCCCGGGCAGACCTGCGGATCACGCTCATCGAGCCGCTGGAGCGGCGCGTGCAGTGGCTGGACGAGGTCGTGGCCGACCTCGGGCTCACGAACGTGTGTGTGCTGCGGGCCCGGGCGGAGCAGGCCCGGGACGAGGTCGGAGAGGTGGACGTGGTCACCGCCCGCGCGGTCTCGGCCCTGGTGGGCCTCGTGGACATCACCCTGCCGCTGCTGCGCGGCACCGGAGAGCTGCTCGCCCTCAAGGGCCGTTCCGCGGCGGACGAGGTGCGCAAGGCGCAGAAGAAGCTGGACCGGCTCGGCGCCCGGTCCACCGAGATCGTCCCGGCCGGGGCTGACCTGCTCGAGGAGCCCACCACGGTGGTGCGGGTCCGGCTCTGAGCACCGCCGCCTGCTCCGCGCGGTGTCGGCGGTAGGCTGGGAGGAGTGTGCCACGGTCGGTGCGCCGAGCTCGGCCACGGGTCGACGGCGACCTGACCTGCGGCGCGGTCCCAGGCACCCCTCCCCCTCGGGAGGCGTGCTCCGACGGAACGAGTTCGAGACGAACCGGGAAGGTGCGCAGTCAGATGCCGATCGACGACGGCGCGGGAAGTCCGCGAGGCTTCGACGCCGAGTTCCCCCCCGATCCGCTTGATCAATTGATCAAGGTTGTTCCTGATCGGGGTACTCGTGTTTCACGTGAAACGGACGGACAGCTGCCCAAGATGACCACAACGATGGCGGAGGACACGCCGCTGGGGAGGAAGCTCGTGGAGGAGACCAGGCGACGCGCCAGGCTGAAGAAGGTCCAGCTGGAGAAGCCCGCCGCAACGCGGATCTTCACGATCAGCAACCAGAAGGGCGGCGTGGGCAAGACGAGCACGTCGGTGAACATCGCGGTGGCCCTCGCCCGACAGGGGCAGAACGTCCTCGTCATCGACAACGATCCCCAGGGCAACGCGTCGACGGCCCTCGGCGTGGAACACCACTCGGAGGTCGACAGCACCTACGACGTGCTCATCGACGAGATGCCCATCGCCGACGCGGTGAAGCCGTCCGCCGAGGCGGACAACCTGTGGGTCGTCCCGGCCACCATCGATCTGGCCGGCGCGGAGATCGAGCTCGTGTCCATGGTGGCGCGGGAGCACCGGCTCCGCCGGGCGCTCGAGGCGTACGCGAAGCAGCGCGAGGCCGACGGTCTGGAGCGGCTCGACTACGTCTTCATCGACTGCCCGCCGAGTCTCGGGCTGCTGACCCTCAACGCGTTCGTCGCGGCCACCGAGGTCCTGATCCCCATCCAGTGCGAGTACTACGCGCTCGAGGGGCTCAGTCAGCTGCTCAAGAACATCGAGATGATCCAGAAGCACTTGAACCCCGAGCTGTCGGTGTCGACGATCCTGCTCACCATGTACGACGGTCGCACCAACCTCGCGTCGCAGGTGGCCGAAGAGGTGCGCAACCACTTCCCCGCCGAGGTCCTGGAGACCATGATCCCCCGCTCGGTGCGCATCTCGGAGGCGCCGAGCTACCAGCAGAGCGTCATCAGCTACGACCCCAGTTCCACGGGGGCGCTGTCCTACCTGGAGGCGGCGGCCGAGATCGCCCAGCGCGCCCAGCGCTGACAGAGCGGCCCCGGGCCATTTCCCGGCCACTCCCCCGCCCGACGCCCGTCTCCACTTGGAGGCGGGCGTCCTGCTGTTCCCGTCCCGCGCCGGGCGCAAGGGACCCACCGTTCCACGTGAAACGGCACGTCGGAACGCGTGGCTCGGCTAGAATTGTCCGGATTGCCGGGCGAGGGAGAGGAACATCGTGAGCGAACGACGACGTGGACTGGGCCGAGGTCTGGGGGCGCTCATTCCGAGTGCACCCGCTGCCGAGGCCCCGGTGAAGGAGGAACAGGGCGCCGACGTCGGCCCGGCTCCGGTGCCGTCGACGAGCGCGGAGGACACGTCCCGGAAGGACGCGGCCCGCACGGATGTTTCACGTGAAACGACGTCCGCCGAAGCCGCACCCGCACGTGCTGAGAATTCGATCGACCAGCCGGACGCAGCAACTGGTACTTCGACGCAGCGGCCCTCAGCCGGCGGAGAGCCAGCCACCAGGACCCGGACCACGTCGAAGGCCGCCGCGCGTCCCGCTGGCGGGACCGCAGACGCAGATGACGTCCCCGAGCAGCCCGGGTCCGCCGAGCCGGCGAAGCGGTCGGCTGCCGGGGGGCGGAGCAGGACTGTCAGCCCTGCGGCGCGGCAGAAGGCCATGAAAGCGCGGATGGACATGGGCGAGGCCCTGCGCAACACCACACTTGTCAGCCGGCCCTCCGACATGTTCTTCCTGCCTTCGGCCGGTACCCCTGACGCCGCGCCGGCGGCTGACTCCGGGGAGACGTCGTCGACGACGACGGAACCCGGTCCGGGGAACCGGGCCGGCGTTTCACGTGAAACATCGCGTCCGAAGGAGGCTCGCCCGTCCGAGGAGGACGTCGAGGCCCCGTCCGGGGGGCGCAGCCGAACCGCGGCGGAGCCGGAGCAGCAGCGACTCGATGTCTCCCCGGCCGGCCCCGCCGCCGCGGGCGATGCGCCGGAGGCGACAGATGATTCCAGCGCAGGAGAGGCGACCGAGGCGACCGCCGTGACGGACCGTCCCGCTTCCGGTACGTCCGCGGGTGATGTTTCACGTGAAACGGACGCGGCGGTCGAGGAGCTGGCGGCGGTGCCCGGCGCCACGTTCGCCGAGATCCCGGTCGCGGCCATCCACCCCAACCGCAAGCAGCCCCGTCAGGTGTTCGACGAGGAGGAGCTCGCAGAGCTCGCGTACTCGATCGGCGAGCTCGGTGTGCTGCAGCCCATCGTGGTGCGACCCACCCGCGAGGACGGGGAGCAGTCGTACGAACTGGTCATGGGCGAGCGGAGGTGGCGCGCCACCCAGCGCGCCGGGCTGCCGACCATCCCGGCGATCGTCCGCGAGACGGCGGACGACGACCTGCTCCGGGACGCCCTGCTCGAGAACCTGCACCGCAGCCAGCTGAACCCGCTCGAGGAGGCCGCGGCCTACCAGCAGCTGCTGGAGGAGTTCGGCGCCACGCAGGAGGAGCTGTCCCGGCGCATCGGCCGATCCCGCCCCCAGATCAGCAACACGATCCGTCTGCTCCGCCTGCCGCCGCTCGTCCAGCGCCGTGTGGCCGCCGGCGTGCTGTCCTCGGGGCACGCCCGCGCCCTGCTGTCCCTGGCCGACCCCGCTCAGATGGAACGACTCGCGCAGCGGATCGTGGCGGAGGGGCTCTCGGTCCGGGCCACGGAGGAGGCCGTGCAGCTGACGGAGACGGGGGAGCGCAAGCCGCAGCGGGTGGCCGCCCCGGCCGGGCGTAACAAGGAGCGGCTCGACTACATCGCGGAGGCGTTCTCCGACCGCCTGGACACGAGCGTGCGGATCGCCCTGGGCGCCCGCAAGGGCAAGATGACCATCGAGTTCGCCTCGGTGGAGGACCTGAACCGCATCATCGAGGTGCTGGACCCCGGGATGGACCGCAGCTAGACCACCGAACGCACGGAAGAGCCCCGGTGTTTCACGTGAAACACCGGGGCTCTTCCGTGCGCCGGGTCTGCCCGGCGGGGCGGTTCAGCGTCCGTTGTACTTGGCAACGTCGTCGACGCTCATGGTGCCCGTGGGCACGTCGTCCTCCGCGAGCAGGAACATGCGCTGCAGACCGAAGACGACGGCCTCGGCCAGGTGGTTCCGGTGCTCGGGATCGGCGAGGGCGGCCCGGTCGGCAGGGCTGGACAGGTAGCCGAGGTCGAGCCAGATGGTCGGCGCGTCCTGGGAGCGCAACAGGTCCCACTGCCGGGCGTGGGTGCCGAGGTCGAGCGCCCCGGTCCGGGCGACCATCTCCTTGAGCACGAGCACCGCGGCCCGTTCGCCGATGGGGGAGTAGATCTCGGAGCGGTCCTGCTCGCCCCAGTAGTAGGAGGCGACACCGCCGGCGGCGGGGGAGGCGTTCCAGTCGCAGTGCAGGGTGACCACCACGGAGTCCGTCCGGCTCCCGGCGACGGCCTCCCGGGTGGAGTCTGCGGTCCGCACGGGCACGCCGCGGCGGTCGTGGAGCTTCCGCCCGGGCGAGACCACCGAGGGGTCGGCGCCGATCTCGTGCAGCAGCTCGGAGGCGCGGACGGCGACGTCCCGGGTCACCTCGTCGGCGCGGTCGCGGAAGTCCGGCGCCGCCGAGGCCGGCGGCTGCTGACCCGCTGCCCCGGACGGGACCAGCACCACGGAGCGGCCGCGCAGGGCCGAGGTGGCCCGTTCCAGGCGGTGGTACTCGCGCAGCGAGAAGGCCTTGGAGGACGTGATGTTCTTGTTGATCCGGGCGAGCGCGGCGATGGTCTCGCGGTCCACCACTCCGGTGGCCCCGAGACCCAGACTCTGCTGGAGCTCCATGACCGCGTGGTGCGTGCTGCTGCCGAACACCCCGTTCAAGTGTCCGTAGTAGAAACCCAACCGCGAGAGGTTGTGCTGCAGCATGCTGACGTCGTCGCCCCGGAGCGGATGGCCGTCGTCGGCGTAGAGCGGGCGGTCACCGAGGGCGTACTGCGCCTCGTTGAGGCACCGGTCCGTCTCCGGGCCCACCAGGCCGTCCACGATGAGCCCGCGCTCCTGCTGGAAGGCGCGCACGGCGGCGTCGACGTGGTCGTCGAAGTAGGAGGGGTTGTTGACGTCCTGCGGGGCGAGGTAAGCCACGGTGACGCCGGCCCGGAGCAGCCGCTCCCGCAGGCTGACCACCCGCCGGCTCGTCATGGTCCGGCGCAGCATCGGTTCGGTGTCGTCGTTGTTCACGGGTGTCCCACGGGTCGGAGGGGTCGGCGTGGTGCCAGGACAGCGGCTCGTCCGCCCCTCCCCGGCGGGGGAGGGGCGGACGAGCCCAGGGTGTCGCGGATGTCGGGGGTCCGCTCAGTTCCCGGGGACGAGGTAGTCTGCGAACTCCTTCTCGAGGGCGCTCTTCGGCTTCGCGCCGATGGCCTTCTTGACCACCTCGCCGCCGGAGAAGAGGTAGATGGCCGGGATGGACGTGATGCCGTACTGGGACGCCACGGCGGGGTTCTCGTCCACGTTCAGCTTCACGACCTCGACGGCGTCGGCGTGCTCGGCGGCGATCGCGTCGAGGACCGGGCCGACCATGCGGCAGGGGCCGCACCACTCGGCCCAGAAGTCCACGATGACGGGCTTGTCCGATTCGAGGACCTCGGTGCGGAAGTCGGCGTCGGTGACGTTCTTGGCGGCGCTCATGTTTCTCCTTGTCCGGGTGCCGGGCGCGCGGTCGGCGTGCCCGGACCGCTCTGGGTGACGTGGTGCGGAAGGCGGATCTGGTTCGATTATGGCCCATGCCGGTCCGGGCGCCGGCGGCGCCCGGACCGGGACGGCTCAGCTGTGCAGGACCGAGCGGTCGTGCAGGGCGGCGAGGTAGTGCTCGGTGTCGACGGCGGCGACGCATCCGGAGCCCGCCGCCGTGATGGCCTGGCGGTAGGTGGCGTCCACGACGTCGCCCGCCGCGAAGACCCCGGCGAGGCTCGTGGTGGAGCTGCGGCCGTCCACGGCGATGGTGCCGTCCACGGTGAGCTCGAGCTGGTCCTTGACCAGGGCGGTGCGGGGATCGGAGCCGATGGCGACGAACAGCCCCGTCACGGGCAGCTCCGAGGTCTGGTGGGACTCCGTGTCACGGACGGTGACGGAGCGGACCTTGTCCTCGCCGTTGATGCCCACGACCTCGGCGTTCCACAGGACCTCGATCTTGGGGTCGTCGAAGGCGCGCTGCTGCATGATCTCGGAGGCGCGGAAGCTGTCCCGCCGGTGGATGATCGTGACCTTGGAGGCGAAGCGGGAGAGGAACGTGGCCTCCTCGAGGGCGGAGTCGCCGCCGCCCACCACCGCGATGTGCTGCTCCTTGAAGAAGAAGCCGTCGCAGGTGGCGCACCAGCTCACCCCGTGGCCGGAGAGCCGCTTCTCGTCCGGCAGGCCGAGCTCCCGGTACGCGGAGCCGGTCGCGAGGATCACGGCGTGGGCGCGGTGCACGGAGCCGTCCTCGAGGGTCACGGTCTTCACCTCGCCCTCGAGCTCGAGGGCGACGACGTCCTCGTAGCGGATGTCGGCGCCGAAGCGCTCCGCCTGCTGCTGCATGTTGGACATCAGCTCCGGGCCCTGGATCCCGTCGATGAACCCGGGGTAGTTCTCCACCTCGGTCGTGTTCATCAGCTCACCGCCCGCGGTCACGGACCCGGCGAAGACGATGGGGTGGAGGTTGGCGCGCGCCGCGTAGACGGCCGCGGTGTACCCGGCGGGGCCGGATCCCACGATGATCACCTCGTGGACGGTCTCGTCGTCCGCGCCGGCCTTCGGCTCGCCGGTCGAGGGGACGAGGTTGAGGGCGTTGATCACGGGACCGAAGTCGGGGCTCACTGTTCTGCAGACCTTCCGTACAGGGAGCGGCCGGGCACGCCGACCGCAGGGACCACTGGCACAACGGGGCGCGCGCGGCGGATATTCCGGTGCCGGACCCGCCCCGGCGGGTCCGGCGGGGGGAGCGGGGCCCTCAGTCGAGCTGGATCTCGCCGATCCGCAGGCCGTGGTTGAACCCGGCGATGGGGTTCGTCAGCTGCGGCAGCTGCGTCCAGTTCACGATCACGTACTGCTGGTCCTCGTCCTGGGCGGCCGCGGCGAGCGGAACCGTGATCTCCGGGCCCGTGAAGGAGCCGGAGGCCACCTGGTCGGCGCCGTCCAGGCTCGGGGTGTCGTTGACGTACACGTCGAACATCCCGCCTGAGCCGGCCGACTGGCTGAGCCTGAGCGTCTCCACGGGCGCGGGCTCCTCGAGCTGCACGGCGAGGCCGACGCTCGGCGTCCGGGTGCCGAAGTTCGGGTCGGAGAACCCGTAGCTGATCCAGTAGGTGGACGGGTTGCCGTCGACGATCTGGCCCAGCTGCGCGTCCTGGTCGGCCATGAAGCCCGGGTCGGTCGGCACCACCCGGGTGACGGCGCGGGGCTCCGGCTCGGCGGCCGGGGCCTCCGGCTCGGGGCTGGGCTGCACCTGCTCCGCCCCGGCCTGCTCCTCGGCCGGCGCGCTCACGGCGGGCTCAGGGCTGTCCGAGCCGGCGAAGAGTCCGCCCAGCCGGTCGAAGCTGAACACCACGGCACCGATCAGCAGGGCCAGGAGCAGGAGCAGGAGCAGCAGCAGGCCCCGGCCGCCCTTCTGCGGCCGGTCCGCGGTCGCCTCCCGGCGCGGCGGCGCGGCCGCGGCCGCCTCCTCCGGCCCGTGGGGCGTGTCCGGGTGCCCGTCGTCGTAGTCGTCGTAGCTGTCGTAGCGGTTGTCGCCGTCGTAGCCCGGGTCGATGTCCGTCCCGGCCGTGCGGACGGCCGAGGCCGCCGTGCCGCTCGCCGCCGCGCGGTCGAAGAGGGTCGAGCGGGTCGAGGTGGCGCTGACCCGCACCGGCCGGCCGAGACGGGTGCGCACCGAGGGGGCGGGCGCGGCGTCGTCGTACGAGTCGTCGTCCCGCCACCGGGTGACCTTGGGCTGGGGGGCCGCGCCGCCGAGGTCGTCGGAGGCCTCGGTCGCGACCACGGGGGTCGGGCTGGTGGGGTCCGGCTCGTCGTACACGTAGGACCCGGGGCCGCTGCCGCGCGGGGCGCCGAAGATGTCGTCGCTGAGGGACTCGTCCTCGACGTCGTCCGGCTCCACGAGCAGGGAGTCCAGCATGTCCGCGGCCGGGGTGTGCGAGGTCACGAGGTAGGTGTGCGCCTCCGCCTGGCCCAGGTCCAGGATCTGGAAGGGGGCGCCGATGCTGCCGTTGGCCATGGAGCGGGCGTTCTCCACGAGCAGGGACGTGTGCCGCTCCGCGGGCAGCAGGATCGACACGCGGCGGCCGAGGATCTGGTCCTGTCCCTCGAGCACGCGGTCGCCCTCGGCGGTGGCCAGCACGTCGGTGACGACCTTGTAGCGGCCGCCGAGGACGGAACCGAGCTTCATCGGTGCGGGCACGTTGGCTCCCTGGGGGTCGGGAATCCGCGGCGGGGGCCGGAATTCGCGGGCGGGGGTGGCCGGCGGGGCAGAAGGGGTGTTCCTGACCCACGTCACCGACCACTCAGCACTTTACCGGTCCCGGCCTCCCGCGGCCGAGAGCCTCGTCACACGGCCGGTCCGGGCGCTCGCTCCGGGCGCCCGGTCGGTCCGCCCGGTCCGCCCGGTCCGCCCGGTCGGGGCGGTCGGGGCGGTCAGCGGCCGAGGCGCGCGAGGAGCGGGCGCACGAGGCTGTCGAGCTCCCGGACGCGGCAGAGCTTGAGGGCGCCCAGGTAGGCGATCCCCATGACGGTCCCGCCCGCGGCGACGGTCGCGATCGCCGTCAGCTGGTTGGTCCAGGGGAAGCCGGCGGGGTCGTATCCGCCGAGCAGGAACAGGGCCACGGCGCCCACCGCGCCGGCGAGCAGGGACGCCACGAGGATCCGGGCGTGGGAGTCCACGATCCGGGCCACGTCGTAGTCCCCGATCCGGCGGACCAGGACCACGTGGTAGATCAGCGCGCTCAGGACGTTCTGGGCCGCGTAGCACGCGGCGACCGCGAAGACGATGAGGTCCGGCGGGACGAACGACCAGATCAGCAGCGCCGAGACCACGGTGAAGAGGGCGACGCCGACCTGCACGAGGAACGGGGTGCGGGCGTCCTCCTGCGCGTAGAACGCCCGGCCGAGCATGAAGGACACCGACATGAAGGGCGCGCCGATCGCGATCACCGTGATCACCTGGCCGACCACGGCCCCCGCGGAGGGGACGCCGCCGCTGAAGAGCATGCCGAGGGGGCCGGCGAAGACCACCAGGGCGACGGTGGCGAAGACCGTCGCCACCCCGGTGATGCGCAGGCTCGAGGACAGGGACGCGACCATCCCGGCCCGGTCCCCGTCCGTCGAGGCGGCGGCCATCCGGTTGAACAGCACCGTGGCGATGGACAGCCCGATCACCCCGTGCGGGAGGGAGTACAGCATCGAGGCCTGGTTGAGGGCCGCCACGCCCGCGATCTGCTGCGGCGGGTCCATCGCGAGGTACTCCGGGCGGTAGCCGGTGGGGATCGCCGCGACCTTGGTCAGGGTCAGGAACGCCAGGTTGGCGAGGACCCCGGTGGCGAGGGTCCAGCCCGCGAGCCGCGCCGCGGTGGAGAGGCCGATGCCGCGCCAGCCGAACTTCGGGCGCAGCCCCAGCCCGAGCCGGCGCAGCGGCCAGAACAGCACGAGGGCCTGGGCCGCGACGCCCACCGTGGCCATGGCCGCCAGCCAGAAGGTCTTGGCCGGGGACCAGTTCTCGAGGGTGTGCACCGTCTCGGCGTACGCTCCGAACTGCTGGACGAACACGAGCAGCGCGGCGATGGCCACCACGTTGTTGACCACCGGCGCCCACATGTACCAGCCGAAGGCGCCGCGGGCGTTCAGGACCTGCCCCACCACGGTGTAGAGGCCGTAGAAGAAGATCTGCGGGAACGTGAACAGCGCGAACGTCAGCCCGAGCGAGAGCTGCTCCTCGGTCCAGTCGGTGCCCATGGTCCGGATGATGGGTCCCGCCAGCAGCACCACGACCGCCGTCACCCCCAGCAGGGCGAGCACGGCGAGGGTGAGCAGGCGGGCGATGTAGTCGGCCCCGCCGTCGTCCGCGGTCCTGGAGGCCTTGATGATCTGCGGCACCAGGACGGCGTTGAAGATGCCGCCCGCCACGAGGACGTAGATCAGGTTCGGCAGCGTGTTCGCGAGCTCGAAGACGTCGGAGACGGTCGTGATGGAGCCGATCGCCACCGTGATGAGGACCGTCTTGACGAACCCCAGCGCGCGGGAGACGAGCGTGCCCGAGGCCATGATGGCGCTGGAGGCCGCGCCCGAGCGGCGGGCCGGGGCCGCCGGGGTGCCCTTCCCGGCCGGCCCGGAGGGCTCCGCGGTCTCAGAGCTGGTGGATGATGTATTCACGGGCGATGTCGGCGATGCGCCGTTCGTTGGGGAAGGACAGCTTCCGGCCGAGGTCGTCGATGTTCACCCAGGCGACGTCCACGGCCTCGTGGTCGGGGTCGTTGTCCGTGGTGAGGTGACCGCCCGTGGCGCGCAGCAGGAAGTGGTGCACCGTCTTGTGCACGCGGTGCCCGGAGACCGTGAACCAGTAGTCGATGCTGCCCAGCGGGCTCAGCACCTCACCGGCGATGCCGGTCTCCTCCTCGATCTCGCGGATCGCGGCTTCCTCGTTGGACTCCTCGCCCTCGGGGTGGCCCTTGGGCAGGCACCACTCGAGGCGCCCGCCGCGGTTGATCCGGGCGATGATGGCCACCGGGTGGGAGGGCGCGCCGAGGTCGACGACGATCCCGCCGGCGGAGACTTCCTCGACCGTGGGCAGCGCAGCGGCCGGCGCGGTCGGCCGCTTCTTCGGTGCGCTGGGTACGGGGAAAGCCATGTCTCCTACCTTGCCACAATCGCCCGGGCTCCCGCCGGAGCGGGGGAGGGGCTCCGGCGGTCGGTTCCGGCGGGGCCGCGGCGGCCGGGTCCGCGCCCCGGGGTCTGGAACAATGGGCGGCACCATGACGCAGCTCCCCGACGCCCACGCGATCCACCCCGCCGCCCTCGACCTGGGGCGGCGGTTCTCCGCCGCCGGCCACGAGCTCTCCCTCGTGGGCGGGCCCGTGCGGGACCTCTTCCTCGGCCGGCCCTCCCTGGACCTGGACTTCACCACCGACGCGACTCCCGAGGAGACGCTCGCCGTGGTCACGGGGTGGGCGGACGCGGTGTGGGAGATCGGCCGCGCCTTCGGGACCATCGGGATGCGCCGCGGCGACGTCCAGCTGGAGGTGACCACCTACCGGGCCGAGGCCTACGACGCGGACTCCCGCAAGCCGCAGGTGGCCTTCGGCGACTCCCTCGAGGACGACCTGTTCCGCCGCGACTTCACCATCAACGCCATGGCGCTGCGGCTGCCCGGCCTGGAGCTCGTGGACCCGCACGGCGGGATCAAGGACCTGCACGCCCGGGCGCTGCGCACCCCGGGCGCCCCGGAGGACTCCTTCTCGGACGATCCCCTGCGCATGATGCGCGCCGCCCGCTTCGCGTCCCAGCTCGACGTCGAGGTGGCGCCCGAGGTGCGCGCGGCCATGACCGGCATGGCGGAGCGCATCGCGATCGTCTCGGCCGAGCGCGTGCGCGAGGAGCTCGTCAAGCTGGTCTGCGGGCGCCGGCCCCGCCGCGGCATCGACCTCCTGGTGAGCACGGGGCTCGCCGAGGTCGTGCTGCCCGAGGTGCCCGCGCTCCAGCTCGAGACGGACGAGCACCACCGGCACAAGGACGTCTACCAGCACTCCCTGACCGTCATGGAGCAGGCCGCGGCCCTGGAGTCCGGTCCGGACGGCCCCGTGCCCGGGCCCGACTTCGCGCTGCGCTTCGCCGCGCTCATGCACGACGTCGGCAAGCCCGCGACCCGGCGCTTCGAGGAGTCCGGTGCCGTGAGCTTCCGCCACCACGAGGTGGTGGGCGCGAAGCTCACGGCCAAGCGGATGCGGGCCCTGCGCTTCGACAACGACACGATCAGGACGGTGGGCCGGCTGGTCGAGCTGCACATGCGCTTCTACGGCTACGGGGACGCCGAGTGGACCGACTCCGCCGTGCGCCGCTACGTCCGGGACGCCGGGGAGTGCCTGGAGCGGCTGCACCGGCTCACGCGGGCGGACGTGACCTCCCGGAACCGGCGGAAGGTGGCACGGCTCGCCGCCGCCTACGACGACCTCGAGGCGCGGATCGAGGAGCTCTCCGCGCGCGAGGAGCTCGACGCCGTGCGGCCGGAGCTGGACGGCGAGCGGATCATGGCGGTGCTCGGCATCCCGCCGGGGCCGGCGGTGGGCCGGGCCTACAAGTTCCTGCTGGACCTGCGCCTGGACGAGGGGGAGCTGGGGCCGGAGGAGGCCGAGCGGCGGCTGCGGGCCTGGGCCGCGGACACCCTGTGAGCCCCCGGTCCGGCGCCGGCGCCGCCGGGAACGCCCTCTGTTGCCCCCGGAGTGCATATATCGGTGAAGGCATATCTTCCGACCTCACCGCGGTCCTTCGGGCCGGGATCGGGGCGGGCGTGCTGCGCGGACGGCGGGAGGGGCCGTGAGCCCCCTGGGCGGGTCCCGGGGCGGCCACCGGGCGCTGCTCGTCGGCCTGAGCCTCTACGCGGTCATGACGGCCTGGCTGCTGCGGCTGCCCTGCCGGGTGCCCGGCTGGGGCGCCGCGGAGAGCCTGCCCGCGCTGTGCGCCACCGAGATCGCGCCCGGCGAGGCGTCCGGGGCGGGCGGGTTCTTCACGGGCGGGCCCGCGGGGGACCAGCCCGCCCTGGTCGGGATGATCACCACGGTGGTCGGCTGGTTCGCGGCCCGCCTCTCCGCGCTGTTCGGGACGGACGTGGACCGGGGCGTGTTCGCCGACCTCTCCGTGCTGCTGCTGGCCCTGGTGTGGATCGGCACGGTGGCCGCGGTCTCCGCGCTCTCCGGCAGGCGCGGCGCGGACGCGTTCGTGCTGGCGCTCGCACCGGTGGCGGTCCTGGTGGGCTTCGGCACGTGGGACCTGTGGGCCGTGCTGCTGATGATGCTGGCGCTGCTCTTCCACGTCCGGGGAAGCCCCGTGCCGGCGGGGATCCTGCTGGGTCTCGCGGCGTCCGTGGCGCTGTTCCCCCTGGTGGTCCTCCTGGCCGTGCTGCTCCTGGCCGTGCGGTACCGGCAGTTCCGGGACTTCGCGGTGGTACTGGCCGGGACGCTGCTCACCTGGGCGCTGGTCAACGGGCCGTTCCTGCTCTCCGCCCCGGACCGGTGGGTCCGGCAGCTCCGCCTGCCCTGGGACGGGCCCGTGGAGAGCTCCTCCTCCTGGGGCGTCTGGGCCCGGGTGGAGCAGGCGCGCACGGGTGCGGCCCCGGACCCGGCGGGGGCGGGGCAGTGGGTGCTCCTGGCCCTCGTGCTGGGTCTCGTGGCGGTGCTCGTGCTGACCCTGCTCACCCGGCAGGAGCCCAGCGTCGTCCAGATCGCGTTCCTCCTGCTGGCCGTGCTCGTGCTCTCCGGCCCCGCCTACTCCCTCGTCCACGTGCTCTGGCTGGCGCCCCTCGTGGTGCTCAGCCGGCGCAACTGGCTCGAGTTCGCCGCCTGGCAGCTCGTCGAGGTCCTGTGGTGGACCACCCTGGTCCTGCCCGAGCCGACCTGGCCGGTGCTGCCCGGGCTCGGTCTGATCGGCTGGGACGCGCAGGACCTGCTCGCGGCAGTGCGCGTGCTGCTCCTCGTCCTCCTGGTGGTCGCGGTCGCGGTCGACGTCCTGCGGGGCGGTCAGGCGCGGCGGATCGGGCTCTCCGAGGCCGGTTGAGCGTCCCGGCTCCGCCGGGAGGGGGAGACCGGCGGCCGCCACGCCCGCACGGGTTCATCCTGACGGCGGTGCCGTCCCGTGCCGGCTCTCCCGTAGGTTGGTGGCGGAGAAGAACAGACGAGTGCTCGGGAGGAGCGCCGGTGATCGAGATCGAGAACCTGACGAAGACCTACGGCGGCAAGACGGCGGTGGACGACGTCAGCTTCACCGTCCGCCCCGGCAAGGTGACCGGGTTCCTGGGGCCCAACGGGGCCGGCAAGTCGACCACGATGCGCCTCGTCGTCGGGCTGGAGTCCGCGACCCGGGGCCACACCCGCGTCAACGGCAGGCCGTACGCCCAGCACCGGGCGCCGCTCGCGGAGGTCGGGGTGCTGCTGGACGCGAAGGCGGTCCACCCCCGGCGCACCGCGCGCGCGCACCTCTCGGCGCTCGCCGCGACCCACGGCATCGCGAAGTCCCGCGTCCAGGAGGTCGTGGACCTCACCGGGCTCGGGGCCGCGGCCGACAAGCGGGTGGGAGGCTTCTCCCTCGGCATGGGCCAGCGCCTCGGGATCGCCGCGGCGCTGATCGGCGACCCGCACACCGTGATCCTCGACGAGCCCGTCAACGGACTGGACCCCGAGGGCGTGGTGTGGGTGCGCCACCTCGCCAAGTTCCTCGCCTCGGAGGGCCGCACGGTCTTCCTGTCCTCCCACCTCATGTCCGAGATGGCGCAGACCGCCGACCACCTCGTGGTGATCGGCCGGGGCCGGATCCTCGCGGACGCGCCGATCCAGCAGATCCTCGCCGGGGGCCGCACGCGCACCCGGCTGCGCGCCACCGACCGGGAGGCGATGCGCCGCGCCCTGCAGGGCACGGACGCCGGCATCACGGAGTTCGACGACGACGGACTCCTGGTCACGGGGCCGGAGCCGCGGCGCATCGCCGAGGCCGCCCTCTCCCACGGGGTGCTGGTCCACGAGCTCACCCCCCTCACGGAGACCCTCGAGGACGTGTACATGGCCATGACCCAGAACGAGGTCGAGTACCGCTCCGGCGGCGCTCCCGCACCGACCGACCCGGCGCCCTGGGCGGGCGCCGACGCACGAACCGGAGACCGAGCATGAGCACCAGCACCTCGACCGCCCCCCACCCGCAGACCGGTACCCCGGAGCGCACCGGGCCGTCCGACCCCGCGTCCCGGGTGCGGCTGGGCTTCGGCCGGGTCCTGCACTCCGAGTGGATCAAGTTCCGCTCCCTGCGCTCGCACTGGATCCTGCTCGGCGTCGCCCTGCTCCTCTCCCTCGGCTTCGCAGCGCTGGGCGCCTGGAGCACCACGTCGCTGCAGAGCTTCAACGAGCAGGCCGCGCAGGAGCAGGTCGACGAGTCGCTGGACGGACGGTCCCCGGAGGAGCTCGGGCTCACCGAGGAGGAGGTCCAGCAGCAGCAGGACACGTTCGCCGCCGAGTCGGACCAGCAGATCGCCGCGCAGTCCGACATTGCCCTGCCGGACGGGATGGGCTTCAGCGAGTACCTGGCCATGACCAGCGCCAACAGCGGCCTGCAGCTCGTCATGCTGCTCCTGGGAGCGCTGGCCGTGCTGTTCATCGGCTCCGAGTACGCCACCGGCGCCATCCGCACCACCATGACGGCGGTGCCGCGGCGCACCCCGGTGATGCTCGCCAAGACCGTGGTGCTCTCCGTGGTCGCGTTCCTCTTCGGGGTGCTCAGCGGGCTCCTGTGCCACCTCGTCGTCCAGCCGGTCCTGGCGGGCGGGGACCTCGGCTACGACGTGTGGCAGGAGCCCGTCTTGCTCAACGTCCTGGCGGTGGGCGTCTTCTACATGGTCACCGCGTGGCTGGGCTTCGGGCTCGGGGCCCTGCTGAAGTCCACGACGTGGGGGATCGTGGTGCTCGTGGTGCTGGTGATGGTCCTGGAGATCGTGCTGTTCGCGCTGTCCTTCGAGTGGCTCGAGGACGTCAAGCCGTACTCCCCGGGGGCGGCCGGCACCCAGCTGACCACGATGTACCAGTCCGCCGACCCGGTGCTCACCCACGTGGAGTCCGGCCTCGTCTACGGCGCCTGGGGCCTGGTGCTCGTCGCGGCCGGGATCCTGGCCACCCGGAGGCGCGCGCTCTAGCGGTTCTTCCGTCCCGGCGGCGACGCCGGCCCTACGATGTGAGCTGGTGGGCCGGGACGCGGCCCGCACCGTCCGGGCCGAGTGCCGGACGGACCCCTGGGGAACGGGAGCTGCGGTGTCGGTGTCACGGGAGCGGGAGGCCGGCGAGGCCCTCTCCGCGGTCGACGCCCGGGGCCTGCGGCGGACCCTGCTGCACTGGCTGACGGTCGTGGTGGTCCTCGTGACCGTGTTCAGCTCCGTGGTCAACTGGGTCTTCGTGGACCGGGAGCCGCAGGACCCGGTGGCCACGTGGCTCGGCGGGCTCGAGAACGGGCGCTCGCGGCAGCTGCTGTCCCGCACCGAGGCCGTCGTGGCGGACCCCACCCTGAACATCTTCTCGAACCGCGTGTACCGCAACGCCGCGGGGCGGATCGGCGGCTACGAGATCCTGGGCGTGGACCGCCGCGGGAGCCGCGCCGAGATCCGGGCGCGCGTGTGGTGGGACGGACCCGACGGCGCCCGGGACCGGGAGGAGGTCCACGTCTACGGGGTGCACCAGGTGCGGCGCAGCGGTCCCTTCAACGACCAGTGGCAGCTCGACTCCCCGGACGCGGCCCCCTTCTCGATCCACCTGCCCGCCCCCCTCGACGAGCTCTCCGTCAACGGGGAGACCGTCCGCCCGGACCCGGACGACCGGGTGCCCGACCCCGAGGGCCCCGGCGGCACCTGGCGCTTCGAGGCCCTGCCCGGGAACTACGCGATCGGGCTGCCCGGGAACTCCTACTACACGGCGGACCCGCCCCTGGAGCCGCACACCGTGGCGTTCCGGGATCCGGCACCGGCCTCGGTGGCGCTGCGGATCGAGCCCTCCCCGAGGATGTGGCAGGAGGTCGACGACCGGATCGAGGAGTGGCTGGAGAGCTGCACCGCCTCGGACGAGCTGTCCCCCGAGGACTGCCCCTCGTCCCGGCGCTGGGCGGCCCCGCAGGAGCCGCTCGAGCCGTCCGCGGCGGCGACCGGGGCGCCGGACCCGGAGATCACCGGCGTCCGGTGGCGGCTGGTCTCCCGGCCCGCCCTGGTCCTGGTCCCGGACCCGGCGGACCCGCTGCGCTGGACGGCGGACGCGCACCGGCCCGCGGAGGCGCGGCTGAGCTACGAGGAGGACGGGGAGACCGTCACGGAGCGGATCGAGTTCCCGGTCCGCGCCGCCGTGCGCTCCACGGGCCAGAGCGCCGACATCGAGGTGGGCCTGGACTAGACCGGTGCTCCCGTGGCTGTGGTGGCCCTGGCGGCTCGGCGCCCCGGGGTACTGCCCCTCGGGGGTGTCCCGGCGTCTCTGAGCGTCTGCGTCCGGGGGACCGGCTCAGCTCGCCGGGACGGCCGTGACCTCGCCGTCGACCAGGGCGAACACCCGGTCACCGGGACGGTAGTCCACGAGCGGGCCGTCGACCATCCGGGACATGGCCTCGGTCCCGTCCGAGAGCCGGAAGGCCACGAGCGTGTCGTGGCCGTGGTAGTCCACGCGGGTCACCACGGCCGGCTCGCCGCGCCCGGCCTGCGGGGTCCGCTTGTGCGCCAGGAGCACCTGCTCGGGCCGGACCACCGCGGCCATCGGCCCGGTCCAGGGGCGGTCGTCCTGGCGCAGGACCAGCGGCCCGAGGGGGGAGTCGCGCCGGGTGCCGGCCGTGGCGCCGTCCAGCGGGACGAGGACGGCCTCGCCCACGAAGCCCGCCACCCACGCGTCCGCCGGCTGCCGGTAGATCTCCGCCGGGGTGCCGACCTGGCGGATCCGGCCGCCGTTCATCACGGCCACCCGGTCCGCCATGGACAGGGCCTCCCCCTGGTCGTGGGTCACGAGGATCGCCGTGGCGCCGTCCTCCCGCAGCGCCCGGCGGACGTCCCGGCGCAGCTCCGAGCGCAGGGAGGCGTCGAGGGCGCTGAAGGGCTCGTCGAGCAGCACGAGGGGCGGCCGAGGGGCCAGCGCCCGAGCCACGGCCACGCGCTGGCGCTGTCCGCCCGAGAGCTCGTGGGGCATCCGGGCACCGTACCCGCCGAGGCCCACCAGCTGGAGGCACTGCTCCACCCGGGCGGCCCGGTCCTTGCGGCCGCGGCGCAGCCCGTAGGCCACGTTGCCGGCCACGTCCAGGTGCGGGAACAGCGCCCCCTCCTGCGGGACCACCGCGACGTGCCGCCGGTGCGGGGGCACGTGGACGCCCGGCAGCGCCACGAGGCGGCCGCCCAGCGCGATCCGCCCCTCGTCGATCTGCTCGAAGCCCGCCACGCAGCGCAACAGCGTGGTCTTGCCGCAGCCCGAGGGGCCCAGCACGGCCACGAACTCGCCCGAGCGCATGCTCAGGTCCACGCCCTGCAGCGCCCGGACGGGGCCGAAGGACTTCCCGACCCGGTTGATCGCGACGTCAGTCATGGATGATCAGCTCCTCGTCCAGGATGCGGGCCGGTGTCCGGGTCCGGGTGGTCGTGACCACGCCGCTGCGGCGGACGAGGGCCCACGTGGGGATCGTCGCGAGCAGCACCAGGAGGAAGGCATAGGGGGCGGCCTCGGCGTAGCGCTGGTAGCTGGTGGCCTGCCACAGCTCGGTGGCCAGCGTGTCCAGCCCCGTGGGCCGCAGCATGAGCGTGGCGGGCAGCTCCTTCATGCAGGTGAGGAACACCAGGGCCGCGCCGGCGCCGATGCCGGGCAGGGTCAGCGGCAGGGTCACCGAGCGGAAGACCTGGGCGGGGGAGCGGCCCAGCGACGTGCCCACCTCCTCGAGCGCCGGCGGTGCCTGCGCCGCGGCGCCGGTCACCGCCGCCACGCCCAGCGGCAGGAACAGGGTGGCGTAGGCGAACGCCAGCAGCCACGTGGTCTGGTAGAGCGGCATCAGGACGGTCACGCCGAGGAAGACCAGGGACAGTCCCACCACCACCCCGGGGAGGCTGTGCGCGAGGTAGGCGGCCCGTTCGGTCAGGGCGCTGAGCCGGCCGGGGTGCCGGGCGGCGAGGATGCCGATGGGCAGGGCCAGGACCATGGTCAGCAGGGCGCCGGCCAGGGACACCGTGAGGGAGCCCGCCGCGGCCGTGAGGACCTGCCCCCAGGAGTCGGCGCGGGACGTGCCCGCGGTCATCCACCGCAGCATCGAGACGGCGGGCACCCCCAGCGCCAGCAGGGCCGTGGCGGTCAGCACCGCCGCGGCCGCCCACCGGCTGCGGCCCAGGTCCAGGGTGCTCGTGGCCCGGCCCGCGCCGGCGGACTCGTAGCGGGCGTCCCGCCGCCGGGTGCGGCCCTCGAGGGTCAGCACGAGCACCGTCAGCAGGACGAGGATCGTGGACAGGCTCAGGGCGGTGGCCCGGTCGAAGCCGGCGCTGAAGGCCGTGAAGATGGCCCGGGTGAAGGTGTCCACGCGCAGGATCGAGACGGCGCCGAAGTCCGAGAGGATGTAGAGGATCGCCAGCAGCCCGCCGCCGGCGATGGCCGGGCGGACCTGGGGGAGGGTCACGGTGGTGAGCGTGCGCCACGGCCCCCGGCCCAGGGAGCGGGCCACCTCCTCCTGGGCCACGTCCGCGCCCGCGAACGCGGCGGCCACGGGCAGGTAGACGTACGGGTAGGTGTAGAGCGTCAGCACCACCACCGCCGCGCCGAAGCCCTCGAAGCGGGCCGCGGAGGACCACAGGTCCGCGACCGACACCCAGGTGTAGGCGGCGACGTAGCTGGGCACGGCCAGGGGCAGGGCGGCCAGCACCGCGAAGCCACGGCGGAACGGCACGTTCGTCCGGGTCACCAGGTAGGCGCTGCCCACCCCCAGCACGAGGGAGCCCGCCGTGACGACGAGGGCCAGGGCCAGGCTCGTCGCCGCCAGCCGGGCCGTGCGCTCCGTGGTGACCAGCTCCCACCAGGCGCCCACGCCGCCCTGCCCGGTCCGCACCAGGATGTAGAACAGGGGCACGAGCGCGACCACCGCGGCCAGGACGGCCGCGGTGGTCAGGACGGAACGGGGGCGCCGTGCGCTCAGCTGAGACCAGCCTCCGAGATCATCGTCACGGTGGTCTGCAGGTCCTCGAGATCGTTGAGGTCGACCTCGGGCACCTCGAGGGTGTCGAGGGCCGGCAGGCCCTCGGGCGGGTCGACCGACTCGACCATCGGGTACTCGTGGGTCTCGTCCCGGAAGTACTCCTGGCCCTGCTGGCTCAGCAGGTGGTCGACGAAGGCCTGGCCGTCAGCGTCCTCCTGCTCGTTGACGAGGCCCACGCCGGAGACGTTGACCAGCGCGCCGGTGTCGCCGTCGGGGAAGAAGTGCAGGGAGGCGGCGAGGTCCTCGGCGGGCGTGCCCTCCTCCTGGGCCAGCTCGTAGAGGTAGTAGTGGTTGACGAGACCGGTGTCGATGACGCCCTCGTTGACGTCGGAGACGATCATCCCGTTCTTCTCGCGGATCTGCGGGTCGTTCGCGGCGAGGTCGTCGAGCCACTGGCGGGTCCGCTCGTCACCGTGCTCCACGCGCATGGCCGTGACGAACGCCTGGAAGGACGCGTTGGTCGGGGCGATGCCCACACGGCCCTCCCACTCGGGCTCCGTGAGGTCGAAGACGGAGGCGGGCAGCTCCGCCTCGGGGACCGCCTCCTCGTTGTAGACGAGCACGCGGGAGCGACCGGTGACGCCCACCCAGGTGCCGTCCTCCGCGCGGTAGGTCTCGGGGACCTGCTCCGTGGTCTCCGCGGGCAGCTCCGTGAGCAGACCCTCCCCGGAGACGGCGGCCAGGGCGCCGGCGTCCTGGGCGAGGAACACGTCCGCCGGGGAGTTCTCGCCCTCCTCGAGCAGCTGCGCCGCCATCTCGGCCGTGCCGCCGTAGCGGACCTCCACCTCGATGCCCGTCTCCTCGCTGAACCGGTCGATCAGCGGCTGCACGAGCGCCTCGTCGCGCCCGCTGTAGACCGTGAGGCTGTTGTCGCCGCCGCCGGTGCCCGCGGTCTCCTCGGCGCCGGTGGTGCCGCCGGTCTCCCCGGAGCCGCACGCGGCGAGTCCGAGCGCCAGGGCAGAAGTGGTCAGCAGGCCCGCGGTGCGGGCGAGGGGTCGGGCAGTGCGCAAGGTCGGCTCCTGGAGTGGCGCGGAAGTCGTGGGTCCCGGTGGTCCCTGTGACTTAGGACATCCTCAGTCCAGCACGGATGCGCCCCTGGGTGCAATTCGGGCACAGAAGTATGATTTATCGGGTCACAGCTCCGGAATACCGGCCGCCGGCGAACGGTTGAACGGGTCAGGACGTCCGCCGAGGACGCTCCGCAGCAGTTCCTGTCCGCCCTTCCCGCAGCCCGATCCCGGGCGCCCCGAAAGGATCCGCGTGGCTCCCGAGCCCGAGTACTACCGCCCCGTCCCGCTGAACGACGACCCCGGCCGCGCCGGGTACTCCCGGGCGCCCCACGGGCAGCCGTTCGGCGGGCAGCCCTTCGGCGGGGGCGGGCGCGGCGCCCCGTACCCCGGGCCGCCCGTGGTCAACGTGGTGGGCGGGAAGTCCGTGGTCCTCGCCTACGTCCTGTGGCTCTTCCTGGGCTGGCTGGGCATCCACAAGTTCTACCTGCGCCAGCCGATCTGGGGCCTGATCTACCTGTTCCTCGGGGGCCTGGGCTGGACCCTCGCGGGGGTCGGCGTCGGGATCCTGTTCCTGATCCCGTGGATGCTGCTGATGTTCGTGGACGTCTTCACCATGCCGTTCCGCACGGCCCTCGTGAACGCCTCGATCGCCCGCAGCGCCTACCGGTACTGAGCCCCCGTTCCCTGACCACCGCGGCCCCGCGCCCGCCCCGTTGGGCGCGGGGCCGCGGGTGTAGTAGTGTTGTGAGGTCTGTGTGCCCGCCGCCCGACGTGCGGTGCCGGCGCGCGGACGACGCTACAGAACCTCCTGCTGCGGAAGGACCGCAGCCGCTCAGCCCGAAGGAGGTGGGTTCGAACATGCGTGAGTACGAACTGATGGTGATCATCAACCCCGAGGTCGAGGATCGTGCCGTGGAGCCGACTCTCAAGAAGTTCCTCGAGGTCGTCACCAAGGACAACGGGACCGTCGACAACGTCGACATCTGGGGCCGTCGTCGCCTCGCCTACGAGATCCAGAAGAAGACCGAGGGCATCTACGCGGTCGTCCGGTTTACCGCGACCCCGCAGACCACCCAGGAGCTCGACCGCGTCCTGAACCTCAACGAGGCCATCATGCGCACCAAGATCATCCGCCCGGAAGAGCAGAAGATCTCCGCCGAGTAAGGACTTCACAACTGATCACCGAGGGCGCCCCGACCGGGCCCCCGGTGAGATGCTTGAGAGATCCCAGCACGTCCCGCACGACCGCGAACATCCTCGACCCGGGAGGTCCACATGGCTGGTGACACCGTCATCACCGTAATCGGCAACCTGACCGCTGACCCCGAGCTGCGCTTCACCCCGTCGGGTGCGGCGGTGGCCAACTTCACCGTTGCGTCCACGCCCCGCACCTTCGACCGCCAGTCCAACGAGTGGAAGGACGGGGAGACCCTGTTCCTCCGCTGCTCCGTGTGGCGCGAGGCGGCCGAGAACGTGGCGGAGTCGCTGCAGAAGGGCATGCGCGTCATCGTCCAGGGTCGGCTCAAGTCGCGGTCCTACGACACCAAGGAAGGCGAGCGGCGCACCGTCACCGAGCTCGACGTCGACGAGGTCGGTCCTTCCCTGCGCTACGCCTCCGCGAAGGTCAACCGCAACGCCCGCTCCGGCGGGCAGGGCGGCGGCTTCGGCGGCCAGCAGGGCGGCGGTCAGCAGGGCGGCGGCTTCGGCGCCGGCGCCCCGGCCGGCGGCGGATTCGGGGGCGACTCCGGGTTCGGCGGCGGTGGCGGCGGCCAGCAGGGCGGCGGCTCCGGCTTCGGCCAGGGCGGCCGCTCCGGCGGCGGACGCCAGCCCGCTCCGCAGGCCGCACCCCAGAGCGACCCCTGGAGCCAGTCCTCCGGCGGGAACTACGACTGGGGCAGCGGCCAGGACGACGAACCGCCGTTCTAGACCTTCCGCACTTTTCCCATCCACCCCATCCCGCGGTGACAAGCCGCGGGCTCCACTCGAAGAACAAGGAGCACCACGATGGCCAAGGCTGAACTCCGTAAGCCCAAACCAAAGCAGAACCCGCTCAAGGCTGCCAAAGTCACTGAGATCGACTACAAGGACGTTGCGCTGCTGCGCAAGTTCATCTCCGATCGCGGCAAGATCCGCGCCCGCCGCGTCACCGGTGTGACCGTGCAGGAGCAGCGCAAGATCGCCCTGGCGATCAAGAACGCCCGCGAGGTCGCGCTGCTGCCCTACTCCGGCGCCGGCCGCTGATCAGAGAGGACAGACACTCATGGCAAAGATCATCCTGACGACCGAGGTCACGGGTCTCGGCGCTGCCGGTGACGTGGTCGAGGTCAAGAACGGGTACGCCCGCAACTACCTCTTCCCGCGCGGCTTCGCGACCCCGTGGTCGCGCGGCGGCGAGAAGCAGATCGAGAGCATCAAGGCCGCCCGCGCCGCGCGCGAGGTCGCCTCGCTCGAGGACGCCCAGGTCCTGGCGCAGAAGCTGACCTCGGCCACCGTGACCATCCCGGTCAAGGCCGGCTCCGAGGGTCGCCTCTTCGGCACCGTCAAGGCCGAGGACGTGGCCAAGGCCGTCGAGGCCGCCGGCCTCGGCTCCGTGGACAAGCGCAAGGTCGAGCTCAACCAGCACATCAAGACCACCGGTGTGTACCAGGCCTCCGTGCGTCTGCACGAGGACGTCAACGCGAACGTCGAGTTCGAGGTCGTCCCCGCCTGATCGGTTCCTCCGGTCCGTGCAAGCACGGAAAGGGCCCCCGCGGTGCGCCGCAGGGGCCCTTTCCGCATGTCCGGCGTCTCCAGCGGAATCGGCCGGCGGGATCGCTCAGCGGGGCCGGAGGGCCTCGACGACGACGTCGAGCGCGGTGTCGGTGGTGCGCACCTGCTCGGCGCGCAGCAGGTCCAGTCCCTTGCCCTCGAGCACGGCGACGGTCTCCTGGAGGGTCGGCCGGGGCACGGTCGGGGGCGGGCCCTCGACGCTGCCGGGGGCGTGGGTGATCCACAGCAGCCGGCCGCCGGGGACGAGCCACTCGGCGGCGCGGCGCAGCAGCGCCAGGTCGTGCTGGAAGTACGCGGCGACGATCAGATCGAACTGCGGGGGCACGGCGTCGGGCCCGGAGCGCTGCTCCTGCTCGGGCGTCCAGGTCCGCAGGTCGGCGACCAGGGCGCGGCCCGGCAGGCCGCGCTCCGCCAGCGCCCCGGTGATCGTCCGCACGGCACTGGGGGAGAAGTCCACGGCGGTGGGGTCGTAGCCGGCCGCGGCCAGGGCCAGGGTGTGGCGGCCGGTGCCCGCGCCCAGGTCGAGGGCGGTCGGCGGGCCGCCCGTGCGCTCCCGGGCCGGCCGGTCCAGGAGGGCGGCCACCTCGGGGTGCGGCTGGGCGCCGTCGGGGGAGGACCCCCCGGAGGCGTACCGGTCCTCCCACATGCGCTGGTTGTCGTCCACGGGGATCTCCTGGAGGGGTCGGGTGCGTCGGTCGGGCGTTCGGGCACCCGCGGGCCGGTGCGGCGGTGCCGTCGGGTTCCCCGGGAGACAATGGGTGCATGCCGTCCCTGATCTCCCGTGTCTCGCCGTCCGCCCTGTACTGGTTCGGCGTGGGATGCCTGCTCTTCACCGTACTGGCTTTTGTCGTGGCGTTCCTGGGCGGGAACTCCGCAGGGCCCGAGACCTCCATGGCGTTCTTCGTGATCGGCTTCGTCGCGGCGGCGGTGGGGGCCACTGTGACGGCGGTGGTGGCTCTCGCGGGGGCCATCGGGTTCGCGTCCGACCGGGTCCGGTTCCTGGTGCTGCTGGGGCTGTCGGTGCTCTGCCACCCGCTGCTGTGGCTGGCGCTGCTCGCCTCGGTGTCCTGAGGGCGGGCGGAGGCCTTCTCCGGCTCCAGGAACAGGGCGTGCCGGGCCGTTGCGCCCACGTGGTGCTCGGGGCGGTCCGGGGTGCGCGGTGCTCGTGACGGACCGGCCTCCGACGTGGGCCGGAACACGAGTCGGAGAACACGGTGCTGTGGACGGCACCGGTGCTGTCCGGGTCCGCCCTGCACAGGGTGTGCATCACCGTCGCTCCTGGTCAGAGCGGGATTTGTGGAACCCTGTGCATAACTTTCCACAGGGTTCTCCCCAACCTGTGCACAGCCGTCCACGGCGTTTTCCACCGGTTGTCCACAGGGTGGAAAACCCCGTCGGCTGATAGGGTCTTCCATCCTTCCCGAGCTGGTCCGGCCACGGGTCCGGCACCCGGTCGGGGAGTCGCCCTCCGCGGCCGGCGGGCTAGGCTCGGGGCACCCGGCCGGTCCAGTGCAGTGGCCGGTCCCCGGCGGGAGAGGAGCGGCGGATGTCCCCACGCACGCGCGTGGCCCTGGCGCTGGGCAGCGGCGGTGCCCGCGGCTACGCCCACATCGGCGTGATCGAGGTGCTCGAGGAGCGCGGCTACGACATCGTGACCGTGGCAGGGAGCTCGATGGGGGCGCTCGTGGGCGGCCTCCACGCCGCCGGGCAGCTGGAGGCGTACGCGCAGTGGGTGCTGGGTCTGAGCCAGCGGGACGTGCTGCGGCTGCTGGACCCGTCCCCCTCGGCGCCCGGGGTGATCCGCGCGGAGAAGATCATGGCGAAGGTGCGCGAGCTGCTCGCCGGCCGGCTCATCGAGGACCTGCCCATCCCCTTCACGGCGGTGGCCACGGACCTGCTCGCCCGCAAGGAGGTCTGGTTCCAGGAGGGCCCGGTGGACGTGGCCGTCCGCGCGTCGATCGCTCTGCCGAGCATCATCACCCCCGTCATGCTCAACGGCCGGCTGCTCGCCGACGGGGGGATCATGAACCCCGTGCCCATCGCCGCGACCGTCGCCACCCGCGCGGACGTGACGGTGGCGGTCTCCCTGTCCGGGGGGCAGCAGTCCGGGGAGGGCAGGGTCCCGGCCCACGAGACGTCCGCCGTGCGGCCGTCCGAGGAGTGGGCGGAGCGGTTCCGGCGCAGCGCCTCCCACGTCCTGGACCGCGAGCTGACGCGCAGCGTCCTGGAGCGCTTCGCGGAGACGCGCGGCCGCAGCACCCCGTCCCGGTTCCTGCGCCCCGCCGGGTCGGCCCCGGTGGACGCCGCCGAGGCCCTCGTCCAGGACGCCGTCCGGGACGCCGTCCAGGACGTCGGCCAGGACGCGCTCGTGGACGCCGCCGAGGAGACCGCGGAGGAGCTCGCCCAGGACGGCTTCGGCGCCCTGCCGGCGGGGCTGCGCACGCTCGACGTCATGCAGCTCTCCCTCGAGGTGCTGCAGTCCATGGTGCTGCGCTACCGGCTGGCCGGCTACCCGCCCGACCTGCTCATCACCGTGCCGAAGAGCGCCGGGCGGCTGCTGGACTTCCACCGCGCCGGGGAGCTCATCGAGCTCGGCCGGCGGATGACCGAGGAGGCCATCGACCGCGCCGACGAGTTCCCGCCGGCGCGGCCGCGGTCCTAGTCGGCCTGGACGATCTCGTCCAGGTTCGCCTCGGTCTCGATCACGTCGTACTTGAGCATCAGCTCGGCGAGCGTCTCGAGCTCGTCGCGGTCCACCTCCGCGTCGAACTCCTCCAGCCGCAGGTCGGTGGCGACCTCCTCCGGCATGTTGAGGAAGCTCACGATGGTCTCGCGCACCCGGTCGGGGTTCTCCTGGGCGAACTGGAGCGCCTCGTCGATCGCGGCGTTGTAGTCCTCGAGGACCTCCGGGTTCTCCTCGGTGAACGCCGTGCTGCTGAAGGTGACCATGGTGTCCAGGCCCGGGACGGTGTCCTGGTAGTTGTAGCCGACCAGGGCGGTCTGCTCGCCGTTGATCAGCTGGGTCAGGAACGGCTCCGGGACCCAGGCGGCGTCGATCTCCCCGCGCTCCAGCTGAGCCGGCATGTCCTGGAAGGGCATCTCCACGAAGTTCACGGCGTCGGGATCGCCGCCGGCCTTGCTCACGGCCTCCTTGATGGTGAGGTCCCCCTGGCCGTTGATCGTGTTCACCGCGACCCGCTTGCCGGCCAGGTCGGCCCAGGACGCGATGCCGGCGTCCTGGTTGGCGGCCACGCCGGTGATGTCCTCGCCCTCGGCCATGGAGCTGCTGTAGCCGCTGAGGATCTTCATGTCGAGGCCCTGGTCCTTGGCGAGGATGACCGAGAGCGGGTTGCCCACGCCGATGTCCATGGAGCCGCCCGAGACTGCCGGGAGCATGGCGGCGCCGCCCTGGGCGGTCTCGATCGTGACGTCCAGGCCGTGCTTCTCGAAGATGCCCTCGTCGAGGGCGAGCTGCACGGGCGCGGAGGGTGCGATGGGGATGACGCCGATGGTGAGCGGCTGCAGCTCCTCGCCGCCCCCGCCGCCGCCGGTGGTCCCCCCGCCGCCGCAGGCGGTCAGGGCGAACGTCAGGACGGTTCCGACGGCGGCTGCTCTGGCGAACGGGTGCTTCATGGGGGTCCTCTTCCTCGGGTCGGTCCTGCCGGCGCCCGGCACCGGCGAATCCGCTGTGAGATGCATCACGCACATCGGTGACCTCACCGTAGAGGGCGACCGTTGGACTCGTCAACGGTTGTAGCTCTGAATTGTTGCGGTGTCCCCCGAAAAGCACCTCGGCGGCTCACTGGTCGCGCAGCAGCGCCTCCACGGTGCGGGCGAGGTCCAGCAGCACGGCGTCCGCCCCCGGCCCCGCCGCGAGCTCCAGGCCCACCGGCAGGCCCTCCGCGGTGCGCCCGGCGGGGAGGCTGATCCCGGGGGTGCCGATGATGCCGGCGAGGTCGGAGTGGCGGGTGAAGGTGTCGAAGGTGGGCACGCGCCGGCCGTTGAGCTCCACGGTCTCGTCGTCGCCGATCGGCCGGGCCGTCAGCGGGCACGTCGGCTGCACCAGGGCCGTCACCCCCTGAGCCTGCATCGCCCCGGTGTACAGCCGCAGGGCGAGCCGGCGCTCCTCCTGGGCCGCGCGGTAGTCGTCGTCGGCGGCGCGGAACACCTGCGCCAGCTCCCAGATCCGCCGCACGTCCGGGCTGCCGATCCCGTCCCGCACCTCGTCGAGGGAGCGTCCCGTGCCGCGCGCCTCCAGATAGGACTGGAGGTCGGGCAGGAACTCGTGGAGGGCGATCGTCATGCCGGCCGCGGCGGCCAGCTCGCGGGCGGGGCGGACGTCGACCGGCACGAGCTCCGTGCCGGCCGCCTCCAGCGCTCGCAGGCCCGCGCCGAAGACCGTGTCCACGCCCGGCTCCAGGTCCTCGAGGAACAGCTCGGGCACGCCGAGCCGGACGCCGTGGAGCGGGCCGGGGCCCTCGTCGTCGAACTCCAGGTGCCGCGCGCCGGGCGCGCCCAGCGGGTGCTCGCCCGCGAGCAGGGCGTCCAGCAGCACGATGTCGTCCACGGTCCGGGCCATGGGGCCGATCGTGTCCCGCGAGTGGGCGATCGGGAGGACGCCCGACGACGGGTAGCGGCCCAGCGTGGGCCGGAAGCCCACGATCCCGCACAGGGCGGCGGGGATGCGGGCCGAGCCCCCGGTGTCCGCGGCGACCGCGGCCGGGACCAGGCCCACCGCCACGGCCACCGCCGAGCCCCCGCTGCTGCCGCCGGGGCTCAGCGCCGGGTCGGCGGGGTGGCGCACCGGCCCGTACGCGCCGTTGTTGGAGGTGATGCCGAAGGACAGCTCGTGCAGGTTGGTCTTGAGGGCGAACAGGGCCCCGGCCTCGCGCAGGCGGGCCACCGCGGGGGCGTCCCGCGCCACCACGTCGTGCTCCAGCGACCGGGTCCCGCCGGTGGTGGGGAATCCCGCGACGTCCACGATGTCCTTGACCGCCAGCGGGATCCCCGCTAGCTGTGACGTCCAGGGAGGTTGGTCAGGCGGGTGACCGGTGGCTGGCCTCCAAGTGCGGAGTGGGCTCGATGATGATTGTAGAAGTGCAGCCAGCCCGGTAGGGCATCGTCGCGCTCTGCCGTGGAGGGGTAGAACCGGGCGTAGGCCCAGCCATCGGCCAGGGTGCGGTGGAAGCGTTCGATCTTGCCGTTGGTCTGGGGCCGGTAGGGGCGGGTGCGTTTGGTCTTGATGCTCAGCTCGGCGCAGGCCTGGGCCCAGGCATGGGAGCGGTAGCAGGATCCGTTGTCCGAGAGCACCCGCTCCACGGTGACGCCCTGGTCGGCGAACCACGCCCTGGCTCGGCGCAGCACCCCGATCGCGGTGGCAGCCTTCTCATCGGTGCAGATCTCCGCGTACGCCATCCGGGAGTGGTCATCGATCACGGTATGCACGAAGGCGGTCCCGATCAGGGGGCCACGTACTGGGCCTTTGCGGCGTTGAGTATCGGTGGTGGCGCGGTTGCGGTCGCCTTGCTGCTTACCGAGGTAGCGCCAGCCACCTCCGTCGGGGATGTTGCCGAACTTGGTGACGTCGACGTGGATCAGTGATCCGGGATGGTCGTGTTCGTAGCGGCGCAGGGGTTCGCCGGTGACCCGGTCGATGCGGGAGAGCCGGTTGATCCGGCAGCGCACCAGCACCGCATGCACGGTCGAGGCCGGCATTCCGAGTCGGCCGGCGATCTGCACTGGGCCCAGCCGGTGTCGCCACCGCAGGGCCACGATCCTCCGGACCACCCCGGGGGCGGTCTTGGTCGGGCTGGTGCGCGGGCGAGAGCTGCGATCAGCCATCCCGGCTTGGCCTTCGGCCCGGTAGCGGTCGGCCCATTTCTTGGCCGTGCGGGCAGAGACCATGAACATCTTGGCCGCCGCGGCGTAGGTCCACTGATCCTCGACGATCAGCCGGGCCAGGCGTAGGCGTGTACGAGGGGTCAGGACGGCGTTAACGTGGGACATGAAGGCCTCCGGTGGGTGAAGCGGTGAACTAGACAGCTCCACTTCACTACCGGAGGCCTTCCCGTGTCAGCCCGACTCACCGCCTTGCGGCGGGACAACCTCCCTGGACATCACAGCTAGCGGGCCCCGCGTCTCCCGGCGGTCCAGCGCGTGGGCGAAGGCCCGGGCCAGCTCCGGGTCCGCGCTGATCACCGCGCCCAGCCGCTGCGCCGTGGGCAGGCGCTCCAGCAGGGCGTCGAGGTGCTCCACGTGGCTGATCCGGCCCGCGGCCAGCTCCGCCCGGGTGGTCCTGATGTCCCACGAACAGGGGCCGCTGAGGTCTGTGGTGAGCGTCATGATCCATGGTGTCCACGGACGGGCCCGGGCGGCAAGCGGTGTCCGCGGTCGGTGCGAGAATGGAGGGGCTGCCCGGAAGATCGGGGCGGCGTCGTCGTGTGCGCGCTCCGCTGTCCGCGGGTGCGCGGGGAGAGGTGGACCAGGTGTCGATGGTGTCGGAGCGCTCGTCCGGGAGCGACCGGGAGTACGGCCGGACCCCGCCGCAGGACAACGTCGCGGAGCAGTCCGTGCTCGGCGGGATGATGCTGTCCAAGGACGCGATCGCGGACGTGGTGGAGGTCCTGCGCGGCGTCGACTTCTACAAGCCCGCCCACGAGTCCATCTACGAGGCCGTGATCTCCCTGTACGGGCGCGGCGAGCCCGCGGACGCCATCACCGTGGCGGACGAGCTGACCAAGCGCGGCGAGATCGAGCGCGTCGGCGGTCCCGCGTACCTGCACACCCTCATCTCCTCCGTGCCCACCGCGGCCAACGCGGGCTTCTACGCCGAGATCGTGCGCGAGCGCGGCGTGCTGCGCCGGCTCGTGGAGGCCGGCACCAAGATCGTGCAGCTCGGCTACAGCTCCGACGGCGAGGTCGACGACATCGTCAACGCCGCCCAGGCCGAGATCTACCAGGTGGCCGAGCGCCGCTCCTCCGAGGACTACACGGTGCTCAAGGAGGTCATCGAGTCCACGGTCGACGAGATCGAGGCCGCCGGCTCCCGCGGCGAGGGCATGCGCGGCGTGCCCACCGGCTTCATCGAGCTCGACGAGCTGACCCAGGGATTCCAGGGCGGTCAGATGATCGTCATCGCGGCCAGGCCGGCCATGGGCAAGGCGCTCGCCCTGGACACCGCGATCCCCACACCCACGGGGTGGACCACCATGGGCGAGGTCCAGGTGGGGGACGAAGTCATCGCCGCCGACGGCACGCCGTCCCGTGTGGTCGCGGCCACCGAGGTCATGACCGAACGTCCCTGCTACCGCGTGAGCTTCGACGACGGCTCCGAGATCGTCGCCGACGAGCAGCACCAGTGGCTGACCGATACACGCTCGTCCCGGAGATCGGCCCAGGCCGCAATCGCCAATTACGGCCGGGCGAAGAACCAGCAGACCTTTGCCGCGATCCGGACGACGGCTGACATTCGTTCGACATTGCGATGCACCACCAAGGAAGCCAGGCTCAACCACAGCGTAAGGAACGTCACGGCATTGCAGTTGGCTCCACAGGAGTTGGCTGTTGGGCCGTACACGCTCGGCGCGTGGCTCGGTGACGGTCACTCGAGGGCGGCACGTATCACCAGCGCCGATGAGGAGATCCTCATGCGTGTCTCTGCGGAGGGGTACGAGCTTCATCCTGTTGCAGGGATAACTCATGCCATCGGCCTTCCTCCGGAAGAGCGGGTTCTGCATGGTCGGTGCGAAATCTGCGATCAGCCCTTCACTCACACGGACAGGAACGTCCGAACGTGCTCCAAGACTTGCGGCGGCAAGCTCAAGGGCGAGCTGGCGACCAAGGTGCGAGCCACGTGCATTGACTGCGGTGGTACCTGTACCGGAGGTCTGCGGTGCATGGTCTGTCACCAGGAAAAGGCATCTTTCCAAGGCCGCCTGCGTGCTCTGGGCGTGCTCGGCGACAAGCACATCCCCATGTCGTACCTGCGAGCCAGTGAAACTCAGCGCCGAGAACTGCTTGCTGGATTGTTGGACACCGACGGGACCGTGACCAATGCAGGATGCGTACAGTTCGCGGTGACAAACCGACGGCTGGCACAGGACGTGCGTGAACTGGTCCATTCACTGGGGTACCGATCAGGTTGGGCCGAGAAGAGAGTCAATGGGCGAAGCGAGGCCTCATCCACCGCCTATCTTCTGACGTTCTCGACGTCCGATCAGGTGTTCGGCCTGAGTCGTAAACAAATCATGCACAAGGAGCGAGACGCGCGGGCTACGCCGAAACGCTCTCAGCGCTTCATCACCTCGGTCGAGCCGATCGACTCCGTGCCGGTGCGGTGCATCGAGATCGACCATCCCTCGCACCTGTATCTGGCCGGCCGGACGTTCATCCCCACGCACAACTCGACGCTGGCCCTCGACGTCGCGCGGTCCGCGGCGATCAAGCACAACCAGACCACGGTGATCTTCTCCCTCGAGATGAGCCGCAACGAGATCGCCATGCGCCTGCTCTCCGCCGAGGCCACGCTGAACATGCAGGACCTGCGCAAGGGCCGGCTGCAGGACGAGCAGTGGGCCAAGATCGCCACCACGATGGGCAAGATGGACTCCGCTCCGCTGTTCATCGACGACTCCCCGAACATGTCCCTCATGGAGATCCGGGCGAAGTGCCGCCGGCTCAAGCAGAAGCACGATCTCAAGCTCGTGGTGCTCGACTACCTCCAGCTCATGAGCTCCGGCAAGAAGGTCGAGTCCCGCCAGCAGGAGGTCTCGGAGTTCTCCCGTGCCCTGAAGCTGCTGGCCAAGGAGCTCGAGGTCCCGGTCATCGCGCTGTCGCAGCTGAACCGTGGCTCCGAGCAGCGCCAGGACAAGAAGCCGATGGTGTCCGATCTTCGTGAAAGTGGATCCATCGAGCAGGACGCGGACATGGTGATCCTGCTGCACCGCGACGACGTCTACGACAAGGAGTCGCCGCGTGCCGGTGAGGCCGACGTGATCGTGGCCAAGCACCGCAACGGTCCCACCAAGACGATCGTGGTGGCGTTCCAGGGCCACTACTCCCGGTTCGCGAACATGGCGCACGAGGGGCTCTGACCCGCACACAGGCCGAGGAGTGCTTCCGGCTGCTCGCCTCGGGGTGCCCGCGGAGCGGCGCGGCCGTGCTGCTCCGCGGGATCGGTCCCCAACGATCGCCCAACGGACGTTGTCGGGGCTGCCGGCCGGGGGGACCATAGTGGTGTCGGATCTCGGAGACGAGGAGCCTGCCATGCCGAGCATCCACGTCGAGCACTGGGGCGCCGGTCCGCCCGTGCTGCTGGTCCACGGCAGTGTCACCGGCGGGGCGATGACCTGGGACGCCCAGCGCCCCCTGGCCCAGCACTGGCATCTGATCGTGGTGGACCGGCGCGGCTACTTCCCCAACCCGCCGGCCGAGGTCGAGGACTTCGAGGTCGACGCCGGGGACGTCGCCGAGCTGCTCACCGAGCCCATGCACCTGGTCGGGCACTCCTACGGCGGCGTCGTGGCCCTGCTGGCGGCGGCTCAGCGCCCCGGGATGGTCCGGTCCCTGACCGTCAACGAACCGCCGGCCTTTGGCCTGCTGCCCGACGACCCGATCGTGCGCGACTACGCCCGGGGGCTGCGGGAGCTGTGGGACCAGGGCCCGGCCGACCCCACCGCGTTCCTGCACGCGTTCATCGGCTACGTCGGCAGCGCCGTCACCCCGCCGAACCCGCTGCCGCCCGCGCTGCTGCAAAACGCGCAGATCCTCCGGCACGAACGCCTCACCGACGAGGCCCGGATCCCGCTGGGCGCCCTGCGGGAGGCGCCCTTTCCGAAGCTGGTCGTCTCCGGCGGTCACAGCCCGGTCTTCGACGCCGTCTGCGACGTCCTCGAGTGCGAGCTCGAGGCCCAGCGGGCCGTTGTGCCCGGTGCCGGCCACAGCGTTCAGCGCACCGGGGCGCCCTACAACGAGGTGCTCCACCGCTTCCTGGCCGCAGCGCGCTGACGCGAGAAGCAGGCATCCCGGAGGCCGGCTCCTCGTCGCCGTCCGGGGCGAACTGGGCGGCATGGGCGAGCGGGTCGTCGAAGTGTCGGGTCACAATGGTGCGGGCCCTCCGGCAGATCTGGAGAATGGTCCTTCGGAGCAGAGCCCCCGTGGGGTGGGCCCTGGGCGGGAGGCGGTGCTGACTCATGGGTGAGATGTTCCGCCACGAGCTCACGATCCTGGATCCCGAGGTGCTGCCCGCGCTCGGCGAGCGGACCGGCATGCGCTTCGGCTACAGCTCCACCGATCCGGGGTTCTCCTACCGGTTGTCGAGGGCCGGGGACGGCCAGGTCGCCCTGTCGACGGTGCACGTGGGCGGAACGATGTCCCTGTGGGGGGACACCGAGGTCTTCACGGTGGCCCACGTGCGAGGGGTCCGGTACGACTGGCAGATCCGTGCGGAGATCGGCGCCGCGGCTGCGGGCTCATCGGTGCTGTTCCGCCCCGAGCACCCGTCCCTGGTGGTGGCGCAGGACGTCGACGTGACCATGGCGCACCTGCCGGTGGACCTGGTGCAGGCCACGGCCGACACCGTCTACGGCCACGAGACCCCGGTGGACTTCAGCTCGTCCGCCCCGGTCAGCGCCCGGCTCGGCGAGTACTGGGCGGGCCTGGTGCGCCGTGGTGCCGACATGCTGGGGTCGACGGTCTTCGAGGAGCCCATGGTGCGCGCCGACCTGACCCGCCACCTGGCCGTGGGTCTGCTGGAGTGCTTCCCGCTGCTCGGGGACCGGGAGGCGCGGTACCTGTCCATGGAGGCCCAGTCCCGCCGCTACCGGATCGCGGCGCAGTTCTTCGACGACCACGCCTCGGACCCCATCACCGTGGAGGATGCCGCCCGCGCCGCCCGGACGACCACGAAGGTCCTGGTGCGGGCGTTCCGGGCCAACCATCCCCTGGGACTGACCCCGGCCCAGTATCTGCGCCGGACGCGGATGGACGCCGCCCACCGGGACCTGCAGGACGGCGACCCGGCTCGCGGGGACACCGTGAAGGGGATTGCGGCCCGATGGGGCTTCACCCATGCGGGACGCTTCGCGCAGTACTACCGGCAGCTCTACGGGACGACACCGAGCCGCACCCTGGACCGCTGAGGGCCGCCGTCGGAACGGTGGGCCCGCGCCCGGCCACTATTGGCGAGGTGATTCGCCAGTGCGAGCACTGCACGAGGGACGGCGGCTGCGGCTCTATCGCCCTCAGCGGCCGCCGGGGCACTCGTGGAGCACCTCGGCCTGGCGGGAGCCGACCACGCCGAACGACCTCATGGGCTGCTCAGGACGCAGGGGCGGAGGGGCGCTCGTCGCTCTTGAGGGTGGTCCCGACCGTCCACAGCTCCGGGTCGACCTCGTTGACCAGCACCCGGACGGAGGACAGCGGGGCGTCGAGGGTGCGCGAGACCGTCCTGGCGACCTCGCGCAGGCAGTCCTGGACCACGGCGCGGTCTCGACCCGCAACCATGTTGATGGTGACGATGGGCATGCTGTCTCCGTTCTGCAGGCTCCCGAGAGCCGGCGGTGGTGGGTTGTGCTGCCGGCCGGTGCGGCCTCAGGCAGTGCGTGCGGCAGGGGGCCGGGCGGTGGACTGGCGCGGAATGAGAGTGGGGGTGACCACTCGGCGCGGTTCGCCGAGGGCGCCGGTGCGCTGCTGGGTGAGCAGCTCCACGGCGTTGGCGGCGATCTGGTCGAAGGGCACCCGCACGGTGGTCAGGGCCACGGGCAGGCGGGCCGAGACGGGGATGTCGTTGTAGCCGACCACCGACAGATCGCCGGGCACGGACAGCCCGGCGGCCTGGGCGGCGGCCAGCACGCCGATGGCGGTGTTGTCGTTGACGGCGAAGATCGCGGTGGGCCGGTGCGCGCCGGCCAGGACGGCCCGGGCGACGGTCTCCCCGGAGTCCATGCCGAAGGTCGACTCGTGGACGAGGTAATCGACCTCGGTCAGGCCGGCCTCGGACATGGCGCGGCGGTAGCCGGCCTGCCGGGCCACGGCGGTGGAGGCGTAGGAGGGCCCGGCGACCAGGGCGATGTCCCGGTGGCCCAGATCCAGCAGATGGCGGGTGGCCAGATACCCGCCGAGCTCGTCGTCGCCGGTGGCCGAGGGACTGATGTGATCGGTGCGCAGCGCCAGGACGTGCGGCACCCCCTGCGCCCGCAGCTGGGCGGCGACGGGGTCCTCCAGGCGGGCGGTGGTCAGGATCAGCCCGTCCACGCGCTGGCGCAGCAGGGTCTCCACGGTGGCCCTCTCGGCCTCGGGCCGGTCCTCGGTGGTGGCCACCATGGCGAAACCGGCCTGGCGCGCACACGCCCGGGCGACCTCCTCGAAGAACACCGCCATCACCGTGTCCGACAGCCGCGGGACCAGGACCCCGACGGTGCCGGTGTGCTGGCGGCGCAACCCGGAGGCGTAGGCATCGGGGCGGTAGCCCAGCTCGGCCGCGGCAGCCCGGACGCGTTCGGCCGAGGGGGACTTCGAGGGCGGGTGGCGGTCGTCGAGCACCCTCGAGACCGTGGAGATGCTCACCCCGGCGACCCGGGCGACGTCACGGATCGTCACGGTGCGTGAGCCCGCCTGCTCAGTCATGCCCGTCCTGGTCCATGGCTCGGACGATACCAAAGCCCTTGGCAGGACAGGCCCTGAGGCGGGCCCGAGCGGTGGGGTCCCATGAGCTGAGTCACAGAAAGTTTCGGCGGAGGTGTTGACAGGTGTCATGAGTCACATCATAGTTGAAAACGTTCCCGCAAACGTTCTCAACCCAGAAGGAACCTCAAATGTCTCTCGATCTCCGCGGTCTCGTTCCCGCCCCCGTCACCCCGTTCACCGCCGACATGGAGGTCGACCACGACGCCGTGGCGAACCTGACCCGCTGGCTCGCCTCCGTGCCGGGCGTGAAGGGCCTGGTCTGCCTCGGCCACGCCGGGGAGGGCACCTACCTCACCGCCGAGGAGCAGGTCGACGTCATCCGCACCATGGTCGACGCCGCCGGCGAGGTGCCGATCATCGCCGGCATCACCGGCGAGGGTGACAAGGTCGCCGGCCTCGAGGCCGCCCGGGCCGCCGAGGCCGGGGCCAAGGCCGGACTGGTCTACCCCTCCCACGGCTGGCTGCGCTTCGGCTACCAGGACGGCGCCCCGCAGCAGCGCTACCGGATCATCCACGAGGAGTCCGACCTGCCGCTGATCCTCTTCCAGTACCCCGACGCCACCAAGGCCACCTACAACCTCAGGACCCAGCTCGAGATCGCCGCCCAGCCCGGGGTCTTCGCCACCAAGAACGGGGTGCGCAACATGCGCCGCTGGGACACCGAGATCCCCGTGCTGCGCAAGGAGAACCCGGAGCTGCAGATCCTCACCTGCCACGACGAGTACCTGCTGCACACCATGTTCGACGTCGACGGCGCCCTGGTCGGCTACGGCGGACTCGCCCCCGAGCCGCTGATCGAGCTGATCGCCGCGGGCAAGGCCAAGGACTACGCCGCCGCCCGGGCGCTGCACGACAAGCTGCTGCCGGTCACCAAGGCCGTCTACCACCGCGGCTCCCACATGGAGGGCACCGTGGCGCTGAAGATGGGCCTGGTCGAGCGCGGGGTGCTGCCCAACGCCGTGGTCCGTCCGCCGCTGCTGCCCCTGGCCGAGGGGGCGCGCGAGGAGATCTCCGCCGCCCTGACCTCCGCCGGGCTCATCGGTGACAACGCCCACTACACGACGACCCGCGGCTTCCAGGCCACCAGCGTGGTGTGATTTCCCAACCAGGACGGTGGAGAACGACGATGACCAGCATGACTGCTCGATCCAAGAAGTCCGCGCACTCGGTCACTCACGAGGTGACCGACTCCGAGACCCCCGCACTCGGCACTGAACCCCCCGCCCGACCCAACCGCCGATCCCGGCTGCTGGGCGCGCTGGCCCTCATGGGCCCGGGGTTCATCGTCGGGGCCTGGCAGTTCGGCCCGGGCAACCTGACCTCGGCAGTCCAGGCCGGCAGCCTCCACGGCTACGACCTGATCTGGGTCATCGCCGTCTCCACCCTCCTGATGCTCGGCTTCACCGACATGAGCGTGCGGATCGCCCTGGCCTCCGACCGCTCCCTGATCCAGATGATCAAGATGCACCTCGGCAAGATCACCGGGGTGGCCGCCGGCATCGGGGTCTTCCTGATCACCCTGATGTTCTCCGTGGGCAACGCGGTGGGCTCCGGGCTGGGGATGTCCATGGTCTTCGGCGGCTCCCCGACCCTGTGGACCCTGGCCTGCACCGTGCTCGTGGGCGTGGTGGCCTGGGCACCGAACTACTACAAGCTCTTCGAACGGGGACTGCTGGCGATCATCGCCCTGATGGCCGCCGGGTTCCTCGCCTCGGCGCTGCTCACCCAGCCCGACTGGGTCGAGGTGTCCGACGGATTCATCCCGTCCCTGCCCCCCGGAGCCGGGATGCTGCTGGTGGCCCTGGTCGGCACCAACTTCTCGATCAACGCCGCCTTCTACACCGGCTACGCCTCGAGGGAACGGGGCCTGCGCCCCGAGCAGTACAAGGCCACCACCCTGGCCGACACCATCCCCGGCATCGTCGCCCCGGGCATCATGACCATCCTGGTCATCGTGGTCGCGGCCACCGCTCTGCAGGCCACCGGCGGCACCGCCGCCACGCTGGGGGACCTGTCCAAGGTCCTGGAGCCGTTGGCCGGGCCGATCGGCACGACCGTCTTCGGCCTCGGGTTCACGGGGGCGGCGTTCTCCTCGATGATCGCCAACGCCACCGCCGGAGGCACCCTCATCTCGGACACGCTGGGCTGGGGCAACAAACTGGACCGCCACCGGGTGAAGGCCATGATCTGCGTGGTCCTGGCCTTCGGCCTGGCCGTGACCCTGCTCGCCCAGGGCTCCCCGATCCAGCTGATCATCACCGCCCAGGCGCTGACCGTGATCGTCGCCCCGCTGCTGGGCGTCCTGCTGCTGATCATGGCCACCCGCCGCGACGTGATGGGCCGCTACGCCAACCGCTGGTGGCAGACCGCCCTGGGCCTGCTCGGCCTGGCCGCGATCCTGGCCACCTGCTACCGGCTCCTCACCACGCTGATCGGCTGACCTGCACCTCCAGCCCACACGGAACGCAGAGGGCGGGAACCACACCAGTGGTTCCCGCCCTCTGCCATCGGCCCTACCCAGCGGGGGATGATCGCCGTGCAAGGCCCCGGTGGATGCACGGTTGGCCGTGATGGCCTCGTTCCACCCGGGAAAATCCGACCGACCAGCCCCGAACCGTATGAAGGTGCAGACATGAGTGGTGTGGAGCTCGTCATCATCGGCGTGGTGATCGTCCTGGCGGCCTGCCTGCAGGGGGCGATCGGATTCGGACTGGGGATGCTGGCGGCCCCGGCGATCGCTCTGGTCGATCCCTCGCTGCTGCCGGGGTCCATCGTGCTGCTCGCAGCCGGCGTCACCGTGCTCGGGGTGCTCCGGGACCGCACGGCCATCGACCTGTCCGGGACCGGGTGGGCCCTGCTCGGACGTGTCCCCGGCACGGTGATCGGTGCTGCCCTGGTGGCCTTCCTGCCCGCCCGCGGGCTGGCGTTGACGCTGGCCGGCACGGTGCTGCTGGGTGTCCTGCTGAGCATCTGGGGTTGGCGCCCCGCGCCCCGTCCCGTCACCGTCGCCGTCGCCGGGGCGGCCTCCGGGGTGCTCGGGACCGCCACGGCCATCGGGGGCCCGCCCATGGCCCTGGTGTGGCAGGGCTCCTCCACCGCACAGCTGCGCGGCACCATGAGCGCCTTCTTCCTCGTGGGAGCCCTCATGTCCCTGGTCGGCCTCGCCGCGGTCGGAGCCCTGGATCAGCACATCCTGCAGTTCGCCGCGATCCTCACCCCGGCGATGATGCTGGGGTTCGCCCTGTCAGGGCTGGTCAACAAGCGCCTGGACCGGCAACGAGTGCGCCGCGTGGCGCTGTCGGTCTCCACGCTGGGCGCGGCTCTCGTGCTGTGGAACTCCCTGTAGCGCCTGGAACGCCCACTGCTCCGCCCCGGGGACCTCGGTGACCGACATCGTGCCCGTGCTGCGCGCAACGGGCCGCCGGGCCGCGGACGGGCGCCAATGCCGCCCGGCGCGAGGTGACGATCAGAGGACGGGGCGGGAGAAGGCCTTCGTCAGCGGTCGCTCCCGAGAGCCGGGGCTTCGATGTCGAGCAGGAGCAGGTCCCACCCGCCACCGCGGTGACCGAGCCGGGCGACCATGCTCCGGTCGTCGTTCCTCCACCGCAGGGCTCCACCGGCGGTGTCCACGCGGTACCCGCACTGATCGGCGATCCACACCGACTCCTCGACGGCGCGCGCGCGACTGGCCGACCACCGTCCACGGTCGATCTCGGCCAGGGACGCCAGGGCCACGCCGGAGATCGCGACCAGGAGTCCCGACAGCGCCGGCAGGGCGGGGGTGGTGAAGGAGAGGGCCGCGCCGATCACCGCGACGAACATGATCGTCACCGGGTGGTTCCACCACGTCGGGGCCGGGGTGCGCGGGGTGTCCGCCACGCCGGCGAAGACCCGTACCGAGGGGGAGGCGGTCCGGCTCCGGCCGTAGGCGTCCAAGAACTGCTTCACACTCAACGGGGCTCCTCCGGGCACGGGCTGATGGGGAAGGCGAACAGCGAGGAGAGCGGCGGCGCGCTCCCCGGGCGGAGCCGGGATCGCTGTCACGGGCCCGACGGGGGCAGAATGCCCCAGCAGGTCGCGCCGCACGGTCAGCACACGGTGTCTCCAACGACCGGTCTACCACCACGGCGCCGAGTGACGCATCGACGAGCGCTGTCTCCTTGCTCACACCCCTGCCGGTGCCGCACGGGCGTGGGAGAGTGGGGGCATGCGCGCAGTGGTGATCGATGCTGTCCGGGGCCGGCCGGAGGTCCGTGACGTCGCCGAGCCCACGGCACCGCCCGACGGGGTGGTCGTCCGGGTGGAGGCCACGGGCCTGTGCCGCAGCGACTGGCACGCCTGGGCTGGGCACGACGAGATCGCGCTGCCCCACGTCCCCGGGCACGAGCTGGCCGGGGTGGTCGTCGCGGTGGGGGCGGGCGTGCGCCGGTGGAGCACCGGGGACCGGGTGACCGTCCCCTTCGTCTGCGGCTGCGGCCGGTGCGAGTGGTGCCGTTCCGGCAACGCGCAGGTCTGCCCCGATCAGCAGCAGCCGGGGTTCACCCACTGGGGGTCCTTCGCCGAGTACGTCGCCCTGCACGGGGCCGACACGAACCTCGTGGCCGTCCCCGAGCACGTCGACCTCGCCACCGCGGCCGCGCTGGGGTGCCGGTTCGCCACGGCGTACCGGGCCCTGGCCGACCGGGCGCGCCTCGCCGAGGGGGAGTGGGTCACCGTGCTCGGAGCCGGCGGGGTGGGGCTCAGCGTGGTGATGATCGCCCGGGCACTGGGCGGACGCGTGATCGCGGTCGACCGCAACCCGGAGGCGCTCGCCCTCGCCCGCGAGCTCGGCGCGGAGCACACGCTGCGCGCGGACGGGCGCGACGTCCCCGCGGCGGTCGCCGCCCTCACCGGCGGGGGCGGCCACGTCGCCGTCGACGCCGTGGGCAGCGAGCAGACCTGCGCCGACGCGGTCCTCAGCCTGCGCCGGCGGGGCCGGCACGTCCAGATCGGCCTGCTGCCGCCGGTCGAGGGCCATCCGCGCGTGCCGATGGCGCGGGTCATCGGCTGGGAGCTGGACCTGCTCGGCAGCCACGGCATGGCCGCGGCCGACTATCCGGCCATGATGGCGCTCATCGAGCAGGGCGCACTGCATCCCCAGAAGCTCATCGAGCGCACCATCGGGCTCGACGAGGCGGCGGCGCTGCTGCCGGTGTTCGACACCGCGACGGTCGCCGGCATGACGATGATCGATCCCGCGCTGTAGACCCGCTCGGAGGCGGCGTGCGGGCGTCCCGCCCGGCCCGAGGGAACGCCCCGGCGCGGATCCCGGGGCGCACGGGCGCGAGCGGACCGACCCCGGCGCCGGGGACCGCCCGCCGCTGCCCGGGCCCCGTCCCCGCATTCCGACAGCCGATTTTCGTGGATCGTGAAGAATCGGCAATGTTCTTCCGGAAAAGAGGGGCGCACCCCCTTCCGCCTCGGGCAGAGTGATCTGCACCACTCGGGGGACGCGAACTTCCCCGGTGCATCGCGTGAAGGGCGACCGCCGTTCACCCCGGTGTCCGCCGCTCCCATCCCGGTCGGCTCCACCGCCACCGTTCAGCTCCGCAACAACTCACCAGGTGCCCCCGAAAACGCTTCGGGCCTGAACTCCTCCTCCCTCCGACCGCCCCGGCGGCGCCGCGTGCGCCCGCCACCCGGCACGGAGCGAGGACCTCATGATCGAACAGGAGATGACAGCATGAACCGACAGGCCGTTCATCTGAATGCGCACGAGGTGACTCCCGTAGGACTGTGGAGCCTCCGTGCCAGTGCGCCCACCGTGGCGACCGTGGTGTCGCTGAACTTCCCGGGCCTCACCCCGCAGACCCGGGACCTGATGCGCCGCCGCACCCGCACCGCGCTGCAGTGCCTGGTCAACACCGGGGCCCGGCCGATCCTGGTCGACTCCAGTGCCCGGGAGCTGCCGGACCCCGCCGTCACCGCCTCCGCGGACGCGGTGCTGGTGCTCGGAGGAGGGGACGTCGACCCTGCCCTCTACGGGGCGGGCGGGCCCGTGCCCAACGGGTACGGGGTCGACCGGCGCGCCGATCTCTACACCGTGGACCTCCTCGAGCAGAGCCTCGACCGCGACGCCCCGCTGCTGGCGATCGGACGGGGGGCCCAGTTGCTCAACCTGGCCTGCGGGGGAACTCTCGTCCCTGATCCCGGCACCGGCCACGGACACCGCGGTGCGCCGGGGGACCCGGTGTGCCCCGAGGAGGAGGTCGCCCTGGAGCCCGGGAGCAGGCTGGCCGCCGTCTTCGGCGGCCGGCGGCTCACCGTCCGGTCGGGCCACCACCAGGCCATAGGGGTCGTGGCCCCCGAGCTGCGCGTCACCGCCGTGGCCGAGGACGGCGTGGTCGAGGCGACGGAGCACCTGGACCGCACCTGGGCCGTCGGGGTGCAGTGGCACCCGGAGGACTCCCACGGCTCGGCCGCGGACCGGGGGCGGCTGTTCTCCGCGTTCGTGGAGCAGGCCGGGTCCGGGCGGCGCCGCGTCCCCAGGTCGCGCGTGCTGGCCGCGTGAGCCGGTCCGTCTTCCGGTCCGCGCCGAGGAGCGCCACGCCGCGGCGCGGACCGGAGGGGCGGCGGCCGGACCCCGGGCGGGTGGGCCTGCTCGAGGGTGCGTCGGCGGCCGACAGGCCTCACCGGGCGGCGGGCGGCGTGACGTCCTCCGCCAGGCCGGCCAGCCACGCGGCGCACAGCGCCGGCCAGGCCGCGGGCTCACCGGTGCCGCCGGCCAGTCCGAGACCGTGCGGTCCGCGGGGAAAGACGTGGAGGGCGTGGGGCACGCCCCGGCGCGCCAGCGCCTGGGCCAGCAGGTAGGAGTGCTGCACGGGCACGGACGCGTCGTCGGCGGTGTGCCACACGAAGAAGGGCGGCGCGGCCCGGGTCACCAGCCGGTCGAGGGACGTGGCCGCCCGCACCTCGGCGGCGGGCCCCGGGCCCAGGAGCTCCTCCTGCGACCCCCGGTGCGTGTCGAGCTGCATGGACACCACCGGGTAGCCCAGGACCACGGCGTCGACCCGCTCGGGCCCCGAGGCCGGTGCGGTGAGCGCGGCGTGCCCGGCCAGGTGCCCGCCGGCGGAGAACCCCAGCAGGACGACCCGCCCGGCCCCGGCCGCCCTGACCCGGCGCACCTCGGCGCGCACCGCGTCCACGGGGGCGGGGTGCCTGGCGTGCACGGGATAGCGGAGGACGCCGGCGGAGAGGCCGAGGCCGCGGAGCCACTCGGCCACGGGTTCGCCCTCGTGGTCCGCGTGCCGGGCGTACCCGCCGCCGGGGAGGACGACGACGTGCGGAGCGGGCGACGGCGCGGGCGGTCGCGCCCCCGCCGGTCCGGCGGCAGGGTGAACGGGGTCCATGCGGGGTGCCTCCTGGTCGGTGCTACCTGGTCGGGGGTGGACGGTCCGGCGCCGGGCGCACGGCACCGGCTCCGCGGAACGGCAGGACATCGGTGCCCGTTCGTCCCGCGCGGGAGCATCCGGGCGTCCGAGGCCCTACTCTGTCATCATGCTGATCACCACCGCGGCTCCGCCCGCCCCTGTTGAGACCGCGCCGGAGGCCCTCCGATGAGCGGCGGTCTGATGGCCCTGCTGGACGACGTCGCCGCCCTGGCCCGCGTCACCGCCGCCTCCGTGGACGACATCGGCGCGGCGGCGGGCCGGGCGAGCATGAAGGCCGCCGGCGTCGTCGTCGACGACACCGCCGTGACCCCGCAGTACGTCCAGGACGTCTCCCCGGCCCGCGAGCTGCCCATCATCTGGCGCATCACCAAGGGCTCGCTGCGCAACAAGCTCATCTTCATCCTCCCGGTCATCCTGCTGCTGAGCCAGTTCGCGCCGTGGCTGCTCACCCCGATCCTCATGCTCGGCGGCAGCTACCTGTGCTTCGAGGGGGCCGAGAAGATCTGGTCGAAGATCTCGGGCCACGGGGCCAAGACCAAGACCCCCGTGGTCGAGAAGGGCAAGGACGCGGAGGACACGATGGTCGGGGGCGCGGTGCGCACCGACCTGATCCTCTCGGCCGAGATCATGGTCATCTCCCTCAACGAGGTGGCCGGCGAGCCGCTGCTCTCGCGGGCGGCCATCCTGGTGGTCGTGGCCATCGGCATCACCGTCCTGGTCTACGGGGTGGTGGCGCTGATCATCCGGATGGACGACTTCGGCCTGCACCTGGCCGGACGGTCCTCCCCGACCACGCAGAAGATCGGCCACGGCCTGGTGAAGGGCATGCCCGGGCTGCTCACGGTCATCTCGGTCGTGGGCACCGCCGCCATGATCTGGGTGGGCGGGCACATCGTCCTCGTCGGCCTCGACGACCTGGGCTGGCACGCCCCGTACGAGGCCGTCCACCACGTGGAGGTGCTCGTGCACGACGCCGTCCCCGGCGGTCTCGGCGCGGCGCTCGCCTGGCTCACGAACACCTTCTTCTCCGCCGTCCTGGGCCTGGCCTGGGGCGCCGTCCTGGTGCTGGTCTGGGAGCTGCTGCCCTTCGGCAAGGGCGAGCACGAGGCCGAGCACGCCGCCCACGGCGCCCACGAGGCGCAGGACGAGCACCACGGGAAGCACTCCTCGGCGGCGTCCTCGGGGGAGGAGGGCGCGGGACCGTCCGGCCCGTCCGACCCCACCCCGCCGGCCGACGGGGGCTCCACCGCGGCCCGCTGACCGGGCTCGCCGGGAGTCCGCTCAGAGATCGTCGGGGTCCCCGGCGCGGGCGTTGAGGTACTCGTCCAGGACGGCGGAGCCCAGATCCCCCGGGTCCGGCGCCACCACGCGCCCGTCGATCCGCTCGGCCATCCGCCGCAGGAACCGCTCCAGCCCCGGGTCGTCGCCGAGCCGGAAGAACGTCGCCTGGGCCCCCATGCGTCCCAGCCGGTCGAGCTCCTCGACCGTGGCGCGCAGGGTCTCCGGCTCCGTGGGCCAGGAGAACCAGCTCTCGCCGTCGGGCAGCAGGTGCGCCGTGGGCTCCCCGTCGGTGACCACGAGCAGGACGGGCTGCATCGAGGGGTGCTTGCGGAAGAACCGCGTGGCGAGCAGCAGGGCGTGGTGCAGGTTGGTGCCCTGCTCCCGCACCGGCGGCAGCCCCGTGAGCTCGTCGACCGGCAGGGCGCGGGCGTAGCGGCCGAACGCGACGATCTGCAGCTGGTCCCCCCGGAACCGGGTGGAGACGAGGTGGTGGAGCGCGAGCGCCGTGCGCTTCATGGGCACCCAGCGCCCCTCGGCGGCCATGGAGAACGAGGTGTCCACGAGGAGGACGACGGCGGCCTGCGTGCGCGCCTCGGTCTCGGCGACCTCGATGTCGCGGACGTCGAGGCGCAGCCCGCGCCGGACGTCGCCGCCCTCGGCGGCGGTGCGCCGGATCGCGTTGGTGATGGTGCGGGTGGTGTCCCACGGCTCGGCGTCCCCGAACTGCCACTCCCGGGTGGCGCCGGAGGGCTCGCCGGCCGCACCGGCGAGGCGGGTGTCGCGCTGACCGGTCCGGGAGGACAGGTTCTGCGCGGCGTCCCGCATCAGCGCCTTCCCGATCCGGCGCACGGCGCGGGGCGAGAGCCGCAGGTCCCCGTCGGCGCCGCGCTGCAGGTAGCCGCTGTCCCGCATCGCCCGCTCCAGCTCGGCGAGGGTCCGGGCCGAGACCGCGGCGTCCTCGCCCAGCTGCCGTGCGAGCGCGTCGAGGTCCATGTCGTCCAGGTTGGCGCCCCGGTGGTGCTGCGCCAGCTGCTCGGCGAGGGAGTCGAGCTCGGCGATGTCCTGGAGCACGCCCGTCCCGTCGCCGAGGCCCAGGCCGTCCTGGCCCTCGAAGCCCTCCGACCCGCCCCAGTCCTCGCCGGGGCGCAGTCCCTGCAGGTTGGCGTCGAGCCGGCCGAGCTGGTCCATCAGCTCGGGGGAGCCGAACGCCTGGGCGGAGAGCTGCATCAGCTCCTGGCGCTGCTCGGGGGACATGGAGTTGAGCATCCGCTGGGCCGCCGCCGCGCGCTGGGCCAGGGCGTCGATCAGCTCGTCGACCGACTGCGGGTTCTCGGGGAAGTGCTCCCCGTGCTTCGCCATGAAGTCCTGGAAGTCCTCCTCGGTGTCCTCGCCCCGCCCGTGCTTCTCGAGCAGCTCGTTGAGGTCCCGGAGCATCTCGGCCACGGCCTCCCGGTCGGCGTCCGTGGCGTTCTCCAGGGCCTGCTTCATCCCGGCGAAGCGCTGGTCCAGCAGCTCGCGGCCGAGGAGGTCCTTGATCTGCTCGTAGGCCTCCCGGGCGGACTCGGACTGCCAGTCGTAGGACGCGAGCTCGCTGACGGCGGCGGCCGTGGAGCTCGGCAGGCCGTCGAGCTGCATCTCCCGGAAGGAGCGGTCCATCGGGTCCATCCGGGCGTCCCGCAGGAACTGCTCGCGCTCCAGACGCAGCGCCTTGTCCAGCAGCTTCTTCGCCTCCTCGAGCGTGCCGCCCAGGCCGTGGCGCTTCAGCAGCTCGCGCCGGCGCTGCTGCAGGCGCCGGGACAGGTCGTCCAGGCCGTCGCGGCCGCGGCCGCCCCGCCGGAGGAACTCGCGCAGCGCGTGCTCCGGCGAGTACCCGGCCATGACGTCCTCGGAGACGGCCTCGAGCGCCTCGGAAAGGTCCACCGGCGGGGCCAGCGGATCGGGTCCTCCGGTGTACCGGCCGTACCTCGAGGACCGGTGGTGTGCGGGCATGACGCCCCCTCTGTGTCTTCTCTGTGTCCCGGTGCGGAACCCGGTGCGGGTCCTGGTGCCGGCCGTGCGGTCAGCCGTAGACGGTGCCGGCCTCGTCGGCGTCCTTGGAGATCTTCTGGGCGAGGTAGAGCCCCTCCAGCGCCAGCTCGATCGCGCTGGCGCGCTGGCCCGGCGTGCTCGCGCCGAGCCGCGCGGCGATCTCGTCGTAGGCGGTCGCGGCCCCGTCGTCGTCGGAGGCCGTCAGCTCGGGCAGCCCGGCGAGGAAGTCCTGGGCGGAGACGTCGTCGCCGGTGGACACGGTCGTGCGGCCGTCGAAGGCCTCCACGACCGGGCCGAGGTCGAGACCGCGGAAGCGGCCGCGGACGGTCTCGGCGGTGGCCCGGCGGAGCAGGTGGTCGAGGATCGCGCGCTCGCGGCCCTCCTCGCCGGACTCGAACTCGATCTTGCCGGCCAGGACGTCGGTGGCCGTCTCCATGTCCACCATCCGCGCGACCGCCTCCGCCTCGCCGCGGATCGTGGCGCGGCGCAGCGCCGCGGCCGCGACCGTCTCCGCGCCGGCGATGGCGAAGCGCGCCGACACCCCCGAGCGCTGGTCCACCGCGGAGGACTCCCGCAGGAGGCGGGTGAACCGGGCCAGGGTCTCCAGGATCGTGTCCGGGACCTCGGCGATCAGCTCGGCCTCCTGGCGGATCACGGCGATCTCGTCCTCCAGCTCGAGCGGGTAGTGGGTGCGGATCTCGGCGCCGAACCGGTCCTTGAGCGGCGTGATGATCCGGCCTCGGTTCGTGTAGTCCTCGGGGTTGGCCGTGGCCACCACGAGGACGTCCAGCGGCAGCCGCAGGACGTAGCCGCGGATCTGGATGTCCCGCTCCTCCATCACGTTGAGCATGGCCACCTGGATGCGCTCGGCGAGGTCGGGCAGCTCGTTGATCGCCACGATCCCGCGGTGCGAGCGGGGCACGAGCCCGTAGTGGATGGTCTCCGGGTCCCCGAGCCGCCGGCCCTCGGCCACGCGCATCGGGTCCACGTCCCCGATGAGGTCCGCCACGGACGTGTCCGGGGTGGCGAGCTTCTCGACGTAGCGCTCCGACCGGTGCCGCCAGACCACGGGCAGCTCGTCGCCCTCGAGCAGGATCCGGCGCCGCGACGCCTCGGTCAGCGGCTCCAGGGGGTGCTCGTTGAGCTCCGACCCCTCGATGGCGGGGGACCACTCGTCGAGCAGGCCGGCGAGGGTGCGCAGCAGGCGGGTCTTGCCCTGGCCGCGCTCGCCCAGCAGCACCACGTCGTGGCCGGCGAGCAGGGCCCGCTCGAGCTGCGGCAGGACCGTGCGCCCGAGCCCGTGCAGGCCCGGCCAGGGGTCACCGCCCTCGGCCAGCGTGCGCAGGAGGTTCTCGCGGATCTCCTCGCGCAGCGTCCGGTGGGTCACGCCGGCGGCGCGGAGCTCGCCGAGCGTGCGAATGTCAGGGTGATCGGTGCGATCAGTCACAGCGCCAACCTAACCCCGGCGTCAAGAGGGCGCCCCCGGGCCGGGGCCGGCGTCGTCGCAGGCGGCGCCCGACGACGACGGGCGCGGGGCCCCTGTGGCCCCGGGGCCCCCGCCAGTACGCTGGTGCATCATGGTCACTCGCAAGGCACCACGGAGCACCCTCGTCCTGCTCGTGCGGCACGGGGAGACCCCCACCACGGGCAAGGTCCTGCCGGGGCGGGCCCCCGGCCTGCACCTCTCCGAGCGCGGCCGGGCCCAGGCGGACCGGGTGGCGGAGCGGCTCGCGGGCGTGCGCGTCGACGCCGTGTACACCTCACCGCTCGAGCGCACGCGCGAGACCGCGGCGCCGACCGCGGCCCGGACCGGCCGGGAGGCCGTCGTGGAGCCGGGACTGCTCGAGTGCGACTTCGGGGAGTGGACGGGCGAGGAGCTCTCCCGCCTCTCCCGGCTCAAGGCGTGGTCGACCGTCCAGCGGGCGCCCTCGACCTTCCGCTTCCCCGGCGGCGAGAGCTTCCCGGAGATGCAGGCGCGCACCGTGGGCGCCGTGGACCGGGTGCGCGCCGCCCACGAGGGCGGGGTGGTGGTCTGCTTCTCGCACGCCGACCCCATCAAGGCGGCCCTCGCCCACGCCCTGGGCACGCACCTGGACCTGTTCCAGCGGATCGTGGTCAGCCCGTGCTCCGTCTCGGCGATCTCGTACGCGCCGGGGCAGGCGCCGGCCGTGCTCACCGTGAACTCCACGGACCAGCCGCTGGCCGGCCTGAGGGTGTCGTGAGCGGACGCTGATGGGCGAGCTCGTGCTCCTGACGGAGGGCCGGTTGGAGCTCCTCGGACTGATCCGGGAGAGCAGCAACTCGGCGCTGCTCGTCGAGGTCACGCTCGAGGAGGAGACGGCCTGGGGGATCTACAAGCCGCTCGAGGGCGAGCGGCCGCTGCTCGACTTCCGCCCCGGCCTGCACCGGCGGGAGCGCGCCGCGTACGTGCTGAGCGAGTTCCTCGGCTGGGGCATCGTCCCGCCCACCGTCCTGCGCCAGGACGGCCCGTTCGGCTCGGGGTCCCTGCAGCGGTTCGTGGAGCACGACCCGCGGCAGCACTACTTCACCCTCTACGACACCGCCCCCGACACCCACGACGCCCTGCGCCGGATCGCGCTGTTCGACCTCGTGGCCAACAACGCCGACCGCAAGGGCGGCCACGTGCTGCGGGGCGCCGACGGCCGGATCTGGGGGATCGACCACGGTCTGTGCTTCGCGGCGGCGTTCAAGCTGCGGACGGTCGTCTGGGACTTCTCCGGCGAGCCCGTGCCCGAGGACCTGCTGCGGGACATCGCCCCGCTGGCCGACGACGTCCCCGCCGAGCTCGCCGAGCTCCTCGACGCCGAGGAGGTGGCCGCGCTGCGGCGGCGGGTGCGCCGGCTCCTCGACGAGGCGGTCCTGCCGGTCGACGTCACCGGCCGCCGGATCCCCTGGCCGCTGCTCTAACGGCGCAGGGTGGCGGCCGGGTTCTCGCCGTAGGCCTGCCGGTGGCGGCGCGCGAAGTCGCCGGGGTGGTTCATGCCCCAGCGCCGGGCGATGCCGCGCACGGTGTCACCCCGGGCCGGGTCGCCCTGCACCAGGTCGTCGTGGGCGGCCACCAGCCGCAGCTCGCGCAGATAGGCCCCCGGCGTGGTCCCGGCGTGGGAGCGGAAGGCCCGGACGAGCTCCACGGTGCTCACCCCCGCGTGGCGGGCGACGTCCTCGACCGTGATCGGCGAGGACGCGGCGGCGTGCAGGAACTCGACCGCGTCCCGGTAGGCCGCCTGCTGCCCGGCGGCCGACGCGCGCCGGGCCACGGGCTCCCCGGCGAAGGCGAACGCCTCCAGGGTCGCCACCGACATCCGCCGCCGCAGATCCGCGCGCAGCAGGGGGAGGGAGGCGACCTCGGGGTCGGCCAGGACCTGCTGCGCGAACGCGAAGGTGCTCCTCCAGTGCCTCTCCCGGGCGGGGGAGTGCGGGCGCGGTCCGTGGAAGGCGACCTCGAGGGTCTCGTCCCCGTGGACCGTCCGGGCGGTCTCCCGCAGCGTGGACCGGTCGATGGTGACCGAGTCGACCAGCAGCTGGTCCACCTCGCCGCAGTACTCCTGGCCCGGCTGCAGCAGGAACACCCCGAGCCCGCTGCCCCTCCGGCCGTCGATGCTCCAGTCGACGCCCCCGGCGCGGGGCACGACGACCGAGAACATGTCGTCGAGCACCATCCGGCCGGCGATGCTGCCGCGGAAGGTGAGCCGGCCCAGTTGGAGGTCGGCGTCGCCCAGCACGTCCTGGCGGTACAGGAAGGACGACTCGTCGGTGATCGTGCCCATGCGCGCACTGGTGTAGATCTGCTGCAGCGCCTCGTTCGCCACCTCCGGGTCGGTGGTCGCCATGTGCAGGCGGATCGGCGTCCCCGGCGCCCGCTCCGTCTCCTGGGGCATCCCGGTCAGCTCCGCAGGGTGGTGGCGGGGGCCTGGCCGTGCCGGTCCCGGTAGGCGGCGGCGAAGCGGCCGCGGTGGCCGAAGCCCCAGCGCGCGGCCACCGCCTCCACGGTCGAGCCGGTCGTGGGGTCGGCGGCGAGCAGCTCCCGGTGGACGGCGTCGAGCCGGGCGTCGCGCAGGTAGGCCATCGGGGTGGTGTCCAGCTCCCGGCGGAAGGCCGCCTGGAGACCGCGCACGCTCATCCGGGCGGCGGCGGCGATGTCGGCCGGTCCGACGTCCGCGGCCACGTGCTCCTCGATGAAGGCCACCGCCCGCCGCACTCCGGCCGGAGCCGGGCGGGTCTGCCCGGTGGCCGTCCCGCTGCGGTCCAGGAAGCTCCCGGGAAAGGTGTGCAGCAGGACGGTGGCGAGGGAGCGGGCGGCCTCGGAGCGGATCAGGGGGCTGCTCATCGCCCGGGAGTCGGGCAGGAGGTCGCGGGCGAAGTGGGAGACCGTCCCGCGCCAGTACTGGGTCATGGCCGGCGACACCGGGCGGGTCCCCGTGAACTCCAGCCGGAAGCCCTCGTTCCCCAGCAGCCGCCGGGCGTGGTCCTCCACTGCGGCAGGGTCCAGGGACACGGTGGTCGCCTCGAGGTCGTCCCACCAGCTGGTGAAGGTGCGCTGCGGGAACAGGAAGGGCCCGGTGCGGGGGAAGCGGTCGCCGGCGCTGGTGGCGCTCAGCACGCCCGCCGTCACGTGGCACACCCGCAGCACGCCGGCGCCGTCCGTGCGGCCGGTGCACGAGGAGCCCTTCAGCCGGACGCGCTCGTAGGCGACAAAGTCGATCCCGGTCGAGGCCAGGGTCATGTCGAAACTGCCGTCCGGGGAGCGGCGCACGCCCCGGATGGCGAAGACCTCGTCGAGCACCGCGATGCCCTCGGCCGGGTCGCGGGTGCTGAACACGGCCCGCTGCACCTGGGAGTCCATGGTCCGCAGGCTACGCCCGACCGCCGAGGGAGTCGACCGCGGACCGCCGGCGGTCCGCCGGGACCCTTGCCCGCGGCGCCCGCCCGGGCGTACCTTGGTGGGCATGTTCCTGTCCTGATGCCCCGGCCCGCGTCCGCGGCCGGCACCGTCGATCCGAGCCCAGAGGGCTCCGCGCATCCGGTGCCGCACTCGCCCGGCGGGCCCGACCCCCAGCATCGACAGGACCGCACCGTGACCACCACCGCCCCCTCGGCGGCGACCGCCGCCCCGCACCGCCCCGCCCACCTGCGCCTGGACGGCATCGGTGTCAGCCACCCCGGCCGCCGGGTCCTCACCGACGTGTCCCTGACCGTCGCCGCCGGTGAGCGCACCGGCCTGATCGGGGAGAACGGCGCCGGCAAGACCACCCTGCTGCACGTGGCGGCCGGGCTCCTGGTGCCGGGCACGGGCACCGTGCACCGGCCGGAGCGCACCGGACTGCTGCACCAGGAGCTCGACCTCCCCGCCGCCACCACCCTGGAGCAGGTCGTCGAGCGAGCCGTCCGAGAGGTCCGCGCCCTGGAGCACCGGCTGGCAGCGCTCGCCGTCGGCATCGCCGCGGCGCCCGACGACCCCGCGACGGCGGACGCCTACGACACCGTGCTCCGGGACGCCGAGCGCCACGGGCTGTGGGCCCTCGACGCCCGCATCGAGACGGTCCTGAGTGGACTCGGACTGGCCCGGCTGCCGAGGAGCCGGGCGGTCGGGGAGCTGTCCGGCGGGCAGCGGCGCCGCCTCGCGCTCGCGGCGCTGCTGCTCGCCCGGCCCACGGCGCTGCTGCTCGACGAGCCGACGAACCACCTCGACGACGACGCCGTCGACTTCCTCGCGGCCGAGCTGGCCGGCTGGCGTGGCCCGGTGCTCCTGGCCAGCCACGACCGGTGGTTCCTGGACGAGGTGGCCACCGGGGTGGTCGACCTCGACCCCGCCCTGGGCCCCGACGAGTCCGCCGGCGGCCCGCCCCGGCAGGGCACGGCGTCCACGGGCGGCTACAGCTCCTACCTCCGGCAGCGGGAGCTCGCCCGCCGCCGCTGGGCCGAGCGCTTCGCCGCCCAGGGGCAGGAGCGGGAGCGGCTGCGGGAGATCGCCGAGGTCTCCGGCCGGGAGATCTTCCACACCACGGCCCCGAAGTCCGAGGGCCGGATCACCCGGAAGTTCTACAGCGACCGCGCCGCCAAGACCATCGGCGGCCGGGTGCGCTCGGCCCGCCACCGGCTGGCCGAGCTCGAGCGCACCGCGGTCGGCGCCCCGCCGGCACCCCTGCGCTTCGCGGGCTTCCGCCGGGGCGCGGACACCGGGGCCGACGCCGACGTCCCGCTGGTCCGGCTCACCGGGGCACATGTGGACGGACGACTGGCGCCCACCGACCTCGAGCTGCGCGCCGGGGACCGGCTGCTGGTCGAGGGCCCGAACGGCACCGGGAAGTCGACGCTGCTCGCCGTGCTGGCGGGGGAGCTGCGCGCCGACGGCGGGACCGTGGAGCGGCAGGGCCCCGTCGTCGTCGGCCGCCTGGCCCAGGACGACTCCTGGCCGGACCTGGCGTGCCCGGCCGAGGCGGCCTTCCGCTCCCGGCTGCGGGACGGCAGCGGCGCCCCGACGCTGGAGGAGCTCGGCCTCCTGCGCGCCGGCGACGCCTGCCGCCCCCTCGGGGAGCTCTCCCCCGGGCAGCGCCGGAGGGTGGCGCTCGCGGTCCTGGTCGCGGAGCCGGCCCCGCTGCTGCTCCTGGACGAGCCCACCAACCACCTGTCGCTGGCCCTGGCCGAGGAGCTCGAGCGGGCCCTGGAGGACTTCCCGGGCACGGTGGTGCTGGCCACGCACGACCGGTGGGTCCGGCGGCGCTGGCGGGGCCGGGTGCTCCGGGTGCGCTCCGGGACGGACTGACCGCCCGAACCCCCCGCCTACGGTGCCGCGGCCGGGCGGGGGGAGGTGCCGGTGTCCTCCCGCACGTACGCCTCGATCTCCGGCCCGGCGTCCCCGAACCAGGGCGCCGACTCCTCGTAGTCGGACCACCCGTCGGTCAGGACGGCGACGACGTAGTCGTGCCCGCCGAGCTCGACGATCCCGGCGTCGTGCGAGACGTCCACCAGCAGGCCGGTCTTGTGCGCGAAGCCGACGTCCGGGGAGAAGCCCGAGGAGAGGGCGTAGTCGAGGTGCTGCTCCTCGAGGAACCCGAGGAGCAGGGCGGCGGAGGGGCCGGAGAGCAGCTCACCGCGGCGCAGCCGCTCCAGGAGGGCGGCGACGTCCGCGGGAGTGGTGGTCATCGCGACGACGTCCTGCGAGCCGGTGTCGGGGTCGAAGGTCGTGGCCGTGAAGCCCTGCCCGTGCGCGAAGGTCTCGACCTGCTCCCACCCGAGCCACTGGCCCAGTGCCGCACCGGAGGCGTTGTCCGACCAGCTGATCATCACGTCGAGGGCCTGCTCGACCGTGAGGCCCAGTCCCGGCACGACGTCCGAGAGGGCGAGGGCGCCCCGGTCGGCCCGGTCGAGGACCGCATGGGCCAGGAAGAGCTTGTAGAGGCTCGCGCTCGTGAACGGGCGGTCCGCGTTGCGGGCCACGACCTCCCCGCCCTCGGGGTCGAGGAGCACGACCCCGAGTTCACCGGGCACCTCGGCGGCGAGCTCCTCCAGGTCCGCCGCCAGGCCCGCGGCGGCGGCCTCGGCCGTCGGGGCGGCGACCGGTACGGCCCCGTCCCCGTCCCCGCCGCAGGCGCCGAGGAGGAGGGCGAGGGCGAGGCCCAGCGCCGCGGCGCGGCCGGATCGGGCCCCTCGACAGCTCGTGCGCACGGTGCGCCTTTCGTTCCCGGACGGACGGGGACGCGGGCGGTTCGCCCCGGCGGCAGGCGCCGGTCCCGTTCCCGACCGTACCGGCGCCGTCCTGGATTTCCGCTGAGCATCTTCCGTCAATCCTGTCCCCTCTGTTGCACCGGTTTGGAAAGCGTGCTTACCTTTGATGCTCATGCAGAACCACGGAGGAGGGGTCATGACAGCAGCTGCGGGCGAGAGCTGGTGGCGCAGGACGCTGGCGATCGGGTTCCTGTCCGTCGCCGCCCTGGGACTCGCGGGGTGCGACGACCCCGGGTCCGGCGGCGAGGAGGGCACGGAGCAGGAGGCCCCCGCCGGAGGCGAGGAGACCGCCGAGGACGAGGCCACGGACGCCACCGAGGAGGAGAACACGACCGGGCCCATCAGCCCCACGGAGGGCGAGGGGCCCATGGAACAGGATGACGAGCAGGACGACGGCTGATCCGGCGGCTCCCTGGCCCGCGGCGCCGGGGTTGCCGCGCCCCCACCTGATGGACCAGCGCTGGGAGGACGCCGTCTTCCTGCACTGGCGGATCCCGGTGCCCGCCGCGGCGGCACGGATGCCGCCGGGCGTCCGGGCGGACGTGGTCGACGGCTCCGCCTGGGCGGGCCTCGTCGGCTTCCGGATGGAGCGGATCCGGCTCGGCGCCGCGGTGCCCCTGCCGTGGTGGGGAAGCTTCCCCGAGATCAACGTGCGCCTCTACTCCCGCGAGCCGGACGGCACGCGCGCCGTGGTGTTCCTGTCCCTCGACGCGCCACGGCTCGCGGTCGTCCTCGGCGCCCGCGCCGCCGGCCTGCCCTACGTGTGGTCGCAGTGCCGGGCCGCCGCCCCCGACGGGGCGGATCCCTCTTACGGGTACGACGTCGTCCGGCGCCGCGGACGGACGACGTCCTCCTTCGCCGTGCACCCGGACCGCGCTGCCCGCGCCGACGACGAACTGTCGCTGGAGCTCACCGCGCGGTTCGGTCTGCACAGCCGGTTCGCCGGCCGCACGGTGCACGTCCCTGTCTCGCACGAGCCGTGGCCGCTGCACCCCGCGGCGGTCGCGCACCTCGAGGACGGCCTGCTGGCCGCGGCCGGCCTCGACGTCGACGGCCCGCCCGAGTCCGTGCTGTTCTCACCGGGCGTCCGGACCCGGATCGGGCGGCCCCGGACGATGCACGGCCCCTGATCCGCCGGCCCGGCCCCGTCCGCCGGACCGCGCCTGCCCGCGCACCGTCCGCGGCCGTCCGGGCCCTCCGTCCCCCGGATCGTGCCGCCCGGCGCCCGACAGCCCCACAAGAGTGGGCAGGCCCGGAGCGCGCGGGAGGTCCAGGATGGAACCAACTCCCGCAGGAGCGACCGGGGGGACTCCGGTCGAGGTCGCTCCCGGAGCCGCTCAGCGCCGGGACCGTTCCACCGGGGGAGCCGCACGCGAAAGGCCCGCCGTGACCACTCCGCTCGTTCCCGAGCTGCCCCAGCTGCCGGACTTCTCCGGCCGGTCCTCGACCGAGCCGGGGGCCGACCGCCCCGGTCGCGCGTTCGAGCCCGCGGCCACGGGCGCCCTGCTCCTGCTCCTCGCGCTGACCGTGGTCCTGGCCGTCCTCGTCCGCGCCGTGCCCCTGGGGCCGCTGCTCACGGTGGTGCTCCTGCTGCTCGTGTCCGTCGGTGCGCTCGCGCTCGGCGCCCGGGGCGGCGGCGACCTCCCGGCGGAGCCGCCGGAGGACCCCGCCGACGGGACACCGGAGACGCAGGGGGTCTACTACTACGACCGGCACGGCCGGCCGGTGGCCATCGACGACGCGTTCTGAGCGGCGCCCCGTCCGGCGCCTCCCGGTCCGGGCCGGTGCCCGGCGGCCGCAGTGGCACCGGCACCGTGTCCGAATCGTGTCCGTCATCTTCACGCACGGTGGCCGATGCACCCTGACCTGCGCCTACGTTGGTGACGTCGCACCAGACACGGGGCCCGGGGGCGTTCGGGGGAATGCGCCGCGGGCCGGCACCAGTCGCGAAGCGCTTCTCGCTTCTCCACCGGATGGGACAGAACCATGAGAAGAACCACCAGGGCAGTCACGGCCGCCGCCTTCGCGGCAGGAATCGGTCTCGTCGCCGCCGCACCGGCGCAGGCGATGGAGATCTACGAGATCAGCGACGCCACGCGGATCGCCGAGGGGGCGGCCGTCGAGGGCACCTACAAGGTCTCGTGCACGGCGGGGAGCAACATCTTCGTCTCCCTCAGCGTGACCCAGCGGGTCTCCGAGGGGCGGATCGCCAACGGCAGCTACTTCCAGCAGTGGGTCTGCGAGGGCGGCGAGGTCGAGCTGGACTACCAGGCCGTGGCCTTCAACATGGCCTTCGACGAGGGACCGGCCGTGCTCTCCGGGTTCATCCAGGAGTGCCAGGCGGAGTTCTGCGGGACCGGCACGAACCTGCCGCTGCAGGTCATCCAGATCGCCGACTAGCGGGACCCGCGGACGGGCCCGTTCCTGCGCCGGCGTAGGAACGGGCCCGTCCCGCGTCCCCGCCTGCGCAACTCTGCCCGAAAGTCCAGTGACCGGCACCACCCCCGGTCCTATAGTCGAAGTCATCGACCGCACACCTCTCCCCCCACGCCCCCCGCAGCGGCTCGACGACCCCGCCGTCCCCGTCCTCCAGGAGGAGGCCCTCACGAGACGGCCGGCGCGCGTCGACGTCGTGAGCGGCGCCGCCCCCGCCGTGAAGGGCTACCGCACGGTCTGCCGGGAGCTCCTCGAGCGGGCCGGGCTGTGAGCGCCCCCGCCGTCGAGCTGCGTCGCCCCGAGGGCCGGTGGCACCGCCACCGGGAGCCCGTCTGGGGCACCACCGTGACCGTCGACGTCCGCGCCGGCGAGGAGGGGCTGCCCCCCGAGCCCGCCGTGCAGCACGCCCTGGACACGGCCGTGGCCAACATGCGGTGGGTCGACGCCGTCTTCTCCACCTACCGACCCGACTCGCTCGTGACGGCGCTCCGCTCCGGCCTGCTCGACGAGCGCCGGCTCAGCCGGTGGGACGCCGCCCAGGGCGCCCTCCTCGACGTGCTCCGGCGTTGCCGGGAGGCCCGGGAGCTGACCGACGGCTGCTTCGATCCGTGGGCCGTGCGCGGCGGCTTCGACCCCTCCGGCTACGTCACGGCGTGGGCCGTGGAGCGGATCGCCGACGACCTCGTCCGCGCCGGGTGCGCGAACGTCTGCGTGGAGGCCGGCGGGGACGTTGTGACCCGCGGGTCCGCCGGACCCGGGAGGCCCTGGACCGTGGGCATCCGCCACCCCGACGACGCCGGCGCGGTGACCTGGACCGTGCTGCCCGGCAACGGCGCGGTGTCGACCTCGAGCACCGCCGAGCGTCCGGCGCACATCGTCGACCCGCGCACGGGGCGGCCCGCGGCGGGCGCCCGGTCCGCGACGGTCGTCGGCCCGGACGCACGGCTCGCCGGAGTGCTGGCCACGGCCCTCGTGGTCGCCGGCCGGGACGGGGCCCGCTGGTTCGCCGGCCTGGACGAGTGGTCCGCCTGGGGCGTGGACTCCGCCCCCGCGGACACGGCCTGGTCGATCGGCCGGGAGCACCACCTGGCCCGCTGAGTCCGCCCACGGCCCCGCCGGTGGCTAGGGTGGAGGCGGTGAGCACCCACCCCGACACCGACCCGGCCCCCGACACCGTCCCCGGCACCACCCGCACCGGCATGGTCCGGGTCCGGGGAGCCTCCGAGAACAACCTGCGCCACGTGGACGTGGACGTCCCCCGCGACGCGATCGTCGCCTTCACCGGCGTCTCAGGGTCCGGGAAGTCCTCCCTGGCCTTCGGCACCATCTACGCCGAGGCGCAGCGGCGCTACCTCGAGTCCGTGGCCCCCTACGCACGGCGCCTGATCCAGCAGGGGCACAACCCCGCGGTCGAGGGAATCACCGGGCTGCCGCCCGCCGTCGCCCTGCAGCAGCGGCGCGGCGCGCCCAGCTCGCGCTCCACCGTGGGCACCCTCACCACGCTGTCCAACTCGATGCGCATGCTCTTCTCCCGGGCGGGCACCTACCCGGACTCCGCCGCGGGCAGCCTGGACTCGGACGCCTTCTCGCCCAACACCGCCGCCGGCGCGTGCCCCCGGTGCTCGGGCCTGGGCACCGTGCACGACGTCACCGAGCCCTCCCTGGTCCCGGACCCGGGGCTCAGCATCCGGGACGGGGCCGTCGCGGCGTGGCCCGGCGCGTGGCAGGGCAAGAACCTGCGCGACATCCTGAGCCACCTGGGCCACGACGTCGACGTCCCCTGGCGCGAGCTGCCGCGGGAGGAGCGCGACTGGATCCTGTTCACCGAGGAGCAGCCGGTCGTGGAGATCACCCCGCAGCGGGACCGGGTGGCGAAGCCGTACAAGGGCCGATTCTGGAGTGCGAAGAGCTACGTCCTGCACACCCTGGCGGACTCCGCGAGCCAGCAGATGCGCGAGCGCGTCCTGCAGTACGTGGTCACGGGACCCTGCCCCGCGTGCGCCGGCAGCGGCCTGCGTCCCGAGGCGCTCGCCGTGACCTTCGCGGGCCGGAGCATCGCCGAGCTCAACGGGGCGTCCCTCGGCGAGCTGGCCGAGGTGGTCCGGCCCACCGCCGCCCTGGAGCACGCCGGGACCGCCTCCCGGGCGGTGTCCTCGGGGGAGCGCAGCGAGGCCGCGGTGACCATCGCCAAGGACCTGCTCGCCCGGCTGCAGGTGCTGCTGGACCTGGGGCTGGGCTACCTGAGCCTGGACCGGTCCACGCCCACGCTCTCCCCGGGGGAGATGCAGCGGCTGCGGATCGCCACTCAGCTGCGCTCCGGGCTCTTCGGTGTGGTCTACGTGCTCGACGAGCCCTCGGCGGGCCTGCACCCGGCCGACGCCGAGCCGCTGCTGGCCGTGCTCGAGGAGCTGAAGGCCTCCGGGAACTCGGTGTTCGTGGTGGAGCACGACATGGCCGTGGTGCGGCGCTCCGACTGGGTCGTGGACGTGGGGCCCCAGGCCGGGGACCGCGGCGGCGCGGTGCTGTACAGCGGCCCCGTGCCCGGCCTGGCCGACGTGGCGGAGTCTGCCACACGCCCCTTCCTGTTCCCGGACGGCCCCCCGCACGGTTCCCCTGACGGCTCGCCTGACGATCCTCCGGGCGGCACGGCGGCGGAGCGCACGCCGCGCCCGGTCGAGCGGCGGCTGCGGCTGCGCGGCGTCACGCGCCACAACCTGGTGGACCTCGACGCGGAAATCCCCCTGGGCGTGCTGACCGCCGTCACCGGGGTCTCCGGCTCGGGCAAGTCCACGCTGGTCAGCCAGGTCCTGGCCGAGACGGTCGGCCGGCACGTGCACGGCGGGGCGGCGCCCGTCGACGCCGAGGACGACGCCGCGCCCGCCGCCGGGGCACGGGTGGGTGCCGTCGAGGGCCTGGAGCACCTGGACCGGCTGATCCGGGTGGACCAGCGGCCCATCGGCCGCACCCCGCGCTCCAACCTGGCGACCTACACGGGGCTGTTCGACGCGGTCCGCAAGCTCTACGCCGCCACCGACGAGGCGCGGGCCCGCGGCTACGGGGCCGGACGGTTCTCCTTCAACGTGACCGGCGGCCGGTGCGAGACGTGCCAGGGCGAGGGCTTCCTGGCCGTCGAGCTGCTGTTCCTGCCCGGCACCTACGGGCCCTGCCCCGACTGCCAGGGCGCCCGCTACAACCCCGAGACCCTGGAGGTGACCCACCGGGGCCGGAGCATCGCCGACGTCCTGGGCATGCGCGTGGAGACCGCCGCGGAGTTCCTCGCGGACGTCCCGGCCGCCGCGCGCAGCCTGCGCACCCTGCTCGACGTGGGGCTCGGCTACCTGCGGCTCGGCCAGCCGGCCACCGAGCTCTCCGGGGGCGAGGCGCAGCGGATCAAGCTGGCCACCGAGCTGCAGCGGGCCCGTCGCGGCCACACCCTGTACCTCCTGGACGAGCCCACCACCGGCCTGCACCCGCAGGACGTGCAGCTGCTGCTGCGCCAGCTCAACCGCCTCGTGGACGCCGGCAACACCGTGGTGGTGGTGGAGCACGCCATGGACGTGGTGGCGTCCTCGGACTGGGTGATCGACATGGGCCCGTCCGGCGGCGAGGCCGGCGGGCGGATCGTGTGCGCCGGCACCCCGGCCGAGGTCGCCGCGTGCCCGGCCAGCCGCACGGCGCCCTACCTGGCCGCAGCGCTGGCCTGACAGGCCGCGGCCCCGCGCGCCGGGAGGCGGGCGGGGCCGAGGTCAGCGGCCACGGATCAGTTCTGCTGCTGGTCCTTCTCGTCGGCGCCGAGGAAGCCGCCGGCCTTCTCCTGGGCCTGGTCCACCTGGCCCTCGTACTTGTTGCCGGTGCGCTCGTCGACGGCGTCGCCGCCCCGGTCGATGCCCTGCTGCACCTTGTCCGGGTGCTGGTCCGCAAGGTCCTTCGCCTTGTCCGCGAATCCTCCCATGTCCACCATGATCGTTCCTCTCGTCGAACGGTTCCGGCGGGCGCCGCCCACCGGAGGTACCCCTCCATCCTGGTCCCCGGACGGGGCCCCTGGCCACCCCGCGCCGAGATTGCGGCTGACGGCGACGCAGCCGGGCGCGGTGGCCGTCAGCTGCGACCTCGCGGGTCGGTCCCGGTCCTTTTCCGGGTGAGGTGCAGCCGGCGGTGCAGGTCGCGCACCGCCGGCGCCAGCTCGGGGCAGGGGCCGTCCACGGGCACCCCCGGGGCCACCTGGGTGATCGGCAGCGCCGCGACGGGGGCGGGCGGGGCGCCGAGCTCGTCCAGCCACCGTCCGAGCTGCGCCGAGGAGGAGGCGTGGACGATGCGGCCCAGCCCCACCCAGGCGTGGGCCGCCGAGCACATGGGGCAGTGCTCGCCCGAGGTGTAGACCGTGGCTGCGGAGCGCTGCTCCGGGGTCAGGTGGGCGGCCGCCCACCGGGCGATCTCGAACTCGGGGTGGCGGGTCGCGTCACCGCCGGCCACCCGGTTGCGGTCCTCGAACAGGACCTCCCCCCGCGCCGAGACCAGCACCGAGCCGAACGGCTCGTCCCCGGCGTCGAGGGCCTCGCGGGCCAGCTCCACGCAGCGTCGCAGGTGTCCGCGGTCGGTCTCCGAGATGCCCATGGGCCCAGCCTACGGGCGGGGGCGCCGGCTCACAGGAACGCGCGGGCGGGCGGGCGCCTGCGGGAGAGGTCCCGGGCCACCGGACGGTAGGCCAGGACCAGCAGCAGCAGGGCGACCGGCACCAGGAAGGAGAACCCCGCGGCCAGGTAGCCGACCGTCCCGGTCACGCCGCCCAGGAAGAACAGGCCCACGAGGGTGGTCAGGACCCGCAGCTTCCTGCGGTCCGCCCGGACCGGTTCCGGACCCGGTGTGCGGTGGGGGTAGAGCATCCTGCCGAGCTCGATCGCGATGTCGGTGACCATCCCGGTGACGTGGGTGGTGCGCACGGGGATGTCGGCGACCTTGCTGAGGAGCGCGTTCTGCATCCCCATGGTGAAGCACAGGACGGCGACGGGCACGAGGCCGCGGTGGTCGTCCTCGACGGCCTCGGCGGTCAGGCTGAACACCAGGATCAGCGCGCCCTCGAAGGCGAGCACGTTCGCGAACCGGCACCCGAGCCCGCGCCGCCGGCCCCAGGTGAAGAGCAGCGAGCACCAGATGCCGCCGAGCACGAACGCGCCCAGTCCCACCGCGCCGAGGGACAGCAGCTCCACGTCCCCGTCCACGAGGTGGTCGGCCATGGTCGCGGTCAGGCCGGTCATGTGGGAGGTGTAGAGCGCCACGGCCACGAAGCCCGCAGAGTTGAGCATGCCGGCCACGAGGATCAGCAGGCAGGCCAGGTGGAGGTCGTAACGGGGGCTCCGGCGGGGCCCCGAGACCCGGGACAGGTAGCCGGTGACGGGTGTGGCCATGCGCTCAGCCTAGGAACGGCGCGGCCCGGGCCCAGCAGACCATCGGCCAGATCAGGCGGTGTTCTCCGTCACGTCGACGACCCCCTCGAGCACCTCCACCACCACGGCGCGCGCCCGCGCCTCGGCCTCGGCCGCGTTTCCGGAGGCGACAGCGGCGGCCGTGGCCTCGTGGTCCTCGAGCGCGCCGGGGTCCGGGGAGCGGGGCATGAGCCCGAGCGCCGTGCGGCCGGAGAGCACCTCGGCCACCACGTCCTGCAGGGCGGCCAGCATCGGGTTGCCGCTCGCCTCCAGCAGCAGCGCGTGGTAGGCGGTGTCCACCTCCAGGTACTCGGGGTCGGTGCCGCGGCGTGCCTCGCCGAGCTCCCGCAGCCGGGCGGCGAGCTCCACCAGGCGCCGCCGGGTGGGCCCGTCGGCCCGGACCGCGGCCAGCCGGGCGGCCACGGGCTCGATGGCGGTCCGCAGCTCGGTCAGGCTCCGCAGCTGCTCGTCGCGCCCCGGGCCGCCGAGCCGCCACCGGATCAGCCGGGGGTCGAACGGGTTCCAGTCCCGCGGCGGGCGGACGGTGACGCCCACCCGCCGCCGGGACTCCACCATCCCCATGGACTCGAGCACGCGCACCACCTCCCGCACGAGCGTGCGGGAGACCCCGAACTCCTCCTCGAGGGCCGCGAGCGTCAGGACCGTTCCCGGCGCCCGCGCCCCGGAGGCGATGCTCTCGCCGAGCCGGTCCAGCACCCCGCTGTGCTGCTCCACCCCGTGCATGGACGCTCCGTCCGTCATGTGCGGCGCGGTCGCGCCGACCCTGTTGCCAAAAGTATGATCTTTCTGTCAGCCTAGCGTGTGTCGTGGCTCACGACGAGACCCCAGGGCCTGCCCGCAGGCACGAGATCAACGGAGAAACTCAGTGGAAGACTGGACACAGACCCTCGGCACCGCGCCGCTGCTGACGATCGCGGCAGCCGCCATCGCACTGATCCTGGTCCTGGTGATCAAGTTCAAGCTGCACGCCTTCCTCACCCTGATCCTGGTGGCGCTGCTGACGGCGTTCGCCACGGGCATCCCCACGGGGATGATCGTGGACACCGCGGTCACCGCCTTCGGCGGCACGCTCGGCTCGGTGGCCCTGCTCATCGGCCTCGGCGCCATGCTCGGCAAGCTCGTGGAGCACAGCGGCGGCGCCCGGGTGCTCGCGGACAAGCTCGTGGACATCTTCGGCGAGAAGCGCGCGCCCTTCGGGCTCGGCATCGCCTCCCTGATCATGGGCTTCCCGATCTTCTTCGACGCCGGCCTCGTGGTCATGCTGCCGATCATCTTCGCCGTCGCCCGCCGGGTGAGCGGCAACAACGTCCTCCTGTACGGCATCCCGGCCGCCGGTGCGTTCTCGGTCATGCACGTCTTCGTGCCGCCGCACCCCGGTCCCGTGGCCGCCACGGAGCTCTACGGCGCCGACCTCGGCATGGTCCTGCTCATCGGCCTGCTGCTGGCGTTCCCGCTCTGGTACGTCTCCGCGTACCTCTGGGGCAAGCGCGTGGGCACCAAGTACGTCCTCCCCGTCCCGGGCTTCTTCGGCGACGTCGACGACGACCAGCCCGCCAACCCGCCGCGAGTCGGCACCATCATCGCCCTGCTGCTGCTGCCCCTGGCGCTCATCTTCATGAACACCGGCCTGGACTTCCTGCGCGCCGCCGGCGCCGTCTCCGAGGACGCCGAGTGGTTCCAGGTGCTCTCCGCCCTCGGCGAGTCCCCGGTCGCCCTGCTGATCTCGGTCCTCGTGGCCCTGTTCGTCCTCGGCACCCGCCGCGGCGAGCACGGCACCGCCCTGGAGAAGGTCATCGACTCCTCCCTGGGCCCGGTCGCCTCCGTCATCCTCATCACCGGCGCCGGCGGCATGTTCGGCGGCATCCTGCGCGCCTCCGGCATCGGCGACGCGCTGGCGTCCTCGCTGGACGGCATCGGGCTGCCCGTCATCTTCGCGGCCTACATCATCGCCGTGGTCCTGCGCCTGGCCCAGGGCTCGGCCACCGTGGCCCTCGTCACCGCCGCCGGGCTCATGGCACCGGCCGTGGCCGCGGGCAACTTCAACTCCGTGGAGGTCGCGGCCGTGGTCCTGGCCACCGCCGCCGGCTCGGTCTTCGCCGGGCACGTCAACGACTCCGGCTTCTGGCTCGTGGGCCGGCTCATGGGCATGGACGTCAAGACCACGCTGAAGACCTGGACGGTCCAGCAGGCCCTCGAGTCCGTCCTCGGCTTCGCCATCGTCCTCGTCATCTTCTACATCGCCTGAGGCCCCGGATGCGCAACGTCTTCGACATCACCGGCCGGCTCGCCCTCGTCACCGGCTCCTCCCGGGGGCTGGGGCGGGCCCTGGCCACGGGCCTCGCCGAGGCGGGGGCCCGCGTGGTCCTGCACGGGCGCGACGCCGACGCCCTCGCCCGGGTGTGCGACGAGATCGCCGCCGGCACGGGCACCGCCCCGGTCACGGCGGCCTTCGACCTCACCGACGCCGAGGCCGTCCGGACGGGGATCGACGCGGTCCTCGCCGAGCACGGCGTCCCGGACATCCTGGTGAACAACGCCGGGATCCAGCGCCGCGCCCCCTTCGCCGAGTTCGCGGCCCAGGACTGGGAGGACATCGTCGCGGCGAACCTCTCGAGCGTGTTCCACGTGTCCCGGGCCGTGGTCCCCGGCATGCAGGAGCGCGGCTCGGGCAAGATCGTCAACATCGGCTCCGTGCAGTCGGTGCTCGCCCGGCAGACCATCGCCCCGTACTCGGCCACCAAGGGCGGGGTGGTCATGCTCACCAAGGGCATGGCCGCGGACCTCGCCCGGCACAACATCCAGGTCAACGCGATCTCGCCCGGATACTTCGCCACCGAGATGAACCAGGCGCTGATCGAGGACGAGGCGTTCAACCACTGGGTGGTCGAGCGCACCCCGGCCCGGCGCTGGGGGCAGGTCGAGGAGCTCGTGGGCACGCTGGTCTACCTGTGCTCGGACGCCTCCAGCTTCGTCTCGGGGCACAACGTCCTGGTCGACGGCGGCATGACCTCCGTCCTCTGACCCGGGTCCGCCGCACCACCCGCAGTCCCACCCGGCACGCGCCGCACCGCGGCGCCCCGGGGACGCACCAGGAGGAGAGCTCATGAGGGCCATCGTGATCCACGGCAAGGACGATCTGCGCGTCGAGGAGGTGCCCACCCCGGAGCCCGCCGAGGGGCAGGTCCGGCTCCGGATCGCCTACGGCGGGGTGTGCGGGTCGGACCTGCACTACTGGGCCGAGGGCGCCAACGGCGAGTACGTGGTCCGGGAACCCCTCGTGCCCGGGCACGAGGTCTCCGGGACGGTGGACCTGGACCCCGCCGGCGAGCTCGCCCCCGGCACCCCGGTGACGGTCCACCCGGCCACGTTCGGCACGCCCCAGCCCGGGATCGAGGACCGGCGCCACCTCTGGCCCGGCGGGGCCTACCTGGGCAGCGCCTCCACCCGGCCGCACACCCAGGGCGGGATGAGCGAGTACCTGCTGGTCCGCCGGGACATGGTCCGGGTGCTCCCGGCCGGCCTGCCGCTGCGCCGGGCCGCGCTCGCCGAGCCGCTGGCCGTGGCCCTGCACGGGCTCACCGTGGCCGGGGACGTGACCGGCCGGCGCGTGCTCGTCTCCGGGTCCGGGCCGATCGGCCTGCTCACCGCCGCGGCGGCCCTGGCCCGGGGCGCGGCCGAGGTCGTGGCCACCGACGTCCTCGAGGGCCCGCTCGAGCGGGCCCGGGCGCTCGGCGTGCACGGCACCGTCCGGGTGGGGGCCGAACAGATCCCGTCCGGGGCGTTCGACGTGGTGCTCGAGTGCTCCGGCGTGCCCGCGGCCGTGAGCCCCGCGCTGGTGGGCGCCCGCCGCGGCGGCGTCGTCGTCCAGGTGGGGATGGTGCCGGACGAGGCGCGGCCCGTGAACCTGGCCCCGCTGGTCTCCAAGGAGCTCCAGCTGCGCGGGTCCTTCCGGTTCGACGACGAGATCGACGAGGCGATCGGGCTGCTCGCCGACCGCCCCGGGATCGAGGACGTGGTCACGCACGAGTTCCCCGCCGACCGGGCCGTGGAGGCGTTCGCCACGGCCCGCGACTCCGCGGTCTCCGGCAAGGTCCTAGTGTCCCTGGCCCCCGGGGAGCCGCGCTGATGCCGGGGCCGGCCGGCACCGGGCACCCGGAGCCCGTGGTGGTGGGCGTCGACATCGGCACCACGAGCACCAAGGCCGTGGCCTTCGCCGTGGGCGGTGAGCAGCTCGCCGCCGCCTCGGCCGGCTACCCCCTGGAGGAGCCGCACCCCGGCCACGCCGTCCAGGACCCCGAGCTGATCCTGCAGGCGGTGCTGGACACCGTCCGCGCGGTGGTCGGGGAGGTCGGGGCGGAGCGCGTGGCCGGGCTGTCCTTCAGCGCCGCGATGCACAGCCTGCTCGGGCTCTCGCCCGAGGGAGAGCCCCTCACCCCGCTCGTCACCTGGGCCGACACCCGGGCCAGCATCCAGGCGGAACGGCTGCGCGCGAGCGCGGGCGGCCTCGCCCTGCACCGGCGCACGGGCACCCCGGTGCACCCCATGTCGCCGCTGCCCAAGCTCGTCTGGTTCCACGACCAGGAGCCCAAGCTGTGCGAGCGCGTCGCCTTCTGGGCCGGCATCAAGGAGTTCGTGCTGCTGCGGCTGTGCGACGCGCTCGTGGTGGACCACTCGGTGGCCTCGGCCACCGGTCTGATGAACATCCACGAGCTGGCCTGGGACGGCGAGGCCCTCGCCCACGCCGGGATCCTGCCCGAGCAGCTGCCCGAGCTGGTGCCCACCACCCACGTCCTGCCCGGGCTCACGGACGAGGGCGCCCGGGCCACGGGGCTGCCCGCCACCGTGCCCGTGGTGGTGGGGGCCAGCGACGGCCCGCTGGCCAACCTCGGCCTGGGCGCGGTCCGGCCCGGGGTGGCGGCCTGCTCGATCGGCACGAGCGGCGCGCTGCGCGTCGTCGTCGACCGTCCCGTGGTGGACCCGCTGGGACGGGTCTTCTGCTACGCCCTGACCCCGGGGCGCTGGGTGGTCGGCGGGGCGATCAACAACGGCGGCGTGGTCCTGGGCTGGGCCGGGGACGCCCTCGCCCCCGACCTGGGGGAGGAGCCGGAGGAGGAGCTGCTCGCGCTCGCGGGGAGCGTCCCGGCCGGGTCCGGGGGGCTGCTCATGCTGCCCTACCTGCTGAGCGAGCGCGCCCCGCACTGGAGCTCCCTGCCCAAGGGCGCCTACGTGGGGCTGACCCGCGCCCACCGCCGCGCACACCTGGTGCGCGCGGCCCTGGAGGGGGTGTGCCAGCAGCTCGGCCTGGTCCTGCAGTCGATGCGCTCGGCCGGTCTGGCCGTGGAGCAGATCCGCGCCACCGGCGGTTTCGCCCGCAGCCCGCTGTGGCGGCAGCTGCTCGCCGACGTCCTCGGCACGGACATCTCCTTCGCCTCGGGCCACGAGGGCTCCGGGTTCGGCGCCGCGCTGCTCGGGATGCAGGCGCTCGGGCTGATCGAGTCCGTCGACGTGGCCGCGGACCTGGTGGAGGTCGAGTCCGTGGTGCGCCCGGACCCCGCCGACGCCGCGGTCCACGCGTCCCTGCAGCCGGTGTTCGAGCAGCTCTACGAGGCCCTCGTGCCCACGTTCACGTCCCTGCGCCGGCTGGCGCCCGCCCTGCCGCTCGAGCGCGACTGACCCTCCCCGCGGCCCCGCCCCGTTCCGGCCGTGCCGTCCGGGCCGTGCCGGCCGGCGCCCCGTGACGATTCCGTGCACGCTCCGGAGGGCGCACCGGCGGGCCCGCGTGGGAGAATGGACCTGTTCTGCGGCGCCTGCGGGCCCGAGCGGCCCCGCACCGCGGATCGCCGGTGCCGAGGGGGCCCGCGATGATCTCGAGAACGGACGTGGAAGAACTCCACCGGCAGGTCCGCGGTCCGGTCCTGCTGCCGGACGAGGCCGGCTTCGCGCAGGAGGTCGCCGGCTTCAACCTGGCCGCCGTCCACCACCCGGACGCGGTGGCGGGCGTGACCGACGCCGCCGACGTGGTGGCCGTGATGCGGTGGGCCGCCGCCCACCACGAGCCCGTGGGGGTGCAGTCCACGGGCCACGGCGCGGACCAGCCCATGGAGGGCGGCGTGCTCGTCACGACCCACCGGATGCAGGAGATCGAGGTCGACCTCCGCCGCCGGACCGCTCGGATCGGCGCCGGCGTGCGGTGGCGCCGCGTGATCGACGCGGTCGCGCCCCACGGCCTCGCGGTCCTCACCGGTTCGGCCAGCGACGCCGGGGCGGTCGGCTACACCCTGGGCGGCGGGCTGCCGGTGCTCGGGCGGATCTTCGGCTTCGCCGCCGACCACCTGCTGGGCCTCGAGGTGGTGACCCCCGACGGGCGGCTTCGCCACGTGGACGCCCGGCACGAGCCGGAGCTGTTCGCCCTGCTGCGCGGGGGCAAGGGCAACCTGGGCCTCGTCACCGCGATGACCATGGGCCTCGTCCCCCTGGAGGAGCTCTACGGCGGCGGGATCTTCTACCCCGGCACCGACGCCCAGGAGGTGCTGAGCGCGTTCAGCCGGTGGGCGCCCACCCTGCCGGAGCGCGCCTCGACGTCCGTGGCCCTGCGCTGGATGCCGCACGACCCGACCGTCCCCGAGCAGCTGCACAAGCGGATGCTCGTGCACCTGCGCTTCTGCTGGGTCGGTCCGGAGGAGGAGGGCGCCCGGGTCCTCGAGCCGATGCGGGCGGTCTCCCGGCCGGTCCTGGACCTGGTGGGGCCCATGGACTACCGGGACATCGACCAGGTGCACATGGACGCCACCGAGCCGGGTCTCTACGTGCTCACCGGGGAGTTCCTGCGGGAGTTCGACGCCGCCGCGGTCATGACGCTGCTGCAGAGCGCCGGGCCCGGCAGCCGGTGCCCGCTGCCGGAGGTGGGGATCCGGCTGATGGGTGGAGCCTTCGCCCGGACCGACGGCGTCGAGGACGCGGTCTCGGGGCGGGACGCGGCGTTCTTCCTGGAGCTCATCGGCTGGCTCGCGCCCCACGTGGCCGCGGCGACGCCCCGGGCGCTGGCCGAGATCCTGCAGGCCATGGCCCCGTGGTCCACGGGCCGGGCCTTCGTGAACATGCACGGGGTTCCGGGCGGGGAGACCGAGCACGCCCGGGCGTGGTCCGAGGAGGTCTACGCCCGTCTGGTCCGGGCCAAGGCGCTCTACGACCCGGACAACCTGCTGCGCTTCCAGCACGTGGTCGGCCAGGAGCGCCGGCCTCCCGGCCTCGGCCAGCCGGCGGACAGCTCCGCGTGATGGACTGGCGGCAGCACCGCGGCGCTCCCGCGCGCGGTGACCACTCTCGGAAGGAGACGTGATGGTGAACTTCAAGGGGCTCACGGCCAAGGCCAAGCAGCTCGCCCAGCGCAACCCGGACAAGGTCGACAAGGTCCTCGACCAGGCCGGCAGCTTCGTGGACAAGCGCACCGGGCACAAGTACGAGCGCCACGTGGACACGGTCCAGCAGAAGGCCCGCCAGTTCCTCGGCGGGGGCCGCGCCCCCGGCGACCGGACCTCCGGCGGCCCGGCCACGGGCGGCCCCAGCACGGGCGGCCCGGCGACCGGCGGCCCGACCACGGGCGGCCCCGCCGCCGGCGAGCGCCCGGACGGGCAGCCGGGAGGACCGGCCGGGACCGATCGCCCCGGTGACGTGCCCGGCCACGAGGGCCCCCGCCACTGACGGTTCCCGGGCCCCGGGAACGGAGCGGACCCCGCCCGCCGCGCCTCGAGCGCACGGCAGGCGGGGTCCGTCGTCGTCCGGCGGAGGGCCGTCCCGCCGGGGGCAGGGGCGGCTACCGGGCGAGGAAGTCCAGCAGCGCCTCGTTGACCTCCGCGCCGTGGGTCCAGAGCAGCCCGTGCGGGGCGCCCTCGATCTCGACGTACTCCGCCTGCGGGAGGGCCTGGTGGAACTGCCGGCCGGTGGCGTCGATGGGCAGGATGTTGTCCGCGGTGCCGTGCACGATCAGGGCCGGCACGTCGATCTTGGGGATGTCGGCCCGGAAGTCGGTCAGCCAGGCGGGCTGGGCGGCCACCGACGCCACGGCCCCGGAGCGGGCGGCGATGTTCCGACAGGCGTCCACGACCTCCTGGCTCAGCCGGTCCGTGCCCAGGAACGTGTCCGTGTTGAAGAAGTTGCCGAAGAACTCGGCGAAGAACGCGTAGCGGTCGGCGGTCACGGCCGCGGCCAGGCCGTCGAAGACGTCCTGGGGCACGCCCGTGGGGTTGTCCTCGGTCTGCAGCAGGTACGGCTCGAGCGAGCCCAGGAAGGCCGCCTTGGCCACCCGCGAGGATCCGTAGGTCCCGAGGTAGCGCCCCACCTCCCCGGTCCCCATGGAGAAGCCCACCAGGACCACGTCGTTCAGGTCGAGGGTGCTCAGGACGGTGTCGAGGTCGGCGGCGAAGGTGTCGTAGTCGTAACCCGTCGTCGGCCGGCTCGAGCGGCCGAAGCCGCGGCGGTCGTAGGTGATCACGCGGTAGCCGGCCCCGAGCAGGGCGGCGGTCTGCTTCTCCCAGGACGAGCCGTCCAGGGGGTACCCGTGGATGAGGACGACGGGCTGACCGCTGCCGTGGTCCTCGTAGTACAGCTCGATGTCGGTGCTGTTCTCGGTGCCGACGGTGATGTGACCCATGGAGGCTCTTCCTCTCGCTGGTGCGACAGATGCAGAGAACGGCCGTTCCCTGCGCAGAAGCCTAGGGAAGGGTCGTTCTCCGCGCGAGGCCGGGGCGGTGGGCACCAGCGCTCGTTCCCAGGGCTGCGCCGCTCAGGGCACCAGGGACGCGTAGACCACGTAGTTGTCGTCGAACTCCCCGGTGGCCGGGTCGAAGCCGTCGCAGGTGATCAGCCGCAGCTCGGACCCCTCCGTGTTGCCGTAGACCTCGAGGGTGGGGAAGTCGTCCTTGCCGTACTGCTCCCCGCGGTCGACGGCGAAGACCGCCGTGGACCCGTCCTCCCGGGCCACCTCGATCGCGTCGCCGGGTTCCAGGGCCCGCAGCCCGGCGAAGACCCCGGGGCCGCCGCCGGTGGCGTTGACGTGGCCCAGCAGCACGGCCGGGCCGCGCTCGCCGGGGGTGGGGGACCCGGTGTACCAGCTCGCCGGGGAGCCGGGCCCCTCGGGCGGGACCTCGAGCGAGCCGTCCTCGCGCAGGCCCAGGTGCAGCAGCTCGGACTCGGTGCCGGTGGCCGGGACGGACAGGGAGACCGGCTCCGCCGCGCCCAGGACTGCCGGGCCGTCCGCCGGTCCGTCAGTTGCGGCGGCGCTCGGCCTCCCGTCCGCGGGCGGGGCCGACACCGCGCCCGAGGGCGCCGAGATGCTCGACGGCGAGGCGGTGCTCGAGGCCGCCGGCGCGGTGCTGCCGGCCGCCGGCGCGGTGCCGTCGTCGGACGCGGCGCAGCCGGTGGCGAGCAGGACGGCGGTCGCCGCGGAGGCCAGCAGGCCTCCGCGACGACCGGTGGTCGATCCCGTCACAGCAGGAACCGTCCCGTCGGATCAGCCGCGCGCGGCGCGACGGCGCAGGGCCCACGCGGCGCCGGCCGCGGCGGCCAGGACGCCGCCGCCGAGGGCCGCGGCCTGGGCGGTGGACCCCGTCTCCTGGGCCACGCCGGTGTCGGCGCCGCCCTCCGGCATCGCGCCCATCTGCGAGGCGGTCAGCGTGCCGCACGCGGCCGGGAGGGTCGCGGCCGCGGGCAGCGCCGGGTCGAGGTCGCTCATCTTCTCGGCGGCCGCGGCGGGCATCTTCGCCGGGTCCACGCCGTGGACCACGACGACCGCGGTGCCGTTCTGCAGGGACTCGGCGGTGGCCTCGTCCAGCTGCAGGGTCCGCTCGTAGGTGTACGCGGAGCCGCCCGGGAAGCGCTCCACGGCCAGGCCGGAGTCGGGGCTGGTGTCGCCCTCGGTGGTCAGCGAGGTGCCGATCATGCCGTAGAAGGGGTGACCCTCGGTGGTGTTGACCACGCCGTCGCCGTCCGCGTCCGCCTCCGGGCCCGGGCAGGTGCCCTGGCCGTGGATGTGGATGTGCTGGGCGTGCGGGAACGGGCCGTCCATGAACGTCTCGGCCGCGCCGCTCACGTTCATCGTGACGGTGGCCTCGGTGCCGTGGACGTCGACCATGACGTCGCCGGTGGTGCCGGAGTTGTTCAGGGTGCTCAGCGCCGCCTGGGCGGACCACATGTCGGAGTCGTGGGCGGCGGCGGGCGCGGCGGCCATGGTGAGCGCGCCGAGGGCCAGGGTGGGGACTGTGAGGAGCATGGACTTGCGCATCAGATTCTCTCCTGTGTCGTACCGGGGGGTCGTGCCGGGTGCGCACTTTCGGTGTGCGCACGGTGAGTTCGGCGCCGGAACGGGCCCGGACGGGTGCGGGGGCAGAAAAGTTTCCGGCGCGCCGGAACGGACCGCCGACCCGTCCGGTGCCGGCCCCGCGACGAACAACGGTCATGGAGACGACGAGTGTGTCGATGGCATCACATCGACCCGGTGTGGCAAGGTGCAGTGCGACACTGCTCCCGCCCGGACCCCGGGCGGGGCGCCGCTCTCCGAGTGAACAGCGAGACCGCGTGAGCCCAGGACCGACCGGCCGGAGCGGGAGAGCCGGGGCCCCGGTCCCCGTGCCCGGGCGGACCGAACAACAGGTCGAGCTGCTGCGCCGCGTGGCGGGCGGTGACGAGGACGCCTTCGCCCAGCTGTACGACGCGACGTCGTCCACGGTCCACGGACTCGTGCTGCGGCTGCTCCGCTCCCCGGAGCTCGCCGCCGAGGTGGTCCAGGAGGTCTACCTGATGGCATGGCAGCAGGCGGAGCGCTTCGACGCCGGCCGCGGCACGGTCCTGGCGTGGTTGTGCACCATGGCCCACCGCCGCGCGGTGGACCGGATCCGGCAGAGCCAGCGGGAGCGGGACCGGGACCAGCAGTACGAGGTCCGGCGGGCCGAGACGCCCTCCGACTCCACCTGGAGCGAGGTGGAGCAGTCCCTGGACTCCGAGGAGGTGCGGGCCGAGCTCGGCGGGCTCAGCCCGCTCCAGCGGGAGGCCGTCTGCCTGGTCTACTACCGGGGGTACAGTCACCGGCAGGTCGCGGAGCACCTGGACGTCCCGCTGGGCACGGCGAAGGCCAGGATCCGCGACGGACTCACCAATCTGAGATCGGCACTGGGGGTGCGGCAGTGAAGGACATCCAGGGGGACGACCGGGCCGGCGATGTCCACGCCGACGCGGCGCTCTACGCCGTGGACGCCCTCGAGCCCGGCGAGCGCGCCGCGTTCGAGCTCCATCTGCGCGGCTGCGCCGCCTGCCGGGAGGAGGTGGCCGCGTTCGGGGAGGTCGGGGCGCACCTCGCCGCCGCCGTGGCCGAGCCGCCGCCGGCGGCGCTGCGCGGGGACGTCCTCGCGGCCGTGCGCAGGACGCCCCAGGAGCGTCGGCCGGAGGAGCGGGCCGAGGACCGGGCCGACGATCAGGCCGGGGCCGCGCCCGTGTCCCTGGCGCAGCGGCGCCGGCCCCGGCGCCGCTGGCTGGCCGCCGCCGCGGCCGCCGTGCTCCTGCCGGGTGCGGCCCTGGGCGGCTGGGCCGTCGGCACGCAGACCGAGCAGCGGGAGCAGCAGCTCGTGGCCCAGGAGCAGGACCGGCAGAACCGGCTGCTGAGCGCCCCGGACGTCACCACCCGCCAGCTCGACGTGGACGGCCGGCCGGCCACCCTGGTGGTCTCGGCGCAGGCGGACGCGGCGCTGTTCGTCGCCTCCGACCTCGCCGGACCGGGGGAGGGCCGGGAGTACCAGCTGTGGCTCGTGCAGGACGAGACCCCGGTGCCGGACGTGCGCTTCGGCGGCGGACAGGTGCAGGTCTGGCTGGACGGCGACGTCGACCGGGCCGGGGCGGTGGCCATGACCGTGGAGCCCGCCGGCGGCTCCGAGACGCCCACCCTGCCGGTGCTGGCCGCCGCGGAGATCTGAGCGCGGCTCCTGCCAGAATGAGGCCATGACCGAGGCAGAACCATCCGGCGGCGGCGCGGCCCGGGCGGCCCCGGCACGCCCGTCGTGAGACCCCGGCCGGGCGGGAGGCGCCGGCACCCCCTGCGGTGGGTGCTGTCCCGGGAGCTGGTCCTCGACTGGCTGCGCTCGTTCCGCACCAGCCGCAGCGCCCTGTACTTCCGGGTCCGGAACCGCTTCTCGGACGCGCCCGTGCGGGGGGACGCGCCCGTGGTCGTGAGCCTCACGTCCTACGGGAGCCGGATCCGGGCGGTGCACCTGGCCGTCGAGTCGATGGTGCACGGCACCGTGCGCCCGCAGCGGCTGATCCTGTGGCTGCGCGAGGCCGATGTCGTGGCGGACCCGCCCCCACCGTTGGCGCGGCTGGTGCGCCGGGGCCTCGAGCTGAGGTGCACCGAGGACTGGGGCCCCCACCAGAAGTACTACCCCTGCGTCCGGTCCCGGGCGCGGCACGAGCTGCCGCTGGTCATCGCGGACGACGACGTGCTCTACGGCCCGGCGTGGCTCGAGGAGCTGCTCGCGGTCCACGCGCGGCACCCGCACGACGTGGTCGCCCACCGCACCCACCGGATCCGCCTCGGCGGAGGACGGATCCTGCCCTACGCGACATGGAGCCCCGGCGCCCCGGCGGGAGCGTCCGTCCGCACCTTCGCCACGGGCACCTCCGGCGTGCTCTACCCGCCGCACCTGCTCGACGCCCTGCGCGAGCTCGGCACCGCGTTCACCGCGTGCGCGCCGATGGCCGACGACGTGTGGCTGCACGCCGTCGCCCTGCGCCACGGGACCGGCGTCCGGCCCGTCCGGGACGGCCGCACCGCCTACCGGCCCATCCCCAGGACGCTCTTCCGGGGCCTCAGCACCCGCAATGTCCTGCGCGGAGGCAACGACATGCAGATCGCAGCCACGTATTCGGCCTCGGACGTGGAAGAGTTGGAGCGTGCACGGGTGGCCGAGGGCCCCCGAGCACGTGGACGGGCGGTTCCCCCGCTTCCCGTCCGCCGGCCGTCCCCCCACGGCCGCTGTCCGCGCTCCCATCCCCCCAGGAGTTCCCATGCCGAAGAACTACCGCCGCCCGGACTCGCCGGACCACGTCGCAGCCGACGTGCCGGCGCGCGCAGCAGGGCACTCGATCGTCTTCGACTCGCCGGCCGAACTGGCCGCCTACACCCGCCACGACCGCCTGTCCGCCGACGGGCCCCTCCTGCTCGCCCGCCGCGCCGGATTCCACCCCGACGGGCCCTGGCCCTGCTCGGCGCTCGAGTCCGCCCAGAACGTCCTGGCCACCCGGGCGCGCACCATGATCGAGATCGAGCTGCGCACCACGGTCGACGGCCGGTGCGTGGTCCTGCACGAGGCCGTCATGGGGCACGGGAGCACCGGCGCCGGCCCGGTGAGCGAGCAGTCGGCCGACTACGTGCTCAGCCAGCACCTGGTGGACAACTACGGCGAGGTCACCCGGTTCCCCATCCGGGAGGCCGGCGAGTTCCTCACCTGGGCAGTGCTGGCCGGGGCGGTGCTGTGGCTCGACGTCAAGAACGTGACCCCGGAGGCCGTCGTCGAGCTCGTCCGCACGCACCGGGCCGAGGGCCAGGTGGTGGTGAGCGTGCACGGGCTGACGGAGCTGGCCGTCTACCGCAGGATCGCCCCCGACCTCGTCTACTTCGTCCCGACCCACCCGGACGGCCTGCCCACGGTCGAGGCCGTCCGGCGGGAGGTGCCCGACCTCCGCCGGGTGATCGGCTTCGCCGGCCACTACGTCCCGGACATGGAGGAGAGCCTGCGGATGCGGAGCTGGAACGTGCCCATGCGCCTCGAGCTGCACCGCTACGACGAGAACCTGTCCGCCGACGCCCTGGACGTGCACTACTACCGCCGCGCGGTCGAGGCCGGCTTCGGGATCCTCTCCACCAGCCACTACCGCGAGGTGGCCGACCTCCTCGGCCTGTCCGCGTGGGCGCCGAAGAACGCCTCCGCCCGGGACGACCGGGGGCTGACCCGGCACTGATCCCGGGCGCTGCCGCCCTCGGCGGGGCGCCCGGGACCGTCCGTGCCGGGGATCAGTCGTCGCCCGGCGCGTCCTCGGGGGCGTCCCCCTCGGCCTGGGAGGGCTTGTTGTCGTCCGGGTCGACGGCCGACTGCACGCTCTGGTCCTCCGGCACGTCCCCCTCGGCCTGAGAGGGCTTGTTCCGGGCCGGGTCCGGGGTCGTCTCGCTCATGCCGCTCCTCGTGCGCTCAGCAGGGTGATGGTCCCGGCTCACGCTACGCCGGGCCCGGGGCCCCGACAAGAGGATCCCGCTACGCGGCCCGGCCGGCGCGGATCGCGGCGTAGAGCTGGGCGGGGATCAGCCCGGTCCGGTGGGCGCGCTCGACCGCGGCGAAGCCCTCCTCGGTCTCCTCGTACGGGAAGTGGATGAGGTCCGCCGCGAGCTCCCAGTGGTCGATCATCCCGCCCGCCCAGAGCTGGCAGATCGCCCACGGGGTGTCCGCGGAGAACGCGGGGACGTCCGGCAGGACGTACTCGTCGGCCGGCACGCGCCAGGCCTCGAGGCTGTCCAGGTCCGCCGCGAGGTCCTCGAGGGTGTCGTAGTGGCCCGCGCGGTCCGGGTCCACGGAGCCGTTCGGGTTGGCCAGCTCGACGTCGTAGCCGCCCTCGGCCGCGGCGAAAACGGTGGTGGGCCCGGGCTCCCCGCCCACGCCGGCGTCGAGGGGCAGCTGGGACGGCAGCCACTCCCACCCGTCGCCGAGCTGGTCCATCTCCAGGTCCCGGTAGGCCACCCAGCCGCGGGCGACGAGCAGCTCGTGGGCGTCGTCGTCCCAGGTGCCCTGGGCGGCGCCCTCGATGTCGACGGTGCGGGCGCCGGCCGCGGCGTGGAACTCCCGCCGCTGCTGCTTCTTCTTGGCGGCGGCCTTCTTGCGGGGCTTGCTCTTGGGCACGGATCCTCCTGACGGGCGGGGACGGACGCGTGCGCGGTCCCTCGGACCTCCCATGATCGCGCATCCGGCGGGATCCGGGGACGCCGGGCCCGCTCCGCCGGGCCGGGACCCCGCGGGGCTAGTCTGGCCGGGACCGTCCGTCCCGACCGCGAAGGATGCCCCCATGACCTCTCCCCGGACCGCCCCCTCGACGAACGGCCCCGTGCGCTACGCGGTGGTCGGGCTCGGCCAGATCTCCCAGCAGGCGTTCCTGCCCGCCATGGCCCGGGCCGGCAGCTCCGTGCTGGCGGCGCTGGTCACCGGCACCCCGGACAAGGCCCGGGAGCTCGCGGCCGAGTACGGCGTGCCCGCGTACTCCTACGAGGACTACCCCGCGCTGCTGGCCTCCGGGGACGTGGACGCGGTCTACGTGGCCACGCCCGTGTTCCGGCACCGCGAGTTCGCCGAGCCGGCGCTCGAGGCGGGCGTCCACGTGCTGGTGGAGAAGCCGATGGAGACGTCCGTGGCGGACTGCCGGGCGATGATCGACGCCGCCGCGCGCGGCGGGGCCCGGCTGATGGTCGCGTACCGGCTGCACCACGAACCCGGCACGCTCGAGCTGATCACCCGGGTCCGGGACGAGGGGCTGGTGGGCGACCCCCGGCTGTTCACCGCCGTCTTCACCCAGGACATCGACGAGGCCAACCACCGCGGGCACTCCGGGTACTGGGGCGGGCCCATCCCGGACATGGGCAGCTACCCCCTCAACGCGGTGCGCCACCTGTTCGCGGCCGAGCCCCTCGAGGTCCACGCGATGGGGGTGCGGACCCCGGGGCGCGGCTTCGACTTCGACGACACCGTGGCGGTGACGCTGCGCTTCCCCGGGCAGCGGGTGGCGCAGTTCACCATCAGCTACGCGGGCGAGGCCACCGAGCAGTTCACGGTGGTGGGCACCGGGGGCGTGGTCGCGGCGCAGCCGTGCTTCGGCTTCGGCCCCGAGGTGGGCATCAGCTGGACCGTGACCCGCGACGGGCGCAGCGAGACCCGCACCCACGACCCGGTGGAGCAGTTCGCGGGCCAGACCGAGTACTTCTCGGACTGCATCCTCACCGGCACCGATCCCGAGGCCGGCGGGGAGGAGGGGCTGATGGACATCCGGGTGCACGAGGCGGTGCTCGCCTCCCTCGAGACGGGCCGGACCGTGCGCCTGGAGCCCGCGGACCGCGCGGTGCGCCCCGTCGCGGAGCAGGCCCGGGCCCTGCCGCCCGTGGCGGAGCCCGGCGACGACGAGCTGGTGGCCCAGGTCCCGCAGAACGGCTGAGCCCCGGCGGGCGGACCGGCTCCGGTGCTTGTCCCGCACCCCGCCCGGGAGTAGCTTGCGGGCATGACCAGCAGCAGCACGGACGTCGTCCGGCGGCTCTTCGCCGCCTATCTCGCGCAGGACGAGGCGGCGGCCCGCGGGCTCGTCGGGGACGGATTCCGGTTCACGTCCCCGCAGGACGACCACATCGACCGGGCCGCGTACTTCGAGCGGTGCTTCCCCACGGCGCAGCGGGTCTCCCGGCAGGACCTGCTCCAGGTGGTCGAGGCGGAGCCCGGCCTGGTGCTCGTCCGGTACGAGTACGAGCTCCGGACCGGGGGGACCTTCCGGAACATGGAGGCGATCACCGTGCGCGACGGGCAGGTGGTGGACGCCCAGGTCTATTTCGGCGGGCCGCCGCGACCGTAGACTCCGAGGACCATCCGACGCCCAGGAGGCTCGCCATGAAGCACTACCTGCTCAGCATCGAACAGCCCGACGGCGGACCGGCGGCCCCGGAGATCCTCGAGCCCGTGATGCGGGACGTCGCCGCGTTCAACGAGGAGCTCAGGGCGGCCGGGGCGTGGGTCTTCGCCGGGGGCCTGGACCGGGCGGAGGCCTCCGTCGTCGTGCGCTTCCACGGCGAGGACGTGGTGACCACCGACGGTCCGTACGAGCGCGAAGACGAGCACGCCGGGGGCATCTGCATCGTGGCCGCCCCGGACTACGACGCCGCCATCGAGTGGGGCCGCAAGCTGGCGCAGGCGACCACGCTCCCGGTGGAGGTGCGCGAGTTCCAGGGCGAGCCGGAGGAGCATCTGGCGTAGGGCCCGCCCCGGTCCCGGCGGCTCACCGGCCGATCTGCTCGGCCTGCGCCTCCCACGCGGCGTGGGCGTCCCGGGGCCGGGCCGGCCGCCGGGTCTCCCGCAGGGCCCGGAGCGCGGCGTTGCGCTCGCGCGCCAGGAAGTCCGCGGCCGCCCGGGCGGCGGCGTCCTCGCGGACCTGGGCGCGGACGGCGGTAATGGTGCCCATGATGGCCTCGACGCCCTGCGAGCCGCCCGCCAGGTAGGCGGCCCGGACCTCCCGGTCCGGGTGGTACAGGTAGCGGTCGTCGATCTGGCCGCGGTGGGTGTCGAACTCCTCGTCGGTCAGCTCCGAGAGCATGGCGGCCACCCGGTCCAGGCGGGCCTCGACCTCCCCGTGCAGGGGCGTCCTGGCGGCGGCGTCCCGGACGGACCACAGGGCCTGGCCGTGCCGCCGGAGCCGGGTCGCGTCCCAGTCCGCGTGCGGGACCTCGGCCAGCCGGACGGCGATGAAGCTCGCGTCCCCGTGCCGCTGCTGCGGCGGCAGGACGCCGAGCTGCCAGCGGATCCACGCGGTGCGCATGTCCTCCGCGGCGGTCAGCCGGGCCTGCTCGGCGGTCCTCACGATCGACTTCCCGCTGTTCTTCCGGGGGCTCTTGCCCGGAATCCTCGCGGTGGCCCTGCAGGCCGTCCGCGCACCGGACCCGGTAGGGCTTCGCGACGTGCCGTGCAGCCGCTCCCGCGCGCGCTCCGTCAGGGAGCGGGCGAACTCCCGCACGAACATGCCGAGCAGCCACAGGACGGCCCCGGCCAGCAGGAGGAGAAGGATCGTGCCCAGGTTGACGAGGACGAACGAGACCACCGACAGGACCACCGCCCCGGCGATCAGGAGCACGATCCCGGAGACGTCGTTGTTCTCGGTGTTCTGCACGGCGGATCCTCCCGAACCCCTCACACCACTGGACATCCACTCTAGCCGCCGGGGCGGGATCTGTGACCGGTCCCACAGGAAACTCCCGGCATCCCGGGGCGGCCGCGGAGGGGCCGGCGACAGGGGCCGCCCCGATATCATGGACCCATGCGATCCGCCGTGCTGTCCGTGTCCGCCGCCGTCCTCCTCCTCGTCTCCGGCTGCGCCGGCGGGGGCTCCGAGCAGGACGACCTGCTCCGGGCGCACGGGCTCGAGGGCGCGAGCACGCAGGAGGTCGTCGAGCAGCTGGACCGCACGCACGAGGACCGCGACGCCGGGCTCGCCGGCTCCGTGACCTACGACGAGGTGGTCCTCGACGACGGCACCGCCGAGACGGCCCTGCCCATGCCGGAGGACCGCTTCTACCTGGCGGTCGCCCCGTATGCCACCACGACCCACGAGTGCTTCTTCCACAGCCTCTCCGGGTGCCAGGGCGAGCTCGTGGGCGAGGACTTCGACGTGCGGATCACCGACGGCTCCGGGGCCGTGCTCGTGGACGAGAGCGTGACCAGCTACGAGAACGGGTTCGTGGGCTTCTGGCTGCCCAAGGACATCACCGGCACGCTCGAGATCAGCTCGGAGCGGGGCCGGGCGGTCCAGGAGTTCGAGACCTCCCCGGACAGCCCGACCTGCCTCACCACCCTCCAGCTGGCCTGAGCCCGGCGCGAAGGAAGGGTGACCGGATGAGCATCAGCATGGCCCTGACCTCCCAGGCGGTCCGGCTGCGGGCGCGCCTGCAGCCGTGGACCCCGGTGGAGCAGCTGCACGGGCGCCGGTACCCGGAGCCGGCCAGGATCCCCGCCGACCTGCGGCGCTCGCACGCCGTGGAGCGCACCGAGGTGGCCGGGCGCCCGCTGCTGCGCCTGACCCCGCGCGCCGGGGCGGACGGGTCCCACCTGATCTACCTGCACGGCGGGGCGTTCGTGAACCCGCTGCTGCCGGCGCACTGGTGGATCGTCCGCGAGCTCGTGAAGGACACCGGGACCACGGTCACGGTCCCGCTGTACCGGCTGGCCCCGGAGGGCCACGTGGACGAGGGCTACGACTTCCTCGCCGCGGCCTGGGCGGACCTCGTGGCCCGGCCCGCCGCGGACCGGATCGTGGTGGCGGGGGACTCGGCCGGTGGGTGCCTGGCGATCGGGCTGGCCATGCGCCTGCGGGACGCCGGGCAGCGGATGCCCGACCACGTGGTGGGCTTCTCCCCGGCGGTGGACGTCTCCGCCACGCACCCGGCCGTGCGGGAGATCGATCCGCACGACCCCATGCTGAGCACCGACCGGGTGGTGCCCATGGCCGCGGCCTGGGCGCGGGACCGCGAGCTCACCGACCCGCTGGTCAGCCCGCTCTACGGGGACGTGGCCGGGCTGCCGCCGGTGCACGTGGTCCAGGGCGGCAAGGACATCCTGGCCGCCGACGTCCTGGCCTTCGCGCGGGACCTGGCGCGGGCAGGCAACCCGGGGAAGCTGATCTACGAGCCCGGCGCCTTCCACGTCTACGTGGGCGCCTGGTGGACGCCGGAGGCCCGGCGGGCGGTCCGGCACGTGCGCTCCCTGCTCGGGGAGCACGCCCCGGCGGCGGGGCGGGCCCAGGAATAGCTCGGCACCCCCGGCCGTTCCCTGATTGGTGATACATCAACCAAAAAGGGGAGCGGGCATGAAGGTCGTGGTCATCGGGGCGGGACAGGCCGGGCTGTCGGCGGCCCACCACCTGCGGCGCCGGGGACTGGTCCCCGAGGAGGACTTCGTGGTCCTCGACGCCAATCCCGGCCCCGGGGGAGCGTGGCGGCACCGCTGGCCCTCGCTCACCTTCGGCGGCGCCCACGGGATCCACGACCTGCCCGGGCTGCCCCTCGGGGTGCCGGACCCGGCCGAGCCGGCCTCCGCCGTCGTCGCGCGCTACTACGGCGAGTACGAGCGCCGCTTCGCGCTGCCGGTCCACCGTCCCGTCGCGGTGCGGCGGGTCGAGGCGGCGTCCGACGACGGGCTGCTCGAGGTGGTCACGGACACCGGCACCTGGCGGACGGAGCTGGTGATCAACGGCACCGGCACCTGGGACCGCCCCCACTGGCCGTACTACCCCGGGCGGGAGTCCTTCCGCGGGCGGCAGCTGCACACCCACGACTTCCGCTCGGCGGAGGAGTTCCGTGGCCGGCACGTGGTGGTCGTGGGCGGCGGCACCTCGGCCGTGCAGTTCCTGCTCCAGCTCGCCGCGGCGGGCGCCACCACCACGTGGGTCACCCGCCGGCCCCCGCGCTTCACGGACCGGGAGTTCGACCCGGACTGGGGGCGGGACGTCGAGCGCCGGGTCGACGAGCGGACCCGCGCGGGGCTGCCGACGGCCAGCGTGGTCTCGGCCACCGGGCTGCCCCGGACCGCGCAGTACCGGGCCGGGATCGAGGCCGGGATCCTCGTCTCTGCCGGGCCGCTGGGGGCGGTGACGCCGGAGGGCGTCCGGCTCGCCGACGGCCGGGAGGTGCGGGCGGACGCGATCCTGTGGGCCACCGGCTTCCGGCCCGCCCTGGACCACCTGGCACCCCTGGGGCTGCGCGAACCTGGCGGCGGCATCCGGATGGACGGGGTGCGCGTGCTCCGGGATCCGCGGGTGCTGCTGGTCGGCTACGGCGCCTCGGCCTCGACCCTCGGCGCCACCCGTGCGGGGCGGGCGGCCGCCCGCGAGGCCGTGCGGCTGCTGTCCGCGGCTCCGGCCGGGAAGCAGCGGCCCGCAGCACGTGTTGCCACTGTCAGCACCTGATCCGAGACCCTCGGGAGGGATCGCCATGGTCCGCATCGGCATCATCCTCGGCAGCACCCGGCCGAACCGCAACGGCGGGGACGTGGCCCGCTGGGTCCTCGCCCACGCCTCCGGGCGCGGCGACGCCCGGTTCGAGCTCCTCGACCTGCGCGAGCACCCCCTGCCGCACTTCGACGAGCCGGTGCCGCCCTCGGCAGGGAAGTACCAGAACGAGCACACCAGGCGGTGGGCGGCCACGATCGATCGCTTCGACGGCTTCGTGGTGGTCACCCCCGAGTACAACCACGGCGCGCCCGGGGTGCTGAAGAACGCCTTCGACTACCTCTACGCCGAGTGGAACAACAAGGCCGTGGGCTTCGTCTCCTACGGCACCGCCGGTGGTGTGCGCGCCGTGGAGCAGCTGCGGCAGGTGGCCGGGGAGTTGCAGCTGGCCGACGTGCGCCAGCAGGTGTCGCTGTCCCTGCGCACCGACTTCGAGCACTACCGCACCTTCGCCCCGGCCGAGCACCACCGGCGCTCGCTGGCCACGATGCTGGACCAGGTCGTGGCCTGGTCCACCGCCCTCGCGCCGCTGCGCGCCCCGGCGGAGGACGCCGGCTGAGCAGGGCGCCGTCGTAGTCTGGGGACACCGCGCCGATGCGGCGCACGCCATCCCGACGAAGGAGCACCCCGTGAGCGAGCAGCCCACCTCCAGCCCGGACCCCATCGAGGACGCCGCCTCCAACGACGACGCCGACATGACCACCGAGATGACCCCGATCCCGCACGAGCACGGGGACGCCAAGAACGAGGAGTCCGAGCAGCGGGACTGAGCCCGTTCCGCTGGGCTCAGGCGGCCGTTCCGAAGAGCGAGGCGCGAAGAGCGGACAGGGGCGGGGCGTGCTCGGCCAGCTCCTGGAGGTAGCCCAGGTCGTCCAGGTCGCCCAGGGCGGCCGTGAGCTCCGCGCAGGTGAGCTGGGCGTCCTCGGCGACGACCTCGAGGGCGGGGGCCTCAGCGGCCGTGACGTGCTCGGCCAGGGCGTCGAGGACGACGACGGCGTCGACGCTGACGTGCTCGTCGTGGATGGCCTCGACGAGCAGCCGCTCGGCGGCGTAGACGGGCGCGGCGAACATGTGGGGAACGGGAGACTGCATCGGTGACATCACTGCCGGAACACTACCCCCGGTTCATAAGAATTCTCTGAGACCGGACGGTGGGCCGGGGGTCACCGGGAGATCGGCAGGTCCTCGTCGCGGCGCTCGCGGCGGGCCCGGCGTCGCGCGCGGATCCTGTGGCCGAGCAGCAGGAGGAGCACAGCGACGACGACCGGCGCGACCACCCACGGCTGCTCCAGCCACGCCCAGACGACCGCCATGCCCACGGTGCCGTAGATGACACCCCAGATGAGGGTGCCCACGAGCATCGCGGGGATCCAGCGACGCAGGGGCATGCCCGTGACGGCGGTGGTGAGGATGACGGCGGTCTGCAGACCCACGGTGAGGAAGCAGGCCGGGACGGCCAGGACGCCCCAGCGGTGCACGAGGCGCTGGGCCCGCCGGTACACGGCGGTGTCCATGAGCTCGCGGACGCGGTCGGAGCGCCGGCTCCCGCCGGTGGCGGCGGCACGGCCCAGGGCGAAGATGGTGGTGGTCCGCACGACGGCCCCGGCCCAGAAGAACAGAATCGCGGCCCCGAGGGGGAGGGACTCCAGCCAGGCCTGCACCCGTTCAGTCTAGGGAGCGGGCCTGACAACCGCTGACGACAGGGTGTCACTCCGCGACGGGGTGTGCCCGCCCGGGTGGCGCGGATCCGGCCGGCAGAGGGTCTCCTCCGGTCCTGCCGTGCCGCCCGGGGGTACTCTCGCCGTACGGCCGGCCCGCTCCGGAGGCCGGAGCCCCGACCGAGGAGGACGCATGAGCGTGGAGATCGACGAGCGCGGGACCGTGACCGCCGACGGGCGCCCCGTGGACTACGCGACGGCCTACGCCTGGTGCGTCGACTCGCCCGAGACGATCACCGAGCTCGTCCACGACACGAAGGCGTTCGCCACGGTGATCGCCGCCGCCGAGCACGCCGGTCCCGAGGAGCAGGCCGAGGCCGTCCGGCAGGCTTTCGCCGCCGGGACGCCCCGGGAGCCCGGTGCCTCCTGGACCGAGGCGACGTCGGCGGAGCCGGTGGCTGAGGAGCCGGCCGCCGAGGAGCCCACGACCGAGGAGCCCACGACCGAGGAGCCGTTGACCCAGGAGCCGCCGCTTACCGGGGAGCCTGCCGCCGAGGAGTCGGTCACCGAGGAGCCGGCCGCGGGCTGAGACCGCGGGATCAGCCCCGCACCAGGTTGACGGCCAGGGCGAGCATCACCACGCCGATCACCAGGTCCACCACCCGCCAGGTGCGCGGGCTGCTGAGCACCCCGGACAGCGCCCGGGCGCCGTAGCCCAGGGCGGAGAACCACACCACGCTGCCCACCACGGCACCGAGGGCGAAGATCCACCGGGCGTCGGTTCCGTGCTGGTTGGCGAGGCTGCCCAGCAGCACCACGGTGTCGAGGTAGACGTGGGGGTTCAGGTAGGTCAGGGCCAGTGTGGTGGCGATGACCGATCCGCGGGAGCGCGGGGCCTCGGCGGTCAAGGAGGACGGCTTCAGGGCCGAGGCGAAGGACCGCACGGCCCACCACGTCAGGTAGGCGGCCCCGCCCCACCGCAGCACGTCCAGGGCCTCCGGGAACCGGGAGACCAGCGCCCCGATCCCGGCCGTGCCGCCGAGGATCAGCACCGCGTCGCTGACCGCGCACAGTGCCACCACCACCCCCACGTGCTCGCGGCGGATGCCCTGCCGCAGCACGAACGCGTTCTGCGCGCCGAGGGCGACGATCAGCGCCAGCCCGCTCATCAGCCCGGTACCCCAGATGCTCCACATGGCCTCGACGGTAGCCAGCTCTCGCGATGCAGACAAACGAAAGAATTGACGGGTGCGTTAGCTTTGCTTCATGAACTTCGAGCATCTGCGCGCCCTGACCGCGATCGTCGACGAGGGCACCTTCGAGGCCGCAGCGGACGCCCTGGGGATCACCCCGTCGGCCGTCAGCCAGCGGATCAAGGCCCTGGAGGCCTCCGTGGGCCAGGTCGTGGTGCGCCGCGGCGCGCCCTGCACTCCCACCGAGGCCGGGGCCGTGCTGCTGCGCACCGCCCGCCAGGTGCAGGTGCTCGAGGCGGAGGCCCTGCACTCCCTCGGCCACGGGGTCTCCTCCCGGACGGTGACCCCGGTGGCCGTCAACGCCGACTCCCTGGCCACCTGGTTCGTGCCCGTCCTGCAGGAGGCCGCCGGCTGGTCGGACACCACCCTGGACCTGCACGTGGAGGACCAGGACCACAGCAGCCGACTCCTGCGCCAGGGGGACGTCATCGGCGCCGTCACCGGCGACCCCGCCCCCGTGAGCGGGTGCCGGCTCGAGCGGCTGGGCTTCATGCGCTACGTCCCGGTCGCCACCCCCGCCCTGCGCCGGCGGTTCACCACCGAGGCCGGCGTCGACTGGGCGGACATGCCGGTGCTCCGGTTCAACGCCAAGGACGACCTGCAGCTGCGCGCACTGCGCGCCCGCGGCGTCGACCGGTCCCCGCCCACCCACACCGTCCCGTCCGCTGAGGGCTTCCTCGCCGCCGTCCGGGCGGGTCTGGGCTGGGGCATGCTCCCGGAGCTGCAGCTGGGCACGGACCTCGCCGACGGGTCCCTGGAGCTGCTCGAGGACCACGCGCACCACGACGTCGCCCTCTACTGGCAGAGCTGGGCCCTGGACTCCGAGCGGCTGCACCGCATCACCGAGTGCGTCCGCCGGGTCGCCCGGGAGCACCTGCGTGCCACGGCGCAGGACGGGTGAGCGATCGCCGCCGCCGCGGTCACGCGGCCCCGGCGACGCAGCGCACCGTCTGGGTGCCCAGCCCCGTGACGGTGGCCTCCATGACGTCGCCGGCGCGCAGCAGGCGTCCCCAGTGCATGCCGTTGCCGGCCGGGCTGCCGGTGAGCAGAAGATCGCCGGGCAGCAGCGGCATGGTCCGCGAGGCCGCGCTGATCAGCCGGGCGACGTCGAAGATCATGTCCGCCGTCGACTCGTCCTGCATGACCTGCCCGTTGAGCCGCAGGGTGACCCGCAGATCCTGCGGGTCCCCGACGAACTCCGCCGGCACGACGACCGGACCGGCGGGCAGGAAGCCGGGAGCGTTCTTGGAGCGGTACCAGTCCGTCCCGATCTCCGGCATGTCCTTGCGGAAGACGAGGTCCCTCGTAGTGATGTCGTTGACCACCGTGTAGCCGAAGACGTGCTCCAGCGCCTCCTCGGGGGACACCGCCTGCGCGCGCCGGCCGATGACGACCGCCAGCTCCAGCTCCCAGTCGTGCTTGTCGCTGTAGCCGGGCAGCACCAGGTCCTCGGTGGCCGAGGCCAGCGCGGTGGGCATGCCGACGAAGAAGTACGGGGTCCCCTCGGCGGCGCGGCGGTCCATCATCGCGGCCGTCTCCGCCCGGGCCTGTTCCTCGCTGCGCGGATCGTCCGGCTCCCGGTGGGCCAGGACGAGGTCGATGACGTGGGTGCGGTAGTTCGCCCCGGCCTGGACGATCTGGCGCGGTTCCACCGGCGGCAGCAGGGTCAGTTCCGCGGTGTCGGACCACGGGCCGCTCCCGTCAGCGGCCAGCGCCTCGACGGCCGGCTGCCGCTCGGCCCAGTGCTCGATCAGACCGTTGACGTCCGGGGCGAGGTCCGCCGGGAGGAACCGGACCCGGTCCCCGTCCACCAGGGCGGTGGCCGGGAGCCCGGTGTCCGGGTGCAGGAAGCGTGCGATGCCGTAGCTCACGGGTCAGCCTCGTCCCTGCACGGCGTAGGGGTTGAGCAGCTCGGCCTTCATCTCCTCGGAGGCGCCCTCCTCCGTGGCGGTGAAGCCCTCGGCGTGCGGGAAGGACTCGGTCATCGAGTGCGGCATGGCTCCGTTGCGGTAGAAGTTGTTGGAGCCCTCCGAGGGCTTCCAGGTGTTGGGCGACCAGTCCGGGACGTAGTTGCGGTAGCCCCCGGAGTTCAGCTCCACCCTCAGGTCGGAGGGCTCGCGGAAGTACAGGAAGTTCTGCTCGCCGATGCCGTGGATCGAGGGCCCGTACTCCATCGGGGTGCCGTGCTCCATCAGGACGTCGGCGGTGCGCAGGAGGTCCTCGTGGGTGTCCACCCAGAACGCGATGTGGTTGACCCGCCCGGCCCGCTCGGAGGTGTCCAGCACCACGCCGAGGTCGTGGGACTTCTCGTTGGTGGTCAGCACCGAGAACACGGTGATCGGGGCCTCGTCCAGATCGGTGAACGCCATGGTCCGGAAGCCCAGGGTCTCAGAGTACCAGGCCGCGAAACCGCGCACGTCCGAGGTCGCCACGGTGACGTGGTCCAGGAACCGGGGGGCGGCCGCGTGCAGGCTGCGCTTCTCCGGGCGGTCCGGGTAGATCGAGGCGAGCTCCGACGGCGCCGCGTACTTCTCGACGTCCCAGACCAGGCGCATGGGGTGCCCGTAGGGGCCGGTGAACTCGTAGGCCCGGCCGTAGCCGTAGCCGCCCTCGGACCAGGTGCCGGTCACGCCGGCGGCCTCCACGCGGGCGGCGGCGGCCTCCAGGGCCTCGGGGGAGGTGGTGCGCCAGGCCATCCGGGCCAGGGCGGGTTCGTGGCCGGGGACGACGACGAGGCTGTAGGTGTCGTAGTCGCCCCAGCAGCGCAGGTACACCCGGCCGCCGGCGCGGTGCACCTCGCGCATGCCGAACTTCTGCACGTAGAAGGCCGCCGAGGCCTCGACGTCGGGGCTGGTGATCTCCAGGTGGCTCAGGTGAGCCAGCAGCTTCTCCACGACGGGGAACCTTTCGTTCGAGAGGGCGGGACCGGACGCGGTCCCGAGCACCATCCTGGGAGCGGATCCTCGGTGGGGGAATCGGCGCCTGCGCATAGGAAGTATCAGCGCGGCAAATGCCCGGGCGAGGCGGGCGGCCTCTGACCTGCGGAGAGATCTGCGCCGTCGATACCAGGCATCCGTGCGGTGCAGACCCTTCGAGCGGGGGCGGCCCCAGGATGGAAGGAGCGGCAGGACGTGCCCGCACGAGCGAGGAGCAGACATGAACGGGAGGGCCTCCACCCGCGGCGCGGTCGGCCGGGGCGCCGATCTGACCGGGCGGGTCGTCGTGGTGACCGGCGCCGGCGGTGGCCAGGGGCTGGCCGAGAGCCGCCTGCTGGTCGCCGCGGGCGCGGTCGTGCTGGCGGCCGACCTGGCCCCGGAGCCCTCTCCCGGTCTGCAGCAGGTGATCGCGGAGCACGGATCCGCCCTGTCCTACATCCGTCTGGACGTCACCGCGCCCGGGGACTGGACGGTCCTGGCCCGGGGTGCGGAACGGGAGTTCGGGCGGATCGACGGTCTGGTCAACAACGCCGGCGTCACCCGCAGACCACGTCTGCTCGAGGCCACGCCGCAGGACGTCGCCGCGGTCGCCGACGTCAACGTCTCCGGACCCCTGCTGGGCATCCAGGCCTGCGTGCCGCTGATGCGCCCGGGCTCCTCGATCGTCAACGTCGGCTCCGTCGCGGCCCTGACCGGCCACTACCCGGTGGCCTACACCGCCAGCAAGTGGGCCCTGCGCGGACTGTCCGCCGCCGCGGCCACGGAGCTGGGACCCCTCGGGATCCGGGTCAACACGGTCCACCCCGGGTTCATCGACACTCCCATGACCGCCGGAGCGCATCCGGCGTTCCGGCGGGCCACGGTGGCCGAGACACCGCTGGGACGCACCGGCAGCCCGGAGGAGGTGGCCGCCGTGGTGGCCTTCCTGCTCAGCCCGTCGGCCTCCTTCGTCACCGGGGCGGAGATCCCGGTCGACGGTGGCCAGAGCTGCCACGGCGGGGCCAAGTCGATCTCCGACGCACTGCGCTGAGCCGGAGCCCCGCCCCGGGCACGCAGCCCCGGACACGCAGCTCCGGGGACGCTCGGCTCAGGAGGCCGTCACGGGCACGGGGTGGGCGGTGAACGCTCCGGGCTCCAGTTCCTGTGCGGCGCGGCGCACCAGCGAGCGCAGCCACAGGTTCGCCGGGTCCGAGGTCTGCAGGGGGTGCCAGTACATGGCCTCGACCAGTGGGACCTCCAGCTCCTCGGCGAACTCCACCACGGCGATGCGCTGGGACCGGGCGGCCCGGGCCGCCAGCATGCGCGGCACCAGTGCCACCAGGTCGGTGCCCTCGACCACGGTGGGCAGGGCCTGCAGACCGGCCACGCGGGCCGCGATCACCGGGGAGGCGCCCATCCGCTGGAAGAACTGCATCGGGGGCGTGACGATGCTGCCGCCGAACTCGCCCACCGCCTGCGGCGCGGTGGCGATGTCGTGCACCGTCAGTCCGTCCCGGGCGAGCAGCGGGTGCTCGGCGTCCATCACCAGGACGAACTCGTCCCGGAACAGCTGCCGGGAGGTGCCTGCCAGGTCGAAGCCCATGGGGCCGACCAGCAGGTCGATGTTGCTGAAGGACTCCAGTCCGGGCTTGATCCTGGCGCGGGAGGTGGGCACGAAGTCCACGGTGATGCGGGGCGCCTCCGCGGCGATGAGGGCCCGCAGGTGCCGGATCAGCACCCCGGTGACGTAGTCGGAGGCGGCGAGCACGAACGTGCGGTCGCTGACGGCCGGGTCGAAGTCCGAGCGCAGCTGCAGGGCGTCCTGGACGTCGGCCAGCGCTTGGTCGACCCGGGGGGCCAGGGCCTGGGCGAACGGCGTGAGCTCGTAGCCGCGCCCGGCTCGGACCAGCAGCTCGTCGTTGAAGTGGCGGCGCAGCCGGGAGAGCGCGGCGCTCATGGCCGGCTGGCTCAGGTGCATCCGCTCGGCGGCCCGGGAGACGTTGCGCAGCTCCAGCAGCGCCTGCAGCGAGGGCAGGAGGTTGAGGTCGACGTCCTTCATGCCCCGATTCTGCCCTGCTCCACCGGTCTCACCGGTCCACCAGGGCAGGGCCCGGAGGCGCTCCCGCGCGGGACCGGCCGCGGCGCCGGGCGCGGGCCGCAGGCACGCCGTCGCGGCGGCGCCCGATCGTGTTCTCGATCTCCCCGATGCCCTCCACGACCAGGCGCACCCGGTCGCCCTCGCGCAGCGGCGGAGGCACCAGCTCGCCGTTCCGGCCCCACAGCTCGGCCAGGCACCCGCGCCCGGAGGTGCCCGAGCCCAGCACGTCCCCGGGCACCACGAGGGAGTCCTGGGAGGCGTAGGCCACCAGCTCCGCGAAGGGCCAGCCCATGTGCGCCAGTGAGTCCGTGCCCAGTGGCTCACCGTTGACGTACGCGGTCATCGCCAGGTCCAGGAACCCCTCGGCGTCGTGACGGTGCTCGAGCTCGTCGGCGGTGACGATCCACGGGCCCAGGGTGGAGGCGAAGTCCTTGCCCTTGCACGGGCCCAGCCGCACCTTCATCTCCCGGGCCTGGACGTCGCGGGCGGACCAGTCGTTGAGGACCGTGTACCCGAAGATCATCCGGTGCGCGTCGGCGGGCTCGAGGTCCGTGCCGGTGAGCCCGTCCACGGCACCGAGGACGACAGCGACCTCGGTCTCCAGGTCCATCCGGGAGCAGCCGGCCGGCGCGGGGATCGTCTCCCCGGCGGCCCGGACGGTGTGCGGGTTGGTGAAGTAGAAGGTGGGCGCCTCGTACCACTCGTCGACCACGCCCCCGGCGCCGTCGATGCTGGCGGTGACCCCCTCGACGTGCTCCTCGAAGCTGACGAAGTCCCGCACCGTCCGGGGGGCCAGCGGCGCCAGCAGCCGCACCTCGCCCAGGGGCGGGGCGTCCCCGGGTGCGTCGGCGACGGTGCGGGCGGCCAGCTCCAGGGTGGCCTCCAGCCCTGCGTCGAACAGGTCCTGCGGGGTGGTGTCAGCGGGCAGGGCCAAGCAGCGGTCCTCGTGGACGAAGCCGGTGCGGACGGTGCCGGCGTGGGCCCAGTGGGCGATCGTGACCATGGGGTTCCTCTCAGGCGGGCAGGACGGTGGGGTGCAGGCCGAGGGCGGCGGCGTTGCCGGTCAGGATCAGCCGTTCGGCCTCCGGGTCCAGGCCCGCGGTGCGCAGGTCCTCGACCGGGGTGTCGGTGCCCATGTCGAAGGGGAAGTCCGAGCCCAGCAGGACCCGCTGCGCGCCGGCGACCCGGACGAGCTCGGCCAGCTGGCCGGGGTCGTGGGTGAGGGAGTCGAAGTAGATCTGCCGCAGGTAGGACGAGGGCGGACGGGCGCAACGCCGCGCATCGGGCCGGACCCGCCAGGCCCGGTCCGAGCGGCCGATGGCCGTGGGCAGGTAGCCGCCGCCGTGGGCGGCGAGCACGACCAGGTCCGGGTGGCGGTCCAGGACACCGGAGAAGACGAGGTGGGAAAGCGCCACGGCGTTCTCAGCCGGCTGGGAGACCGTGTTGGCCAGGTAGAACCGGTCCAGCCGCTCGTCGAGGGAGCAGCCGAAGGGGTGCAGGAAGACCAGGGCGCCCAGCCGCTCGGCCGCCGCCCAGAAGGGCTCCAGAGCGGGGTCCGAGAGCTCCACGGTCCCGGCCTGCCCGCCGTCGGGGGCGGCGCCGTAGGAGCCGATCTCCACCCCGCGCAGCCCGCACCCGGTCACGGCGTGCTCCAGGGCCTCGACCATGTGCGCGGGGTGCTGCAGGGGTGCCAGGCCCAGTCCTTTCAGCCGCTCCGGGGCCTGCGCCACGAGGTCGCGGACCGCCTCGTTGGCGCGGCGGGCGACGTCGAGGGCGTGCTCCGCCCCGAGGTGCGGGTAGTAGTGGGACGGGGACGGGGAGACGAGCTGGACGTCGACCCCGGCCCGATCCATGGCCGTCAGACGGGCGTCCAGGTCGGTGAGCAGGGGCCACCGCTCCCGGATCATCGGTCCCGAGACCGCCATCGACTCCGGCCCGTTGCGGCGGACCTCGAGCTCCTGGGCGGCGGTGGAGCCGGCCGGGTCCAGGGCGGCGGCCCGCTGCTGGAGTTCGGGCAGCAGCACGTGGGCGTGCACGTCCACCACGGGTGCCGCGCTCACACCGGCACCTTCACGGTGTCGGACACGAGCTGCATGAGCCCGGGGACGTCCCCGTCCCGCTTGCCGTCGAGCATCCACTGGCCGAGCTGGACCGAGGCGTCCACCACGGTGCGGGCCCGGGGGAGGCGGCGCTGCCAGTACCGGGTCAGCACGGCGTCCTCGAAGGCCTCGGCGCGGACGAGCTCGTCGGCGAGCACGGCGGCGTCCTCCACGGCCATGGCCGCGCCCTGGGCGATCGTGGGCGGGCAGCTGTGGGCGGCGTCGCCGAGCAGGACCACCCGTCCCCGGTGCCAGGGCCCCTCGACCAGGTGGGTGGTGAAGTGGGTGTAGTTGACGTTGGCGGTCCCGTCCAGGCTCTGCCGGATCTGCCGCCACGGCCCGCCGTAGCCGGCGGCGAGCTCGCCCATGACAGCCGGGCCGTCGGCGCCGTGGCGCTCCTGGGCGTCCTCCACGAGGTACGCGTACATGGTGTCGGGCCCGGTCGGGCAGTAGCCGGCGATGTAGGCCCGCCCCCCGTAGTACAGGTCGGTACGGATGACCTCGGCCGGGCGCGGCACGAAGGCCCGCCAGATGCCCATGCCGGTCCGGCGCGGCCGGTCCTGGATGCCGATCGCGCTCCGCACCGCGGAGTTGAGCCCGTCGGCGCCCACCAGCAGGTCGTAGCGCAGCTCCTCGCCGGAGGTGGTGCTCACGTGCACGGCGTCCTCGGTCTGCTCGAGCCCGGAGACGACGGTGCCGTAGCGGATCTCCGCGCCGGCCTTCGCGGCGCGGTCGCGCACGACGGCGGCCAGCTCGGCCCGCGGCATCCCGAGGGTCGCCGGCAGGTCCTCCCCGCCAACGCGCACGTCGTCGAGCACGGCGATCACCGTGGCCTCGGGATCCGGGGCGCGCAGCCCCAGGGTGTCGAAGGGGAAGCCCTTCTCCTGCAGCTGCGGCCAGATCCCGAGGCCGCGCAGCACGCGCAGGGCGTTGCCCTGCAGGGTGATCCCGGAGCCGAGCACGGAGGGCCCCGCGGCCTTCTCCAGGACCTCGACGTCGAGGCCGGCGTCGGCGAGCAGGGCCGCGAGGGTCAGTCCTCCGATCCCGGAGCCGACGATGCCGACCTTCTGGACTGCGGACATGGTGGTGGTCCTTCCTGGAGGGACGGTGGCCGTCGCCGGTCACCGCACGGTGCTACTTGAGGGCGATGGGATTGAGCGGGGAGCCGACCGCTCCGGTGATCGGCAGCGGCGGCGCGGACAGCAGGAACTCGTACCGGCCCTCGGCCGCGCAGTCCGCGGCGAGCTCGTCGAGGTTCCACATCTCGCCGATGAACAGGCCCATGTGGGGGATCACGATCTGGTGCAGCGGCTGGAACGCGTCGTCGAACTCGTTGGGACGCACCTCGAAGCCCCAGGTGTCGGTGGCCGCCGCCGCGACCTCACGCTCGTGCAGCCAGGGCGCGGCATCGAAGGACAGCCCCGGGGCCGGTCCGCCGGCGTAGGCGCCCCAGCCGTCGCGGCGGGTGCGGGCGTACTGGCCGGTGCGGATCAGCAGGATGTCGCCGCGTCCCACGGCCGCGGAGGCCCCCTGGGACTCGATCGTGGCCTGAAGGTGCTCGGGCGTGATCGCGAACCCGTCCGGCAGCTCCGGGTGCTCCAGGCCCAGTTCCTCCGCCAGCGCCCGGCCGACGTCGAGCAGCACGCCGCGGCTGACCACATGCGCGGCCGCGGTCTCGATGCCGGTGACCTGGTCGCCGTCCGAGGTCACCACGGAGCCGGCGCGGCGGCCGTTCCAGGCGCGGCCGCGGTCAAAGATGTGACCCAGCCCGTCCCACTGGGTGGAGCACTGCAGCGGCATCGCGATCACGTCGTCCGCCCCGCCGAAGCCGTGCGGGAAGCCCTGGTCCCCGAACTCCGCCTCCGTGCCGGTGTCGGTCATGGTGTGCACCGGGTTGGTGCGGCGCCGCCACCCGTTCTGCGGGCCGTTCGTGTCGAAGGCCTGGGCCAGCGAGAAGGTCCGGCCGGTGCGCACCAGACCGGCGGCCTCGACGCGCTTGGCGTCGTCGACGAAGTTCAGGGTGCCCAGCACGTCGTCCTCGCCCCACCGCCCCCAGTTGCTGCACCGGGCGGCCATGGCCTCGATGCTGCCCATCGCATCGCTGCGCTCCACGTGGTCTCCTCGCTCGTCCGTCGGTGCAGGTCCGCTCCTCGGTCGCTCGTCCGAGGACGTGCCACCGGGCAAGCCCCCTGTGATGCCTGTCACCCACTCTGCCCAGGAAAAGCGGGGGGCAGAAGTCACACGTCCGGATGCCACCTATCAGCCGCGTGGATAGCGGCCGGTGCGGGGGTGGAGTCGCCGCCCGTCCGTTCCCGGCGACTCCACCCCTGCGCACGGGAGCGCCCTGACGAGGGGGCATTCGCCGCGGGCATACCTGGTATCCGGACGGCGTGCTTCCCCGCGGCGGCGACCCCCGTGACAGTGAGGTGCATCACCTCCTGCCGCGGCGGGGCCTCCGCTCACCCCACCCGCTCATCCCACCCGCTCACCTCACCCGTTCATCTCACCCGCTCATCTCACAAGGGGAAGTTCCATGGACAGCGTCTCGATCGAACCCACGGCGCCGCCGGCGCCGGACACCGCCGGGCGGGCAGGCCGTCTCCCGGTGGTCCTGCTGCTGGCCGGCAGCTGCATGCCCGTGCTCGGCGCGGTGCTGCTGGCACCCGTCCTGCCCTCGATGACCCAGGCGTTCGCCGGCACGCCGGGCGTGGAGATCCTCGTTCCGGTGGTCCTCACGGTGCCCGCCCTGATGATCGCCCTGTTCGCCCCCATCGCCGGGGCCGTGGCCGACCGGGTGGGCCGCAAAACCCTGCTGCTGATCGCGATGGTGCTGTACTCCGTCTTCGGCACCATGCCGCTGTGGCTGGACTCGCTGACGGCGATCGTGGCCTCGCGGGTCGGCGTGGGCATCGCCGAGGCAGCGATCATGACCGTGTGCACCACGCTGATCACCGACTACTACACCGGCAAGCAGCGCGACAAGTACCTGGGCATGCAGGTGCTCGTGGCCTCCCTGGCCGCCACGGCGTTCTTCGCCCTGGGCGGGGCACTGGGCGCCCAGGGCTGGCGGGTGCCGTTCTGGCTCTACGCCTCCGCGGCACTGATCGCGATCCCCATGGCCCTCGTGCTCTGGGAGCCGGTCCGGAGCACGCGACAGGCGGAGTCCACGCCCGTGCCCTGGCGCCAGGTCGCGGTGCCCTCGCTGGTCACCCTCTTCGGCGGCGTCGTCTTCTACGCCCTGATCGTGCAGCTGCCCTACGTCCTCACCGATCTCGGGGTCACGGACGTGGCCGTCATCGGCGCCGGCACCGCCGTCGCGTCCCTGGCCACCGCCACCGGCGCGTTCGGCTTCCGCTTCGTCTCCGGGGCCGGCCCGGCCCGGCTGCTGCCGGTGGCGTTCGGGCTGGCCGCGGTCGGTCTGGGCGTGCTCTGGTTCGCGTCCTCGGTGCCGGTCGCGCTGGCCGGCGCGGTGGTCACCAGCGCCGGCACCGGCCTGCTCCTGCCCACCCTGCTGACCTGGGCGGTGTCGGGCCTGCGGATCGAGCAGCGGGGGCGCGGCACCGGGATCTGGACCGGTTCGCTCTACATCGGCCAGTTCGTCTCGCCGATCGTCCTGGGCGTCGCCGCGGCCGCCCTCGGCGGCCTCCCGGTGGCGCTGGGCGTGCTCGGGATCCTGGCGGCAGTGGCGGCGGTGGCCGCCGCCGTGGGGCGTCCGCAGCGGGCGGTGGCGGCGGACTGACCCGTCCGGCGCAGGGCTGACGCGGGCGGGGCCGGTGCCGGGGAGCACGGGCCCCGCCCGTTCCACGGGCCGGAGGTCCCACCGTCGAGGTGCGGGCACCACGGATCGACCGTCCGTCCCGGTCACACTCTCCCGGGCCGGCAGCTCGGCGGGGTCACACTGCGGCGGATCGCCCTGTTGCGTGGCGCGCGCCGGAGGACGGTGGGCTGCGGAACCGACGGTGTGCCCGTCCGGTGAGCTTGCGCACCTCCTCGACCCACAGCACGAGCGAGCCGACGGCCACGGCGGTGAGCCACTGGGCGGAGTCCAGGCCGGTGGTGTCGAACAGCCCCTGCAGCACCGGGGCGTGCACCACCGCGACCTGCAGCACCACGACGGCGGTCAGTGCCACCCAGATGGTGCGGTTGGTGAAGGTCTGCGCGGAGAACACCGAGCGGATCTCGGAGCGGACGTTGAACAGGTTGAAGACCTGGAAGAACACGAACGTCGTGAACCCCAGACTCGTGATCCCGGTCGTCGAGATGCCGGGGAACCACTCGCCGGCCAGCAGCAGCACGGTCAGGGTGCCGGTGGTCATCACCGCGGCGGCGAGCAGGATGCGCACCACGCGGGGCCGGGTCAGCAGCGGCTCCTGGGCGGGGCGGGGGGCGCGATGCATGACGTCGGGCTCGGTGCGTTCGACCCCCAGGGCCAGGGCTGGGGGTCCGTCCATGATGATGTTCACCCACAGGATCTGCAGGGCGGTGAACGGGGCGCCGCCGGCGATGCCCAGGACTCCGCAGATCAGGAACAGCAGCACGAAGCCCCAGGAGGTGGAGAGCTGGAAGCACACGAACTTGAGGACGTTGTCGTAGATCCCGCGTCCTTCCCGGACGGCGGCCACGATGGTGGCGAAGTTGTCGTCGGAGAGGACCATCCGGGCCGCGCCCTTGGACACGTCGGTGCCGGTGATGCCCATGGCCACCCCGATGTCGGCCTGCTTCAGGGCTGGGGCGTCATTGACCCCGTCACCGGTCATCGCGACCACCTGACCGCGCGACTGCAGCGCACGGACGAAGCGGATCTTGTGCTCGGGGGCCACCCGGGCCAGCACCCCGTAGCCGGGGGCACGATCCGCCAGCTCGGTCTCGTCCATCCCGTCGAGGGCCGCACCCGAGGCGGCCTCGCCGGGGATCCGGAGGGAGGCCGCGATGGCTGTGGCGGTGCGCAGGTGGTCGCCGGTGATCATGTGCACGGCGATGCCGGCGGCGTGGGCCACGGCGATGGCCTCGGCGGCTTCCTTGCGAGGAGGGTCCACGATGCCCACGAGGCAGTAGAGGGTCAGGTCCGTGACGAGGTCCTGCATCCGGACACCGTCGGCGGGGAGGGAACTGGTGCCGGGTGCGTCGTCGTCGAGGCGGCGCCCGGCGATCATCAGGGTGCGCAGTCCTTCTCCGGCCAGGTCCTCGACCTGAGCCAGAATGCGGGCTCGGTCCCGGTCGCTCAGGGGGCGGGGGCCTGCAGCGGTGAGGAGGGAGCCCGCCCGCTCCAGCAGCACCCCCGGGGCGCCCTTGGCGAAGATGCGGTAGTCGGCGTCCTGGACGTCGCCGATCCGGAAGCTCTGCTCGTGGAAGGTGGCCTGGAACTTGTACTCGGAGTCGAAGGGCACCTCGGCCAGACGAGGATGATTCTGGCGTGCCCCGTCGACGTCGAGGCCGCCCTTCTCGGCCAGCACCACCAGCGCGCCGTCGGTGGGGTCCCCGACCAGGGTCCCGTCGCGGACGGTGGCGTCGTTGCACAGGGCCATCGCCAGGTAGGCGTCCGGATAGCTCCCGGCCGTGGTGTCGTCGGGGCTGAGGATCCGCCCCTCGGTGGAGTAGCCCTCACCCGTGATCCGGAAGGTGCGGCCGTCGACGAGCAGCCGCCGCGCGGTCATCTCGTTGAGGGTCAGGGTGCCGGTCTTGTCCGTGGCGATGTGCGTGGTCGAGCCGAGGGTCTCCACCGCGGAGAGCTGCTTGATGATCGCGCCCCGCTTCGCCAGGCGGTTGGCGCCCATCGCCAGGGTGAACGCCACGACGGCGGTGAGGCCTTCGGGGATCGTGGCCACGGCCAGGGACACCGCGATGAGCAGCAGCTCGGTCCAGGACTGTCCGCGCACCAGCCCGAGCACGAAGACGATGCCGACGACCACGAACGCGATGATCGTCAGCAACCCGGCCAGGCGGTCGATCCGGCGCTGCAGCGGAGTGAGGCCTTCCTGGGCGGTCCCGAGGAGGCCGGCGATCGCGCCCATCTGCGTGTCCATGCCGGTGGCGGTGACCACCATGACGCCGCGACCGCGGGTGATCGCCGTGTTCATGAAGACCATGTTGGACCGGTCGCCCAGGGGCGCGTCCGGGTCGGTGAGCGGGGCCGGGTCCTTGTCCACCGGCTGGGCCTCCCCGGTCAAGGACGCCTCGGCGGCCTGCAGCCGGGCGGACTCCAGGAGTCGGCCGTCGGCCGGCACCGAGTCCCCGGCCTCCAGCAGCACGATGTCCCCCGGCACCAGCTCCGCCCGGTCCACCTGGGCCTCGCGCCCGTCGCGGCGCACCCGGGAAGTGCTCACCGACATCTTCCGCAGCGCCGCCAGCGAGCTCTCGGCCCGGGTCTCCTGCACATAGTTGAGCACCGTGTTGAACACCACGACGACCAGGATCACCACCGGGGTCTCCCACTGCCGGGAGACCACCGCGGAGACGACCGCCGCGATGACCAGCACGATCGTCATCCGATCCGAGAGCAGAGCGAGAACCTTGCGCCAGGCCGGCGCCCTGATCGCCCCGGCCAGGACGTTGGGGCCCTCCCGCTCCGCCCGCACTGCGACCTGCTCGCCCGAGAGCCCCACGGCCGGGTCCACCTCGAGCGCTTCCGCCACGGCGGCAGGACTGCGGGTGCACCAGGAGGAAGTCATGGAAACCTCATTCGCTCGACGAGGCACCCAGGCTATCGCCGAGACCGGCGGCCCTTCTCCGCCGGTCCTCGGCGCGCGGGCGCAGGGCGTTGCTGTGCGGGCACCGAGTCGGCGGGGCGGCGCGGTGACCTGTGCGGGGACGGTGGCTGCACCGGGGCACCCGGGTCTCGGACGGTCCGTGGTCCTGGTATCCACGGCTCGGTGGGCGCATTCTGAACCCAGGTCAGCAGCATGACCCGAGGGAGATCGATACCGATGACGCGTCCACGGCACTCCAACGGCTCGCGCACCCGTGACCTGTGGGCGGATCCGCTGGGGAGGGCGACCACCCGGGCCCTGCAGGGGCTGGTGCTGCTGAGTGCGGGGACGGTGGTGGTCTACGGGCTGATCCAGCTCAAGCTGCTGGTGATCCCGCTGCTGGTCGCACTGATCCTGGCCGCTGCGCTGCACCCGGTCGTGGCGCTCTTGCACAGGCGGGGCGTGCCCGGGGCGCTGGCGACCTGGATCGTGTTCCTGGCGGCGATCGTGCTCCTGGGCGGGGTGGTCACCGGCATGGTCTTCGCGGTGCGCAACGAGTGGGCGGAGCTGGTGGCCTCCGCGGTGGGCGGGCTGGAACGGCTGCGGGAGTTCATCGTGGCCGGGCCGGTGCCTGTCGGCCAGCAGGCCCTGGACGAGGCCATCACCGCGGTCGTGGACTTCATGGCCAGCCCCCAGTTCGGCGCCGGGGCGCTGCTGGGCATCTCCGCGGCCACCCAGGTGGTCACCGGGACGGTGCTGGTGGCCGTCATCCTCTACTTCTTCCTCCAGGACGGGTCCAGGATCTGGGCGTTCTTCCTGCGTCGTTTCCACGGCGAGACCCTGGAGAAGCTCCTCACCTCGGGCAGCACCACCCTGCACGTGCTGGGGGGCTATGTGCGCGGCACCGCGGTGGTGGCGCTGCTGGAGGCGGTGGTCATCGGGGCCACCCTGCTGGTGCTGGGGGTGCCCCTGGCCCTGCCCCTGTCGGTGCTGATCTTCCTGGGCGGCTTCATCCCCATCGTGGGGGCCGCCCTGATCGGGGGTGTCGCGGCTCTGGTGGCCCTGGTCGCCAACGGCCCCGTGGTGGCGCTGGTCGTCGTGGCGGTGGTGGTGGCCATCAACCAGCTCGACGGCCGGGTGCTCCAGCCGATGGTGCTGGGCCGGGCGCTGAGCCTGCACCCGCTGGTGGTGCTGCTCGCCCTGGCCGGCGGCGGGATCCTCTCCGGCATCGCCGGGGCCGTGCTGGCCGTGCCGCTGACCGCGGTGGGCTGGGCCCTGATCCAGATCTGGTTCCCCGACCCCCGCGCCCCGGAAGCGCCCGCCCGACCAGCCTCGCTCCCCGGGGCTGTGCCGCCGGACCCGCCCGCACCCACCGGCGCTTGAAGAGCGCCGCCGCGCCGCACCTCGGTTCCCGCCGTCACTCGCAGGCCAGGCCCTCGGCCCCGCCCCGGTCCAGCTCCGGCCGGTAGCCGGGCTGGTCCGAGCGCAGGGGCGCCGCACCCGCGGCGCGGACCGCGGCGCAGTCGGCGTAGTGGACCTCCTCCGCCGGTGACGGCCCCGCGGCGGTGTTCCCGGCGGGCGGGACGTCGGTGGGCACGTCCTGGTCCGGGCACCCGGCCAGCACGTCCGCCATGGCGTCCCGCTCGGGAGCCGTCACGAACAGTTCGTAGCGGGTCTTGACCGCGATCTGGGTGGCCACGTACTCGCACCGGAAGGACTCGTTCGGCGGCAGCCACCCGGCGGCGTCGGAGGCGGACTTCTCCCCGTTGGTCGGCCCGTCCACGGCCCGCAGGTTGAGCGGGTCGTTGGCCAGGGCCGTGCGCTCCTCCTGGGTGAGCCGATCGGCCCCGGAGATCCACGCGTTCTTCAGCGCCACCACGTGGTCGATCTGCACGTCGGCGGAGGTCAGCGGTCCGCGGACGAACTCGATCGTCCGCCCGGTGTAGGGGTCCTCGAGGGTCCCGGAGAGGACCCTGCACCCGTCGTCGTGGAGGACGTCACCGGTCAGGTCCCGGGCCAGGACGTCGTTGCGGGCGTCGCAGCCGTTGCCATCGGGATCGGCCCAGTCCCCGAACTGGGCGAGCCGGTCGTAGTCCTCTCCGCCGCCGGCGTTCTCGACGGGCAGTGCCGCGAGCGCCCGTGCGGCGGGGGAGGTGGCCTCCACGGCCTGCGGTGTGCAGCCGGTCAGGACGCCCAGGGCGACCGCGAGCGGGACGAGCGCCGTCTGCCGGGCACGGGGCTGCGGTGGCTCGAACCTGCGCACGGTGTTCCCTCCGCTCCGGCCGGTGGTGTCGGGACCCCTATTCTCGCAGGTCAGCCGTTCGGGGTAGATTGCGGCACCGGAGGAAGGCAGACATGAGACGGTGCTTCGCCGCGGCCCGCGTGCTGATGGGCCTGGCCCTGGTCGTGGCCGTGGCCGGGCGGCTGCAGGCGTACCTGCGGTTCTGGATCGAGCGCGGGGACCGGGCCATCGCGGTCGACGTCGCCAACTTCTTCAGCTACTTCACCATCCAGACGTCGCTGTTCCACGCCGTGGTGTTCGGGTTCGGCGCGTGGTCGCTGCTCGCCCGGCGGGGCGCCGACCCGCCGTGGTTCGGGGCCCTGCGCGCCGCGGCCACGACGTACACCGTCACCACCGGGGTGGTCTACAACGCGCTGCTGCGCGCTCTGCCGCAGGAGGCGGCCCTGGAGCAGCCGTGGGCCAACGAGGTGCTGCACACGATCGTCCCGGTCTACGCGCTGCTGGACTGGCTGCTCGCCCCGGGGCGGAGCCCGGTCCGGTGGCGGACGGTCGGCGGGATCGTGGTCTATCCGGTGCTGTGGGCCGTCTACACCCTGGTGCGGGCGCCGTTCGTGCTGGACGAGGGCACCGGCAACCCGTGGTGGTACCCCTATCCGTTCCTGGACCCGCACGAGGCGGCCGGCGGCTACGGGTCCGTGGCGGTGTGGATCGCGGTGCTCGCGGTGGCGATTACGGCGACGGCCTCGGTCCTCGTCGGGTTCTCCCGGCTTCGCACCAGGGCTCCCGCCGACGACGGGGCCGAGCGCCGCCGGTGACGGGCCGGGCCGCGCAGGGGCCGCCCGGTGCGGCCCGGGCGGCCCCTGGAACGCCGGCGTCAGGACAGGGCGCCGGAACGGGTCGTCAGGACAGGTCCTCGAGGGCCGCCGCCGCGTGGTCCGGGTGGTCGGAGAAGAGTCCGTCCATGCCGGCCTCCACGAAGGCCCTGATCTCCCCCGCCAGGTCGCCGTGCGCCCGCGGATCGGCGCCGGCGCGGTGCTCGGCGGGGAGGAAGAAGTTCTCCGCCCGGAAGGTCCAGCCGTGGACCTCGAGACCCGCGGCGTGGGCGTCGGCGATCACGGCCGTCGGCTCGCCGAGGGTGTCGTCAGTCTCCCGCGGGATCATGACGTCCTTGCAGGCGCCGAGGATGTCGGCGTAGGACGCGATCTCCGCCAGACCCTCCGCCGTCGTGAGGTCCGCGTAGCCGCGCGGATCGCCGGCGGTAGCGAGGTCGAACGGCGCGCCCGAGCAGTCGACCAGCTGGGCGAGGCGCACGTCGGTCATCCCGTCGAGCTCGCGCAGGTTGGCGGTCTCGAAGCTCTGGAGGACCACCGGGTCCGCCTCGTCGCCGTAGCCGTTGGCCTCGAGCACCTCGACCGTCCTCTCCTCCAGGGACAGGCCGATCGAGTCGAAGTACGTGGGGTGCTTGAGCTCGGGCGCGATCCCCACCGGCTCGCCGTCGCAGGTGCGCGAGCGGCGGGCGAGGTCCACGACCTCCTCGAACGTCGGGATCGGGTACAGGCCGTCGAAGGCGGTGCTGCCCGGGCGCAGCTCCGGGATGCGCTCCTCCGCGCGCAGGGTGCGCAGCTCGGCCAGCGTGAAGTCCTCGGTGAACCAGCCGGTGACCTCGGTGCCGTCGACCACCTTGGTGGTGCGCCGCTCGGCGAACTCCGGGCGGTCCTCGACGTCCGTGGTGCCGCCGATCTCGTTCTCGTGCCGCGCCACGAGCTCGCCGTCCTTCGTGGGGACGAGGTCGGGCTCGACGACGTCGGCGCACTGCGTGATGGCCAGCTGGTAGGAGGCCAGCGTGTGCTCGGGGCGGTAGCCGGAGGCGCCGCGGTGACCGATCACCTCGGGGCCCGTCCCGGCCGCGGGCTCGAGGCGCTCGCGGTCCAGCACGATGAGCTCGGTGTCGTCCGGGGTGCCCGGGACGCGGGCGTCGTTGCCCGGGTAGTTGTTGTCGTTGCCGACCAGCAGGCGGCCGTCCCGCAGCTGCAGGACCACCTCGACCGACTGCTGGGGGAAGGAGAACTGCGCGCCCACGCCGTAGGCGCCGGGGGAGGTCCCGGTGCCGATGCCGGCCGGGTTGTCGATGGCCAGCAGATCGGCCACCAGCTCCTTCTCGAGGCGACCCGAGTCCTCCGTGCGGCGGAGGTCGACGGCGTAGACGCGCTTGGTGACCGCCGCGGGGCCGTCGAGGTCGTCGCGCTCGAGGACCAGGAGCCGGTTCTGACCCGTCAGGAACGCGTCGCCCACGAGGTTGGCGTCGGTGTCCGTCTCGTAGTCCCACGTGCGGCCGGTGTACTCCCGCGTCCTCGTGTCGAACTCCAGGACCAGCCGGCGGCGCGGATCGTCGTCGTCGGCGAGGGCGCCCTCCAGGATCGGGTAGAGGTAGCGGCCGTTCCGCGAGCCCGCCATGGCCTCGAAGCCCTTGCTGGCGCCGACGGCGGGCCGCTCCCCGTCCTCGAGGTAGGGGCTCTGCGGCGACTCGAGCGTGCCCGTCCCGCCGTCGCGGACGTCGGCCAGCGGCACGGGCTCCTCGAGCACCACGCCCTCGGCGTCCACGTGCAGCAGGAAGGGCCCGAACTCCTCGCCGATCCAGAAGGTGCCGTCCAGCTGGCGGACCACGGACTCGACGTCGAAGTCGTTGCCGGTCAGCAGCCGCTCCTCGGTGTCCTCGTGCACCACGGGGAAGGGGATGCGGTGGTGCGGGTCCCGCAGCGACACGTGGTCCTGGACCTCGATCTCGCCGCTCCCGCCCTCGGCGGTCTCCCACTGCGGGGCGATGCGGTAGAGCCGCAGCAGGAAGTCGGCGGAGTTCTCCTGGTTGCCGAAGCCGTTGTCCGGCATAGCCCAGAACGTGCCGTCGCCGTTGTCGACCATGGCGGAGAAGCCGGGGATGACCTGTCCGTCGAAGGGGCCGGTGCGGCCGTTCGCCGGCGTGGCCGCCGCCCCGGAGGGCGGGCCCTCGGCGAGGTGGTCGGCGGAGAGGGTGGCGCGCTGCTCGAGCACGGGCGCGCCGGCGGGCCCGCGGCCCGGATCGCCGTTGTGGGCGAGCGCCCCCGGCGTGGAGGTGAGGAGGACGGCCGCGGCCAGTGCGGCGGCTGCTGGGACTCTGCGCATGCGCCGAGCGTAGGACCGGGGCGTGGCCGGCCGGTGGCATCCGGGGAACATGTCGGCGAACGACGCCGCGCCGCTCGTTCACCCACCGGGCGTCCGCCCACCGCGCTCCGGCCTGCGGCTCCGCTCCGGATCCGGGCACGGCGGGCGGCACGCCGGCGCGGTCCGGGTCAGAGCCGCGGCACGCACGGCCCGGCGCCCAGCTTCGCCAGGCCGGCCCGGTCCCCGGCCGAGAGCACCGTGGCCCCGCCCGCCGGGTGCATCATCTGGGTGGGGTCGTCGACGTGGGCGAGCCCCACCACGTGCGCCAGCTCGTGGATGATGGTCGCGCGGACGTGGGCCGCTCCGTCCGGGTGCTCCAGCACCGGCGCCAGACCGGGGGCGTCGAGGGCGGCCTGACCGGTGACGTAGGCGAACGGCCCCCCGGGCGCCTGCCGGGCCGTGCTGCCGCCGAGGCCCACCACGTTGCCGGCCAGCCCCGGCACCTCGGTCTCGTCGGACCACGCGATGAGCACGGGCGCCCACTGCCGGCCGTACCGGTCCGGCTGATAGGGCGCGCGCTGCTCGGCGGGCGCCTCCGTCGTCGTCCCCGCGGGGACGAACCGCAGACCGGTGGCCGCGGAGATCTCGGCGACCGCCTCCTCGACGAGCTGCCGGCCGCCCGGCGGGGCGCCGTCCGGGCGCACGACGTAGTGCACCGGACGGCACGGGTCGTAGGCGACCATCGGCTGGGCGGGGTCCGGGGAGTCCATGAAGCGGTGGCCCCCGACGTCCTCGACCACCGGGGGCGCCCCCAGCGGCGCCGGTGCTGCCCCGACCCCGGGCGGGGGCGCCGACGCGTTCGGCAGGTAGGGGCGGATGACCGGCAGCGCGTAGTCCTGGAGGAGCCCGGGCGTGAACCAGAGCATCAGCAGCACCACGACGCCCACGGCCGGGGTCGCCCGCCACGCCGTGCTGCGCCTCCGCGGCGCCCTCGCCCAGCGGCGGGCGGATGCCCTGGCCGCCCGGGCGGCGCGCCGGTCCCGGCGCCGGCGCGCGCCCGGGCCCAGCAGGGCCTCGCGCTGCTGCTCCAGCGCCTCCTCGAGCACCCACTGCGGCGTCCGTCCGCTCGGGGACCGCGGGAGGCGCGCGGCGGCGGCGTGCTCGTCGCGGGTCCGGGGCGACGCTCCCCGCTGCGGCGTGGTGCCACCGGGCTGGTGCATGGTTCCTGGCTTCTGTGCTGGATCGGGCCGTCACCCGGCCCACACTGAAGTGTACGAAAGCAAACGCCTCGGAGGATCCCGCACCTGCCCTGTGATGGGGAATCGCCTGTCCACACTCCTGCCTACACTGGCCCGACGCAGCCCCGATCCGAAGGAGCACCGCAGTGGAGACCACCCCGCACCAGAACGTCACCTTCCCCTCGGCCGGGGGCCGGGCCCACGGCTACCTGGCGCTGCCGGCCGCCGGCCGCGGTCCCGGCGTGCTCGTGATCCAGGAGTGGTGGGGGCTCACCGACCACATCCGGGACGTGGCGGACCGGCTCGCCGCCGAGGGCTTCGTGGCCCTGGCCCCCGACCTCTACGGCGGGTCCATCACCCACGACGGCGAGGAGGCCGCCGAGATGATGTCCCGGCTGCCCGAGGAGGAGGGTGTGCGGCTGCTCGCCGGCTCCGTCGACTTCCTGCTCGGCCACGAGGCCGTCACCAGCTCCACGGCGGGGGCGATCGGCTTCTGCATGGGCGGCGGGTTCGTCCTGGCACTCGCCACGGACCAGGGCGAGCGGATCGGCGCCGCGGTGCCGTTCTACGGCGTCGGCCAGGGCGTGCCGGACGCCTGCCACGGGGTGCGCGCGGCGGTGCAGGGCCACTACGGCCGCGAGGACTCGTCCTACCCGGTCGAGAAGGCGCAGGCGCTCGAGGAGCAGCTCCGCCGCGAGTCCTCCGCACCCGTGGTCGAGTTCCACTACTACGACGCCCCGCACGCCTTCCACAACGACCGGAACCGGGCGAACCACCGCCCCGACGCCGCGGCCGCGGCCTGGGAGCGCGCGGTCGCCTTCCTGCGCGAGCACGTCCGGTAGTCGACGACGAGGGCTGTCCCCCGACCCGCCCACAAGGGGAAACGTCCTGCTGCGCGGGTTGTTACCAGGATGTAGGAAACGGTGGCGCCCGGCGTCGGGTGTGGTGGAACTGGGGCTTTGCGGAGGCAAATGCGTGGCCGAGCGGTGGAACGGCGCTCCGTAGTTTTGGAGTCAACAACCCACCGCAGCGCACCACCGAACGAAGGGCTCCTCCCATGACCGCCACCGCCGTCGCCACCGTCTCCCGCCCCCGCCGCTACCGCGTCCTCGTCCCCCTCGCCGGCCTCGCCGCCGCCGCCGCGCTCGCCGTGGGCTCCGGGGCGGACTTCACCTCCAACTCGGTGAACTCCGCCAACGCCTTCAGCACCGGCTCGCTGACCCAGACGAACTCCAAGGCCAACAGTGCGGTGTTCAACCTCGACAACATGAAGCCCGGCGACACCCTCAACGGCTCGGTCACCATCACCAACTCCGGCTCCCTCGGCGCCGGCTTCAAGCTCACGGAGACCGCGACCAACGGGTTCACCACGAAGTCCAACCTCCGGCTCACGATCACCGAGTCCGGCTCCACCGCGCCGGTGTGGACCGGTACCTTCGGCGAGCTCACCGCCGCCGGCCCGCTGGTGCTGGGCGATTGGGCCCCGGGCCAGGCCAAGACGTTCGTCTTCAGCGTCACCCTCGACTCGAAGGCCGACAACACCGAGCAGGGCAAGACCGCCACGGCTACCTACAGCTGGGACGCGGTGCAGTCCGCGGGCACCACCACCGACCAGTGACCCGTCCGGCGGGGCCGGCCCTGACGGGCGGGCCCCGCCGTCCCTGCTCGACACGACCGCGGGCGTGCGCCCGCAGCAGGAGGACACCGTGCGTGCTGTGCGGATCGCGGCCCGGACCGCCTCCCGGGTGCTGCTGAACCTGGCGGCGCTCGTGGTGCTGGCCCTGGCCCTGGCCATGCTCGTGCCCGGTGCGCTGGGCTACGAGCGCTACGTCATCACCGGCGCGTCGATGTCCGGGACCTTCGAGAAGGGCACCCTGGCCATCGAGAGCGCGGTGCCGGTGGCGGACCTGGCCGTCGGCGACGTCATCACCTACCTGCCCCCGCCGGACTCCGGGCTCACCGAACTGGTCACCCACCGCATCCTCACCGTCGAGGAGTCCGAGAGCGGGCCCGTGTTCCGGACCCAGGGCGACGCCAACGCCGACGCCGACCCGTGGACCTTCCAGCTGCCCGGTCCCACCCAGGCCCGTCTGGACCACGCCGTCCCCCACCTCGGCTGGGTGTTCATCGCCCTGTCCGAACCGCAGGTCCGGCAGCTCGTCATCGGCATGCCGGCCGGGCTCATCGCCCTCCGCTGCGCGATCGAGGTCGTGCAGGTCCTGCGCCGGCCCCGGCCCCGCACCGAGACCCCCCAGCCGTCTGCCGCCACGGCGCGGAAACACCTCGACGGCCCGCCGAGACGCCCCGTCCCGGGCCGGAGGACCGCCGCCGCGGTCTGACCCGCGGCGGCACGGCATGCCGTATGCCCTGCCGCGGAGGTGTTGCCGAACTGTGGAACTGCGAACGGCCTCTGTTCCCCGGCTGTTGCCACCGGCTCTCTAGCGTGGGAACCGACCACCCGGTCCTCGCCCACACCGACCTCGACCCACGCTTCGGGAGCCACTGATCGCCATGACCGCACGAACCGCCGCGACCGCCGTTCTCGTCGTCGTGCTCGGTCTGCTCCTGGGCCTCAGCAGCACCGCCGAGTTCTCCTCCGCGTCCTTCACGAGCCGCTCGGCCAACCCGCAGGGCACCGTCCGGGCCGCCGCGGACTGGACCCCGCCCACCACGTCCCTCACCCCTCCGGGCGCAATCCTGGCGGGCTCGGTCGTCCTCACCGCGTCCGCCGCAGACGCCGAGACCGGGATCGACACCGTCGCGGTCCAGTACCGCTCGGCCTCCGGAGGCGAGTGGCGCACGGTGTGCACCACCGCCTCGGCCCCCTACCGCTGCACGTGGAGCACCCCCGGTGTCGTGGACGGCTCCTACGCGCTGCGCTCCGTGGCGACCGACCGGGCCGGGTACTCGGCGGTCTCCGCCGTGGCGACCACCGTGGTGGACAACACCGGGCCCGTCGTGACGATGATCGATCCCGGCACGCTCCTCGGCGGCACCCGGACCTTCGAGGCCACCGCGGCCGACCCCGGCACCGGTGTGCAGAAGGTGGTCCTCCAGTACGCCCCGAGCGGCTCGAGCACCTACCGGGACCTGTGCACCGCGACCGCCGCCACCTACTCCTGCCGCTACGACACCCGGCAGCTGCCCGACGGTCGCTACGACCTCCGGGCGGTCGCGACCGACCGCGCCGGCAACGCCACCACCTCCGCGGTGGTCGCGAACCGGGAGGTCGAGAACCCGGTCAGCACCGTCACCCTGGCCGCCCCGAAGACCTACCTGTCCGGCGGCACCACGCTGAGCGCCACCGCTGCCTCCACCGCGGGGGTGCAGGCGGTCCGCTTCCAGTACGCCCCCGCCGGCACGACCACCTGGAGCACGGTGTGCACCGACACCACCGCGCCGTACAGCTGCGCCTGGACCACGACCGGTGTGGCAGACGGCGCCTACGACCTCCGCGCGGTCCTGGTGGACAGCAAGGGGCGGGAGACCGCCTCGGCGTCCGTTCCCGAACGGCACGTGCTCAACACCGTGGTCCGCGGCGTGGACGTCCAGGCCGCCAACGGGGGCAGGGCCGGCACGATGGACGCCGGGGACACGATCACCTACACCTACAGCCACCTCGTGGACCTGAACACGATCAGCACCGGGTGGGACGGCAGCGCACTGGCGACCGCGCTGAACATGCAGAGCGGCTGGTTCGCCGACAGCAGCATCACCGTGGCCGGCTCCGCCCGGGCCGATTCCGTGGGCTCCGTGAACCTGGGCGCCGACTACCTCTCGGTCTCGACGAGCGCCCGGTTCGACGCCACCATGACGGCGGAGGCGGTCGTCGTCGACGGCCGTCCGCGCACGGTGCTCACCGTGACACTGGGCCAGAGGACGGGCGGCGGCACGCCGAGCACGAACAGCACGCCGACGATGGCCTGGACGCCCAGCACCGCCGTCAAGGACCTCGCCGGCAAGGCCGTGTCGTCGGCAGCGGTCAACGAGACCGGCGCCGCGGACGGGGACTTCTGATGCGCCGTCCGCGCGCCCGCCGGGCCACCGCCGTGGCCGCGGTGCTGCTCGCCGCAGTCCTCGCCGTCCAGGCCGTGCTCATCCGGGACGAGGCCGCCTACCTGAGCGTGCTGCTCTTCGCCGGTGCCGCACTGGGCGTCGTGGGCGCCGTGCGCCTCCGGCTCCGCGGCTGCTTCGCGGCCCGCTTCACCCTGGTGCTCGTGGCGGCGCTCGTGCTCTTCGGGGAGGGCCTGCTGGCGGCGCTCGGCCTGCCCGGGCTCGGTCACGCGGGCGCACGGACCGGCCTCACGGTGACGGGAACAGCGGCGATGGCGGGCGCCGTCGTCGTCCTGGTGGGCCTGCGGCCGAAACATGACGCGGGACACCGGGCAGTCCCATGAGAATGGATATGCTTTTGCAATGGTCCCCAGCATCCTCCTGGTGGAGGACGACGACGGCATCGCCCTCCCCCTGACCCGCGCCCTCGAGCGGGAGCAGTACGCCGTGGAGCGGGTGAGCACCGGCCAGGCCGCCCTCGCGAGCGCCGCCACCGGGCGGTTCCCGCTGGTGGTCCTCGACCTCGGGCTGCCGGACGGGGACGGACTGGACGTGTGCCGGCAGGCCCGCGAGGACGGCTACACCGGGGCCGTGCTCATCCTCACCGCGCGCGGCTCGGAGATCGACCGGGTGGTCGGCCTCGACGTGGGCGCCGACGACTACATGGCCAAGCCCTTCAGCCTGGCCGAGCTGCTGGCCCGCGTCCGGGCGCTGCTGCGCCGGCAGAACGGCCCGTCCACCGCTCCCGTGCCGCAGCCGCAGACCGCCCCGGGGCTGCGGGTGGACCCGCGGTCCCGGCAGGCCTTCGTGGCGGACACGGTCCTGCCGGTCACCGCCAAGGAGTTCGACGTGCTGGCCGAACTGGACGGTGTCCGCGGGGACGTGGTCACGCGGGAGCACCTCATGGACCGGGTGTGGGACGAGAACTGGTTCGGCTCCACCAAGACCCTCGACGTCACCGTGGCCCGGCTGCGGCACAAGCTGGCCGACTCCGGGGCGCCGGCCCAGATCGTCACCGTGCGCGGGATCGGCTTCCGGCTCGAGGACGGCCCGCCGGATGCGTGACCGGCTGGTCACGGCGCTCGTCGGTCTGGCGATCGCCGTGATCGTCCTGTACGGCGGCCCGCGGGCCTACATGGTGGCCGAGCAGGCGCAGACCACCGTGGTCCAGCAGACCGAGCGCTCCGCGGACCTGATCGCAGCCGTGCTCACGGAGCGCTCGCGCGGCGGTGGACCCGTCGACGAGGACCTGGACGCCCTCGTGCACGACGGGGAGGTCCTGGTCCACCGGGCTGCGGACGGCCGGGTGCTGGCGTCGGCGGGCGAGGCTGAGGGCCACGCCGCGGACGTGGTGGCGACCCGGCGGCTGCCGGACGGCAGCGCCCTGGAGCTGACCCGCTCCGGTGCGGCGGTGAGCGAGCGGATCACCGATGCCGTGATGCCGATCGTGCTCATCGGCCTGGGGGTCGTGGTCCTGGCCGTCCTCGCCGCGGTGGTGCTGGCCCGCGGGCTGGCGCGGCCCTTCCAGCAGCTGGCCGACGCCGCCCGCCGGCTGGGGGACGGGACCTTCAGCCTGCCGCCGATGGACTCCACGCTGCCCGAGGCCCGGGCCATCGGGGTGGCGCTGCAGACCAGCTCCCGGCAGCTCGAGGCCCTGCTGCACCGCGAGCGGCAGTTCGCGGCCAACGCCTCCCACCAGCTGCGGACCCCGCTCACCGCCCTGCGCCTGGAGCTCGAGGACCTCACCTACTGGCCCGAGACCGCCCCCGCGGTGTCCGAGCAGCTCGACCGGGCGCTGGGAGAGCTGGACCGGCTCAGCGGGACCGTGACCGAGCTGCTGGAGCACTCCCGCGGCCGCCGTCTGGAGCGCCCGGTGCCCGTGGACCTGGCGCTGCTCACCGCCGAGACCGCCGCGCGCTGGGACCGGCAGGCCGGTGCGGGGGGCCGCACCGTCACGGCGATGGCACCGCGTCCCGCCCGCGTCCGCACGCATCCCGGGCTGCTGCAGCAGATCCTGGACGTGCTCATCCACAACGCCCTGCGGCACGGCCGCGGAGTCGTGCGCGTACGGGCCAGGGATGCCCGCACGCACTGGGCGATCACGGTCCAGGACGAGGGGGACCGACCCGTGGACCGGGGCATCTTCGACCGCCACGTCAGCACCGGGGAGGGGGGCGAGGGCATCGGACTGACGGTCGCCGCCGAGCTCGCCGAGTCCCTCGGCGGCAGCCTCACCCTCGAGTCCGCCCCGACCACCACGTTCCTGCTGCGGCTGCCGGCGGCGCCGTCGACCTGAGCCGACGCCCAAGCACCGCCGGTCGCGGTGACAGCTCCGGCACAGCCTGCCGTGCCAGGCTCGGCCCCGGAGCACGCCCGAGACCACCCAGGGAGAACCGATGACGCAGACGACCACCCGGACCATGACGCGCACCGCGACCGCCGTGCTCACCGCGGCACTGGTCGCCCTGGCGGTGGTGCTGCAGCAGCCGGAGCCCATCACCGCGGCACTGCTCGTCGTCGTCCTCGGCACCGGCTGGGACCTGCGCCGGACCCGGGAGCTGGCCCGGGTGCGGGTCCGCCCCTGACCCCACCGCCCCGAGCACGCCGGGCGCCCGAGCACCGAGGAGTCCCCATGACCGAGATCTGGCCCGTGGTCCACGCCGAGCGCCGGGCGCTGATCCGGGACCTGGAGGACCTCCCGGCGCGGCAGTGGGCGACCCCCTCGCTGTGCCCCGGCTGGGACGTCCACGACGTCCTGGCCCACCTCGTCGACGATGCGCGGACCACGCGCCTGGGCTTCCTCCGCCGCCTCGCGGCCGCCCGCTTCGACTTCGACCGCTGCAACGCCCGCGGCGTCGCGCGGGAGCGGCGTGCCGACCCGCGGGACACCCTGGCCGCGTTCCGCGCGGTGAGCGCCCGCACCACGAGCGCGCCGGCGGCGCCGGCCACCCGGCTGGTGGAGGCGTTCGTGCACGGGGAGGACATCCGGCGCCCGCTCTCGCTCACCCGGGACCGCCCGGCCGGACCGGTCGCCGAGGCCCTGCGCCACCAGCTGCGGACCAGCACGAAGCTCGGCGGCGGGAAGGAGCGGGCGGCGGGCCTGCGGCTCGTGGCCACCGACGCCGACCTCGACGCCGGGACCGGCCCGGAGGTGCGCGGCGGCGTCCTCGCGCTGCTGCTGGCGGTGTCCGGGCGCCCGGTCGGCCCGGAGGAGCTCACCGGCCCCGGAGCGGCGGCACTCGTCTCCTGAGTGCTCGCCGTTCCGGACGGCCCCCGATGCAGTCTTGTGACGGCCCGGCACTGTGATCCTTGACACCTCGCCCCGGATGTCTCTACTCTCCTAACACGTGTCAGGAACCTGACACGTGTTAGTTCAGCAGAGTGAGGACACGCGGATGACTGCAGCGAGCAGCATGACCCGTCGCGCGCTACTGGGGGTCGGGGGCGTCGCCCTGGCCGGGGCCACCGTCGGGGCGTGGCCGCGCCTGACCGCCTCCGACATCCCCGGTCGCGGGGATGACGTCCTGACGGTGGCGATCCAGGGCACGTCCCAGGACGCCGCGAAGCGCCAGCAGCTGGTGGACGAGTTCCGGGCCGAGCACCCGGACATCCCGGTGCGGATCCAGGCCGTCCAGAGCGCCGACTGGGGCGACTTCTTCTCCAAGATCCTCACCATGGTCGCGGCCGGCCAGGCGCCGGACCTGGTGTACGTGGCCACGGAGGGCACCCAGCTGTTCGCCGACCGGCTCGCGGTGCCCCTCGACAGCTTCGTCCAGCGGGACGCCGCCACGATGGGCGAGTACTTCCGCGACGTGCACCCCAGCCTCGTCGAGGCCTTCATGTACAAGGGGAACCTGTACCAGCTGCCGCTGGAGTTCAACGCGGCCAACATGTACCTCAACACGGCGGCGCTGCGCCGGGCCGGGGCGGAGCGGCCCGCCGACGACTGGACCAAGGACGACTTCACGGGGCTCATGCGCGCCATGCAGCGCTCCAACGAGGGCTCCTTCCGCCCCTACTACTGGACGAACCGCCTGTTCGGCGGTGTGGTCCCCTGGCTCTACGCCAACGGCACCAGCTTCCTCACCGAGGAGAAGGCGCCGGGCGGCGGATGGCTGTGGAACGGCTTCTACGGGGACCACCCGGCGGGTGCCGACCGCCGCGGCGGCTACCTGTGGACGGGCTCCAACGTCCGGGACGAGCGGGTCACGGAGACGTTCGACTACCTGCGGGAGCTCGTGCAGGAGGGCCTCGGCGTGCGCCCCGAGGAGGGCGGCGGCAACGCCCTGATCGGCCTGTTCGCCTCCAACCGTGTGGGCGCCACCCCGGCCGGCGGGTACTGGGCGCAGGGGCTGAACGAGGCCGGGATGGGGCCGGAGGCCTTCGACGTGCAGTTCTTCCCGCGCTGGCGCACGCAGCGGCACCAGTTCGGCGGCGCCGGCTACGCGCTGATGAAGACCTCGGAGCGCAAGGACCAGGCGTGGGAGTGGATCAAGTTCACGGCCCGCAAGGAGTCGATGCAGCTGGCCACCCCCCACCCGAACACCACGCCGAGCCGGCGCTCCATGGTCACCGCGGACTTCTACCGCGGGGCCGGCCCGGAGCACTGGCAGGTCTTCTACGACACGCTGGACCGCTTCCCCAGCACCGGTCCCATTCCCGCCCCGCCGCAGCAGGCCGCCGTCGAGTCCGCGCTCATGAAGAACGTGGCGGTCGCCATGGGCGGCGGCGCCGGCCAGATGACCTCGGCCCTCGACCGGCTCGACACCGAACTCGCTCTCATCCTCGGGGAGGACTCATGACCACCATCGCACCGGCACCGGACGTCGCCCGCACCACGGTCTCCGCACCGGTGCCGTCGCCGCGGCGGACCCGCTCCCGGGCCGAGAGGTGGATGACCGTCGTCTTCCTGGCTCCGACCGTCATCGGGATGGGCGTCTTCACGGTGCTGCCCATCCTGGCCTCCGTGGTGCTGGCCTTCTTCCAGTGGGACATCATCTCCGCGCCCGAGTTCGTGGGGCTGCGCAACTTCACCGAGCTCGTCACGGACCGGACCGTGCGGGTCTCCTTCCTGAACACGATCGTGTTCGTGGTGGTCGCGGTGGCTCTGCAGCTGTCCCTCGCGATGACCCTGGCGGTGCTGGTGCAGGGGAAGATGCCGGCCTGGTTGCGGCTGTTCTTCCGCTCCACGTTCTTCTTCCCGCTGATCCTCTCCGCGGCCAGCGTCTCGATCTTCATGCGCTACATGTTCAACGAGCAGTTCGGCGTCGTGAACTGGCTCCTCACCAATGTCGGCCTGCCCGCCGTGCCCTGGCTGACCACCACGACCGGGGCCTCGCTCGTGGTGGTGCTCGTCTACGTGTGGCAGAACTTCGGCTTCACGTTCCTGATCCTGCTCGGCGGGATCGCGTCCATCCCCAAGGAGCTCTACGAGGCGGCCGACCTCGACGGCGCCAAGGGCTGGTCCAAGTTCCGCAACGTGACCCTGCCCCTGGTCAGCCCGACCCTCCTGGTCGCGTCCGTGACGGCGATCATCACGGCGCTGCAGGTCTTCGACCAGCCCTACGTGCTCACCCGCGGCGGCCCCGGGGACTCGACCCGCTCCGCCGTGATGGTCGTCTACCAGACGGCGTTCCAGCAGCTGGAGTTCGGCAGGGCGTCCGCCATCGGACTCGTGCTGATGGTGCTGATCATGCTCGTCACCCTGGCGCAGTTCCGCCTCTCCCGGCGCTACGTCCACTACCAGTGAGCTCTCCCGACCGACGAAGGACCACCTCATGTCTGCACCCGCTCACACCCCGTCCCGGACGGCCGGCCCCGCGCCCCGCCGTCGTCGGCGCCGGGGGCTGCCCACCCCGGGACGCGTCGCCGGCTTCCTCTTCCTGATCGTCGCCGCCGTCGCGGTCCTGGGACCCGTCATGTGGACCCTGTCGACGTCGCTGCGCAGCCCCAGCGAGGCGTTCGACCTCCCGCCCAAGTTCTTCCCGACCGATCCGGACACCACGGCCTACGCCGAGGTCGCCCGGCAGATCGACCTGGTGCGGCTCGTCCTCAACAGCGCACTGGTCACCGCCCTCATCGCCGCCGGGCAGATGCTGACGGCGGCCATGGCCGGGTACGTCTTCGCCCGCATGCGCTTCCGGGGCTCCGGGCTGATGTTCGGCGTGGTCCTGGCCACCATGATGGTCCCGGTCCAGGTGACGATCGTGCCCGTGTTCATGCTGGTCCGCGGCATGGGCCTGGCCGACACCCTCCTGGCGCTGATCATCCCGGCCATCCCCACCGCGTTCGGCACGTTCCTGATGCGCCAGTACTTCATGGGGCTGCCCAACGACTTCGCGGAGGCCGCCGCCCTGGACGGGGCGAGCCCCTGGCGGACCTTCTTCTCCATCTACGCGCCGCTGTCCCTGCCGGGCATGGCCATCGTGGGCATCCTGGCGTTCAACTACCACTGGAACGAGTTCTTCCGGCCACTCATCCTGACCATCTCGGAGCAGAACTTCACCCTCCCCCTGGGCCTCGTGTCCCTGCAGGGGAACCTGGGCACGGGCTCCATCTCCGTGGTCCTGGCCGGCGTCGTGATCTCCATGATCCCCGCACTCATCGTCTTCGTCTTCGGGCAGCGCTATCTGCGCGAGGGCCTCACCGCAGGAAGCAGCAAATGACCCTCTCTCCCAGCACCGCCTCCGCCGTCCTGCCCACCGGCCGGGCCTTCCCCCGCACCCACCCCCGGCCGGCCCGGGGCTGGCTCAACGACCCCAACGGGCTGTGCCGGGTCGACGGCACCTGGCACGTGTTCTTCCAGTACAACCCCGGCTCCGCGCGCCACGACGCCATCCAGTGGGGGCACCTGTCCTCACCGGACCTGGTGACGTGGCAGGAGGAGCCGGTGGCCCTGCGCCCGCAGCAGCACGGCCCCGACGCGTTCGGCTGCTGGTCCGGGGTGCTCACCGTCGACGAGGGGTGCCCGGTGGCGGTCTACAGCGGTGTCGAGGCCGGCGACGACCGGTCCCGGGTGACGCTGGCCACCGGCTCGGAGGACCTGCGGTCCTGGCGGCAGGAGGGCGTCACGGCGGCGGAGATGCCCGCGGACCCTGACGTCGTCGCGGTGCGCGACCCGTTCCTCTTCCGCTGGGCGGGGCGGCGGTACGCCCTCCAGGGCGCGGGGCTGGCCGACGGCCGGGCGGCGATCCTGCTCTACGACGCCGCCGACCTGGAGCACTGGACCTACCTGGGCGTGTGGCTGACCTCGGACCACCCCGTGCTCAGCGCGGACCTCGACGCCTCGATCTGGGAGTGCCCCCAGCTCTTCGAGGTGGTCGAGGGCGAGGTGTCCCGCTGGGTGCTGATCGTCTCCCGGTGGATGCGCCAGGAGGACGGGTCCGGCCGGCTCCAGGACGTGCGCTACGTCGTCGGGCGCATGGACGAGGACCCCGACGACGACGACGGGGGCCGGGCCCGGGGAGCCGCCCCCCGCTTCACCCCCGAGGCCTGTGGCGCCGTGGACACGGGGCCGGCCTTCTACGCGCCCCAGGTGCTGGCGCTGGAGGACCGCACCCTGCTGTGGGGCTGGTCGTGGGAGACGCGCCCGGAGGAGGTCAGCGACGAGGAGGGGTGGGCTGGTCTGCTCACCTGGCCGCGCGAGCTCCGCCTGGACGGCGACGTCCTCGTCCCGGCACCCGCCGCCGAGTGCGCGGGGCACCGGCGCGAGCCCCTCGAGCCGGCGTCCGCGGACGGGACGGTCGAGCTGCCGGACGCCGCCGAGCTCCGCGCCACGGGCCCGGACGCCGCCGTGCGCCTGCTGCTGCGCGGTCCCGCCGGCGAGCGCGAGGTCTGGTCGGGGCGCGCGGCGACGGTCGTGGTCGACGGCTCCCTGGTGGAGGTCTACGCGCAGGACGGGCCCTCCCACACCCTCCGGGCCTATCCGCAGGACGGCGAGACCTGGTGCGCGGCGGTCGAGCCGGGCGCGGTCACCGGGTGGGCGCTGGGCCCGTCGACGCCCTGACGATCAGCGGGCAGTCGATGCGCTCCACCGCGGGCGGGACCTCGACGCCGTGGAGCTGCTCCAGGAGCAGCTCCACGGCGCGCGCCCCGATCCGCAGGTGCGGCAGGGCTACGGTCGTCAGCGCGGGGACGAGCTGGTCGGCCACGCTCTGCTGGTCGTCGACCCCCACGAGGGAGAGGTCCTCCGGGACCCGCAGGCCGGACGCCGCCGCGCAGAGCAGCACGCCCGTGGCGGTGCGGTCGTTGGACGCGAGGACCGCCGTCGGCGGCTCGGGCAGGGCGAGCAGCCGCTGCGCCGCCCGGTAGCCGTCCTGGATCTCCCAGCCGGTCGGCTCGACCGTGAGCCGCAGGCCCTCGCGGCCGAACTCCGCGCAGGCCGCCTCGAAGCCCTGCCGGCGCAGCGGCGTGGCCGGCGAGTCGGACGTGCCGGTCAGCAGGGCGATCCGGCGGTGCCCCAGGCCGAGCACGTGCTCGGTGGCACGGCGCATCCCGGTCACCTCGTCCGGGATCACCGCGGCGAGCCGTTCCTGCGGGTCGTAGCAGTTGGCGAGCACCGCGGGGCGGTGCAGCAGCGCCACGGGCGGGTCCAGCTCCACGAGGCCGCCCGTGGCGTAGACCAGCCCGTCGACGTGCCGGTGGATCAGGGCCTCGGCGAGCTCGAGGTCGCGCCCCGGCACCCCTTCCGTGTCGGCCACGGTGAGCACGTAGCCCGCCGGGCGGGCGACGGAACCGGCGCCGCTGATGATCCGGCCGGCGAAGGGACTGGTCACGATCTCGTCGGTGATCACGCCGATGGTGTTGGTGCGCTGGCTCTGCAGGGCGACCGCCACCGCGTTCGGCACGTAGCCCAGCCGCTGCACGGCCTCCCGGATCCGCTGCTGGGCGGTGGGCGAGACGTTGCCGTCGGCGTTGTTGTTGAGGACCATCGAGACCGCGCTCCGGGAGACCCCGGCCTCGCGCGCGACATCGGCGGCAGTGGGGTTGCGGGCCATGTTCCTCCGGCGGTAGCACCGGTCTCGAACCGGGTCGGTGTGCGGCCCCCAGTCTATCGGGGACGTCCCGCCCAGGGCCGGGGGCTCAGCGGACGAGGGTGAAGAGGATGCCGCTGATGGCCACGAGCCCGGCGACGGTCACGAACACGTTGGAGAGCTGCCCCCGGTAGGGCGCCAGCGCCGGGATCCGGCGCACGGCGTACATCGGCATCAGGTACAGGATCACGGCGATGACGGGCCCGGCCAGGGACTCGATGAGGGGCAGGATGCTCGGATTGAGCACCGCGGCCGCCCACGTGGTGAGGAAGATGAAGACCGCGATCCCCCGGCGCAGCGTCCGGTCCTGCGGCTGCCGGATCCGGGCGGGGAGCATGCTGCGCACGATCCCCGCCGCGCCCTCGCTGGCGCCCAGGTAGTGGCCGAAGAACGAGGAGACGATCGCCACGACCGCCACGGCGGGGCCGAGGTAGCCGATCCAGGGGTTGTCCTGCACGTTGGCCAGGTGGGAGAGCACCGGGAGGTTGGCCTCGCGGGCCTCCTGCAGCCCGGTGGTGCCCAGGGACAGGACGCAGGACCAGACGAAGCCCATGGTGAACAGCACCAGCAGGACCGTGGTGCGGCGCAGCACGCGGGACGCCGCCGCGGGCGCGTCCGTCCCGTGCTCGCGCTGCATCGCCAGGGAGAACTGGGAGATCGCGGGGGAGTGGTTGAACGCGAACACCAGCACCGGGATGATCAGCCACACCGACAGCGTGAGCTCGCCGGCGGACGGCACCACGGCGAGGTCGCCCACCTGCCAGGTGGGGACGAGGTAGATCGTCACCCCCAGCAGGGCGAGGATCAGCGGGTAGACCAGCCACCGGGTCACCGCGAGCATGAGGCGCTGACCGGCGACCATGACCAGCATCATCAGGGCGATCAGCACCCCGGAGAGCAGCACGCGGGGCACCTGCGGCAGGCCCAGCTGGTTGACCAGCAGGCTCTCGACCGTGTTGGTGATGCCCACCCCGTAGATCAGGACGATGGGGTAGATCGCGAGGAAGTACAGGACGGTGATCACCCGCCCGGCGCCCTCCCCGAAGTAGTCGCGGGCCACGACCGTGATGTCCTCGCCCTTCCGCGGCGAGGCGCAGACGAAGCGTGCGAGGGCCCGGTGGGACAGGTAGGTCATCGGCCCGATGAGGACCGTCACCACGAGCAGCGGCCACAGGCCGCCGGCCCCCGCGTTGATCGGGAGGAAGAGGATGCCCGCGCCGATGGCGGTGCCGAACAGGCCGAGCATCCAGCCGGTGTCGACCGCGGAGGGCCGGCTCCGGGCACCGGGTGCCGTGGCCGAGCGGTCCGGGGCGGGGTTCGTGGTCGTCGGCGTGGTCGTGGGGGAGGGAACAAATTCTGCGTCGGCGGAGATCGTCCGCGGGGCAGGGGAGCGCGACATGGTGGTCCTCGCTGGGTGCACATGGGGTGGACCTCAGGGACGATACCAGCCGGACCGCGTCCCTCCGGGCCTCGGGCGGCGTCACTCCCGGGCAGCGGCACCCGCGCCCCGGAACCGCCGCCGGGACGACGACGGAGCGTCGGCCCGGCACGACCGGCGTGCCGGGCCGACGCTCCGTCGGTGGGTCAGGACCGGCACCTCGGTGCCGGCGGGTCAGTGCTGTCGCAGGGGGCGTCCCACGATCCCGGTGGACACCGCGAAGTACGCGGCCGCCGCGAACAGCAGCGTGGCCCACCCGTAGGCCTGGGACCCCAGGGCCAGGACGGCGCCGTTGGCGACGAACAGCATGACGGCCGCGACCGTCAGCCACTGCGCCACCTGATTTCCGCGAACCTCTCGAACCCCTGCCACTGTCATCCCCTTCGTCGATCGCCTCCCGCCTGCGACCGCAGCCGGGATGAGGCCAAGTTAGGTGCCTTTCGGGACATATGTCAGTCGACTTAAGTCCAGACCTCGTGGGAGCCGCGCCAACATCGGGCCTGGTCAGGGGCAACAGGCGAACATGACGAAAGATGGCGCGACCGGCTCCTCCTCCTGGACGCCGGCCGCGCCGGGAGAAGGGGCCGGCACGGGAAGGGGCGGGGACGTGGTGTCCACGTCCCCGCCCCGGTCCTTCCGGTGTGCTGCCGTCTACGGCGCCGCGGGCACCGCACCGGCGTCGGCGCCCGGCACGGCCTGCTCGGCGGCCGCGCCGGCGCCCGGCTGGACGGTGTCGGTCTGCCCGCTCTCCGACTCCTGGCCGCTCGTGTCCGGGAGGGTGCCGCCGGTCGTGGTGTCGTCCTCGGTCACCGCTCCGTCCGTGGGGGCGACCTCGCCCGGAACGACTCCACCCGGGGCCACGGTGACCTCCGCGTCGGGGACGGTCCCCTCGGCAGGGGCCACCTCGCCGGTGCCGGCGGCCGGGTCCTCGACCGGGGCGGGGGCAACGTCGCTGCGCACGGAGACCGACTCGCTGCCGGTCACGGTGCGCTGGATCGTGCCCGTGCCCCCGGAGAGCTCGGTGCCGGTGAGCGCCTGGATGCCGAAGATCGCCGCGACCGCGAGGCCGAGGACGGCGCCGGTGGAGACCAGGACGGGCTTCAGGCGCGGGCGCAGGGCGGTCCAGCGGCTGCCGGCGGCCACGGCGGTGCTGCCGTCCGACTCGGAGGAGTCCAGGCCGGGGCGGGCGAGCACGCGCTGGGCCACGGTGGTCTTCACCTTCTTCAGGCCGCGGCGGCTCTTCTCGAGCGAGGTCGAGTAGATGACGATGGCGATGCCGGAGACGATGCTGGTCAGTGCGGCGCCGAGGACGGTGCCGGCGACGCTGAGGTGGCCGCCGATCACGGACATGGTCGCGGCGGTGGCGGCGCCGGCGAGCAGGCCCGGGATGTTCAGGGCCGGGCTCTTCTTCTCGGACTGCTCCTCGGCCGGTGCCTGCGGATGGTCCTCGGCCGCGGGGGCCTCGGTGCGTGGTTTTTCCAGAGTCATGCTGTCCTGCTTCGGTTGCGGGGAAGGGGGTGCTGATCCCCGCGACGATGCTCGGGCCAGCCTTCCCCATTATCCGGACTGACCTGGGAAAGCACAGGCCGAGTGGGAACTCTCACACCTTGCGGTCCCCTGTGGGCGCAACGTGGCGTCAAAGGCCCAGGTCACCGTCCGGTCCGCTCCGGGCGCCCGGACCGCCGGGCGCCGGGGGCGGCCCGGCCGCCGTGGCCGGCGCGGCGGGCGGGCCCAGGTGCCGCCGCCCGTACGCCTTGCCGGCCTGGACGACGGCGACCAGCAGCACCAGCAGCAGCGCCGCGGCGGCGACCGGGACCGCGTCGACGGGCAGGGTGTAGGCCATGACCGCTCGGGCGCCGGTCCCGATCAGGAAGGCGGCTCCCCAGCCCGCGGTCATCGCCCGGAAGATCCGGCGGAACACCGGGTCCTGCTCCCAGCCGTGCCTCCAGCGGGTGGCGGCCTCGGCGGGCATCAGAGCCACGGTGGCGTCGAAGAGCGCGGACCGGCCGCCGGCGAGACTCGTCAGCAGCCACGCGCCCAGCAGTGCGGTGAGCCAGCCGCCCAGGGCCATCAGCAGCCGGGCGTCGGCCGTGATCAGCCCCACGGCGGTGTTGAGGGCCAGCACGGACAGGGTGAAGGCCCCGAGCCGGTCCAGCCGGCGGGTGCGGGCCGCGGCGCCCAGCACGCGCAGCAGCGGGGCGAGCCCGCCGAGCACCAGCGCCACCCAGGGCTCCGCCCCGGCCAGTCGCAGTCCGTAGTACAGGGCGAAGGGCAGGACCAGGCCTGCGCCCAGCAGTCCCACCAGCGGGTGACGCCGGCAGCTCACCGGCGTTCCGCCCGGGACCGCACCGCCGCTCGGGACCGCACCGCCGTCCGGGGCCGGCGACGGCGCAGGGTTCCGGTCCGGTGGTGTCCCGGCAGGGGGAACGGTCGGCCGCGGGATGGGGTCCGGGACGCTCACAGCGCTCTCCTCAGGGTCTCTTCCGGGTCGCGAGCCCGATCACGGAGACGAGCTCGCGGGTGTAGGTGCCCAGGTCGAAGTCCGGGTCGGTGACCAGCCGCCCGGAGGCGGTGTCGATCGCCCCGCGGACGAGGATCGCCAGGGCATGGGCGTCGAAGTCCCGGAAGGCCCCGGTCTCCTGCCCGTCGCGCAGCAGGCGCTCCAGGTGGGCCAGCACCGGGTCGGCCCCGGACGGGGTGAACCGGGGGGCGCCGTCCGGGGCGCGCAGGTTCATCACGATCTCGGTGACCGCCCGGAGGTCCGCCGGATGCCGGCCCAGGAAGGCGAGGTTCGCCTCCACGTAGGCGGTCAGCACCGCCGAGGGGTCGGTCTCGGCGTCGGTGCGGGCCGCGATGGCGGCCCCGGCGCGGCGGTAGACGTCGATCACCACCTGGGCCAGCAGCTCGTCCTTGGACGTGAAGTAGTAGGAGACCACGCCCTTGCTCACGCCGGCGCGGCGGGCGATCTCGGCCAGGGAGGCCCGCCCGTACCCGGACTCGGAGATGGCCTCGATCGCACACGCCAGGATCTGGGCCCGGCGGGCCGTCTCCGTGAAGGTCGGGGAGTCACCCGAGGCCTCGTTTGACCGCATGGTCAAAATATAGGCCGCGCGGTCAACCCAGGAAAGGGGAGGGCCGAGTGTGACGCCCCGCGGTCGGGACAGGACTCGTCACACCGTCTGAGAGGTCGGAGAGGGAAGAGGGCGTGTCCCGAGCAGGGTGAACGCAGTGGGCCGCCGTGCCCGCGCGAGGGCGAGGGGCGTCTCGCCCGCGAAGCGCCGCACCTCCCGGGTGAGGTGGCTCTGGTCCGAGAGGCCGTGCCGAGCGGCGAGCGCCCCGAGACTCCGGCTCCCCAGCTCCGCGTGCAGGCGCTCGAACCGGATGATCTGTGCTGCGACCTTGGGCGGGACCCCGGTCACCTCGTCGAAGCGCGCGCGCACGTGCCGCACGCTCCAGCCCGAGCGCCGTGCCAGATCCGCGATCCGCGCCTGTCCGCCCGTCTGCTGGAGCTCCGACCACGTCCACTCCACCAGGGCATCGGCCGGTGCCCCGGACCCGGCGAGCCGCACCAGTTCGTCGACCACGATCGCGAAACGCTGGGACCAGCCCGGCGCCTCGGCGAGCCGGTCGGGCAGGTCGTGGCCCCATCGCGGCACCAGGTCCGCCAGTGGCAGGACGTGCCCGGCGGTCTCCCGGCCCGGCACGCCCAGCAGCCGGCAGGCGCCCGGTGGGGTCAGATAGACCTGCACGGAGGCGTGCCGGTCGAAGAAGACCGTGCGCACCGGACCGGGCATCAGCCCGGCGAGGAAAGCACCGTGAACCGTCTCCGCTGCCGCCGGAAGCGCCCGGACGTGCAGCGGTGAGGTGAAGGAGATCTCCAGCACCAGGAAGCTGCCGACCGGCTGCACCCGGGACCGTCCTCCCGGCGGAGCGAGTTCGTCGAAGCCCACGATCCCCGCCACCAGCCCCCGCAGCGGAGGCGGAACGGCCTGCCGGAGGACCGTCGGTGCGGACCCGCTCACGTCTGCCCTCTGTGCCGTGCCGCTTTCTTCAAGACCCCCTCGGCCCCGGAGTTCTACCGTCGGAGGAGGACGAGGAGAGGACCCCACGATGGGCGCGCTGGTCATGATCGAGTTTCTGACGGTCGACGGAGTCATGCAAGGGCTGGGGTCACCCGGGGAGGACCCGGAGGGCGGGTTCGTGCACGGCGGCTGGGGTGCCCCCTATGCCGGGAGCGTCCATCAGGTCACCGCATCCGCGGGGTTCGCGAGGACCTCGAGCTACCTCTTCGGGCGCCGGACCTACGAGAAGATGGCCGCGTTCTGGCCCCACCAGCCGGCCGACAACCCCGTGGCCGCGCATCTGAACGCCACCCCCAAGTACGTGGCCTCCCGGACCCTGACCGAGGCCGCGTGGCCGGGGACACGGATCCTCTCGACGGACGCCGTCGACGCGGTGCGCGGGCTGAGGGCGGGCGAGGACGGGGACATCGCCGTGCTGGGCAGCGGCGTGCTCTGCCGGGAGCTGCTCGCGGAGGACCTGGTCGACGAGATCCGGCTGTTCGTCCACCCCTTGCTGCTCGGATCCGGCAAGCGGCTGTTCGGCGAGCTGCCGGTCCCACGCCGGCTCGCGCTGAGATCGGTCGCCAGGACGGACCTCGGGACCGTCGCGCTCGTCTACGGCACACGGGCGTGAGCGGCCCGTCATGATGGGGACCTGAGGCCGATCGACCTCACCTGTCCATGGGAAAGAGCTCACACAGGAGGAACTCATGATCACGAACGTCGCGGCGGCGGTGCTGTACGTCGGCGACCAGGACGAGGCCCTGGCGTTCTACCGGGACACCCTGGGATTCGACGTCGTCACGGACGCCGACATGGGCGGGGGCGCTCGCTGGATCGAGGTCAGGCCCCCCGGCGCGCAGACGTCCATCGTCCTGTCGGCGGCCTCGGCCTCCGGCAAGGATCCCGGCGAGGGCGCCCACCTGACCTTCACCGCCGACGACGTCGCGGCGACCGTGGCGGAGCTGCGCTCCAGGGGTGCCACGGTGTCCGATCCGGTCAGCGAGCCGTGGGGGACCTACGCCACCGTCGAGGCGCCGGACGGACACCGGCTGCAGTTCCACGAGCGTCCGGGCCGCTGACGACCGCCGTGCACTCCCTCCCGGTCGGCCGGGGATCATCCGGCGAGGGCGAGAGCGAGGACGCCGACCCCGAGGGCGAGGTCGAGGGCACCGCACCACTCGGCCAGCGACCGCGAGACCACCTCGTGGCGGTGCCAGTGCACCAGGTCCCACGCGGCGTGGCCGATCAGGCCGGCAGCGACCAGCACGCGCCCGGCCTCCGGGGAGAGCCAGAGCGCACCGAGTCCGAGCGCCATGAACCCGATGGCGGCGAACGGCTGCCAGCGATAGGCCCCGGGCCGCGAGAAGGTGCCCCGGACCGCGCCGACGCCGACGGCGCTCAGCACGACCGCGGTCATGGCGGCCAGTTCGACGACCGGCCCCGCCCCGGCGAGCCGGGCGGTGACCACGAGGACGACCAGGACGGCGAGCACCGGCCAGGACCAGCGGGGACGGACGAGCACGGCGATCACCACGTACCCCGTCGTCGCCAGCACCAGCACCAGCACCAGGAGCACGGCTGTGACGCTGTGCGGGTCGTCGGTGGCGAGGTTGAACGCGGCGAACGCCAGGCCGAGGATCGCGGGCCACCGCCGTGCGATCGCCCGGACGGGTCGGGGCGCCGACGATGTCGGCGCCGGAGCGGAGAGGGTTGCGGACGGAGGCCGGTGGTTCATGCCACGAGGGTAGGAGCGGCCGGACGTCACTCTTCGGGCCCGTCCTCCGCTGCGTCCGGAATCCTGGGATACTCGTCCCACACCGGGTGACAGGGGAACCTGATGGCTGATCGTGCCACGGCGGTGATCGCCTACGACGGGGCGGAGCTGCTCGACATCGCCTGCATCACCACGCCCCTGGCCCTGGCCAACATGATCGGCCGGCCGCGCGACCCCTACCGGGTGCAGGTGCTGAGCCTGCGCGGGGTCCCGATCCGCTGCGAGACCGGTCTGACCCTGCAGGCGGACGGCGCCCTCGAGCACGTGCTCGGACCGGTCGACACCATGATCGTGACGGGCGGCCTCGGCCACCACCGCGCCGCCGACGCCGAGCCCCTCCTGCGGCACGTGCGGCGCCTCGCGGCCACGAGCCGGCGGGTGGCCTCCGTGTGCACCGGCGCCAGCGTCCTGGCCGCCGCGGGGCTGCTCGACGGGCGGCGCGCCACCACGCACTGGCGCTTCGCCGCCGACCTCGCGCGCCGCTATCCGCAGGTCGAGGTCGATCCGGACCCGATCTACATCCGCGACGGGCGGATCGCCACCGCGGCCGGGGTCACCAGCGCCCTGGACCTGACCCTGTCCTTCATCGAGGACGACCACGGCGTGCCGCTGGCCCGCCAGGTGGCCCGCAACCTCGTGACCTACCTGCAGCGGCCGGGCAACCAGGCCCAGATGAGCCTGTTCACCGGCGTCTCCGGAGGAGGCAACGACGTGGTGCAGCAGGCGATCGGGTTCATCACCACCCACCTGGACGCGGACCTGTCCACCGCGGCCGTCGCCGACCGCGTCGGGGTCAGCCCCCGTCACCTCACCCGCCTCTTCGACGCGCACCTGGGTCTGCCGCCGGCCCGGTTCGTGCGGGAGGCCAGGACCGACGCCGCCGCCCGGCTGCTGGAGTCCAGCTCGTTGCCGGCGGCGGCGATCGCCCAGCGGTGCGGGTTCGGCTCCGCCGAGGCCCTGCGGCAGAGCTTCGTGGGCCGGTACGCGATCTCGCCCACCGACTACCGGGCCCGCTTCAGCCGCCCGCCCCGTGCTGCGCCCGCGTCCTGACCGCGTGGCCGGTGCGGGCCACGCTCAGGCCCCGCTCACCGCAGCGGCAGCCGCATGAGCACGCGCGGGAACCCGTTGAGGACCGAGGTGGTGTCGGCGGCCTGGGTGAAGCCGGCGCGCTCGAACATGGCGCGGGTGCCGACGTAGGCCATCGTTGTGTCGACCTTCTTGTCCCCGTTGTCCACCGGGTAGCCCTCGACGGCCGGTGCGCCGTGGCCGCGGGCGTGCTCCACGGCGCCTTCGAGCAGGGCCTGGGCCACACCCCGGCCCCGCTGGCCGCCGCGCACCCGGAAGCACCACACGGCCCAGACCGGGAGGTCGTCGACGTGGGGGATGCGCCTGCTGTGGGCGAAGGAGTGCAGCTCGGCCCGCGGGGCCACGCCGCACCAGCCGACCACCGTCCCGCCGTCGTAGGCGAGGACGCCCGGCGGGATCGGCCGGGCGCACAGCTCCTGGACCCTCTGCGCCCGTTCCCGGCCGGTCAGCGCGCGGTTCTCCTTGGAGGGGAGCCGGTAGGTGAGGCACCAGCAGACCGCCGAGTCGGGGTTGCGGGGGCCCAGGACGGTGGCGACGTCGTCGAACCTCTCGCTCGTCGCCGGTCGGATCGTGAACGCGGTGGAAGTCATGGTCGTTCCTCGCTGCTGGGCGGAGTGGCGCCGGCCGTGCTCCTCACCCTCGGGAGAGCCCGCCGTCCGGACCACCCTACGGGCGGACCACCCTCCGGCGGGTGCGGACGGCGGCGGCACCCGGTGCGCCGGGGCGGCCGGAGTCGTAGCGTGGGGGGTGCACCGGACTGCTCGAGGCAGAGGGGACCCGTCATGAGGATCGTCGTCACCACGCCCACAGGGCACGTGGGCTCCCGGGTCGTGCGGCTGCTCGTGCAGGCCGGGCAGCGGCCCACCGTGCTCGTGCGCCGCGCGTCCCGCCTGGACCCGGACCTGCGGGCCCGGTGCGAGGTGGTCGAGGGGGACCAGGGTGACCTCGCCGCCGTGTCCCGGGCCACCGCCGGGGCCGACGCCCTGTACTGGGTGAACCCGCCGACGGACGACGACGACCCCGTCGTCGGCTACGCCCGGATGGGCGAGGTCGCCGCCGCGGCGGTGGCCGGGAACGCCGTGCCGCGAGTGGTCTTCCAGAGCAGCGTCGGCGCCGAGGCCCGGCACGGGTTCGGTGAGATCGACGGCCTGGCCCGCACCGAGGAGCTGCTCGACGCCACGGGCGCGCACGTCACCCATCTGCGCTGCGGGTACTTCTTCACCAACCTGCTGCTGGATCTCGAGTCGGTGCGGTCCGGGGTGCTGAGCACCATTCTGCCGGTCGACCACCGGATGCCCTGGGTGGACCCGCGGGACATCGGGGACGTCGCCGCCGTCCGGCTGCTGGCCACCGACTGGACCGGCCGGCACACGCAGGGCGTGCACGGGCCCGAGGACCTCTCCTTCGCCGAGGCCGCCCGGGTCGTGGGGGAGGCGCTCGGGCGCCAGCTGACCGCCGTCCAGGTGGCCGAGGCCGAGGTCGCCGGGATCCTGCGCTCGGCCGGCCTCACCGACGCGCAGGTCGAGGGGGTGCTGGGGATGTCCCGGGGGCAGCGGGGTTTCACCCCGGAGAACCCGCGGGAGCCGCTCACCACCACGCCCACTCCGCTGGGCGCCTGGGCCCACGCCGTCCTCCGGCCCGCGCTCGCGGCCTGAGCCGCCCGCCGACCCCGGAGCGGTGCCCGCCGGGTCAGGACGAGGGGGCCGGGCGGCGGTCCCAGGTCAGGACCACGTGGCCGCCCTCGAACGTGCTGACGTCCGTCAGGTCGAACCGGGCGGGCGAGAACTCCCCGGCGTCGAAGGCCGGCCGCCCGGCCCCGGCGAGCACCGGGTAGAGCTTGACGACCACCCGGTCGATCTCCGGGAGCACCGCCGCGGCCAGCGACGCACCGCCGACGAGACAGACGTCGAACGGCGAGTCCTCGGCCTTGAGCGAGCGCACGAGCCCGGCCGGGTCCTCGCGCACGACCGTCACCTCCGGGGTGAGCTCCTGCTGCGTGGTCGACACGACGTACTGGCGCAGGTGCGCGTACGGACTGACCACGCCGATCGCCAGGGCCGGTTCGTAGGTGCGCCGGCCCATGACCACGGTGTCGAAGTGCCGGTGGGGCGCGTCGTCGAGGCCGAGGTGGGTGCGGACGTGGGTCGGGAGGGTTTCGGGGAACTCCTCGCCCAGCCAGGCGCCGTAGGCGTCGGAGAGCGGGAAGAAGTCGGTCTCGTCGTGCGGGCCGGCGATCCGGCCGTCGATCGAGACGCCGATGAAGTAGGTCAGTCGTCGCATGCTGCCATTCTCGGCCGGTGCACCGGGCGACGTCACGGCAGTCCCGGACGACGACGGGCGCGGTGGCGCGCGGCCGCCGCCGAGGGTCCGCTCCGGGGTCCGCTTCACCGCCCGCGCCGGACGCGGTCGAAGGTCTCCCGGGCGACCTCCCACGTGGTCTTGCCGACGTCGAAGTGGTCGGTGAGCATGTACACCCCGATCCAGCGCTGGTACGTCCAGGCGCGGTCGAGGAGCCCGGGGTCCCTCGGCCCGGTGTAGCGCTCGTGCACCGCGCGGACGAAGTCCTCGCCGTACTCGTGCAGCTCCGCGAAGTCCACGGCCGGGTCACCGACACACATGTCGCTGAAGTCGATCACGCCGAGCCGGGCGTCGTCGTCGTCCCAGAGCAGGTGCCGGCTGTAGACGTCGTTGTGGACGACCACCTCGGGGAGGTCGGCGGCGAGGAGCGCGTCGACGTCGGTCAGGATCCGCTCCACCTCGTCCAGCTCTGCCGGGGTCAGCACGGCGGGCAGGTGGACGGCGGCCGCGCTGCGGACGTCGTCCTGGTCCTCGGCCAGGAAGGACGCCGGCACCTGCTCCAGCGGCGTGCCGGGGACGGGTGCGGTGTGCAGGGCCGAGAGGAAGCCGGCCAGCTGGTCCACGAGCGCGTCGCGCGCCGTCCCGTCCAGGGAGGCCAGCACCTCCGGCTGGAGCGTGCGGCCGGGCAGGAGCGGGTACCCGGCGAACGAGCCGTCCGGCGCCACGCGGTCGTAGCGCGGGATCCGCACCGGCAGCCGCGGGGCGAGGTGGTCCAGCACCGCGATCTCCCGGCCGAGCGCCTCCGTGTACGGCGCCTCCTGCGGGAAGCGGAACACCAGGGCCTCGTCCAGGACGACGATGACGTGGTCCCAGCCCTCGGTGATCCGCCGCGCCCTCGACCACGTCAGTCCGGGGAACGCCGCGTCGATGCGCTCCAGCTCGTCCATGCCGCTCCTTCGTCGTCCTCCGGATCCGTCCGGCGCGGGCTCCTTGCGCGCGGTGGTGCCGGTGCCGAGCGCGCGGGTCACGTCGGGCCGCAGTGCTGGGCCGGCGGGCGGATTCCGGTTCGTCGCCCACCGGCCGGTCCCGTCGACCTCTCGTGCCCCGGTGCGCGGGGGTGTTCTCGGGACCGCGGTGCTCGACGGGCTCAGCCCGGGTGCGGGGCAGGCGCAGCACCATTTTCCCACCCCGCCCGCGAGCAGACCAGAGCGCACGGAGGGCGTTCGGGCCGCGCACTGCACATCGGGACATCAGAGGTCTTCATGAAGGGATGTTGCTCGGCCCCGCCCGCCGGACGGCGCCGACCGCATATGGTGCCTTGCACTAGGACAAACTTTCGATGTGGCAGGGAGTTGACGGCAATGGCGCCGAAGACTGTATTTCTGGCGTTCGCGGAGCAGGACGAGCTGTTCCGGAACCTTTTCACCGCGCAGTGGGACCGGGCCGGGGACCAGGCGCGGTTCGTGGAGCCGCCCGGGAACGGGGCGAGCGCGGACGAGTGGAAGCAGGACGTGCGGGACCGGATCCGCCGCAGCGACGGCGTGATCGCGCTGATCGGCGGCGGCACGCCGGCATCGGACGCGGCGCGGTGGCAGATCCGGTGCGCGGTGGCCGAGGACAAGCCGCTACTGGGTCTGTGGGTGGAGCCCGAGGCGCGGAAGAAGCCGGCCGAGATGGGCCCCGCCCGCTGCGAGACCTGGACGTGGGAGAACATCGGGAACTTCCTGGACCGCCTGTAGCCCGGCCGCCTGCAGCTCGACCGCCCGGGGCACGTCTCGGGACCGGGACCCGCCGACCACAGGAGGAGCCGTGCGCGGATCGGCCGTCGTCATCGGTGCGGGCATCGCCGGCCTGGCCACCGCCCGCGGCCTGCTCGGCGCGGGCTGGTCCGTCCGGGTGCTCGAGCGCTCCTCGGGCCTGCCCGGCGCCGGCACGGCGCTGGGCATGTGGCCCGAGGCGATGCGGGCCCTGGACCGACTGGGGGTGGGCGAGCAGGTCCGGGCCGCCTCCGTGGAGCAGCGGGGGGCGCGGCTCCTCCGGCCGGACGGCACCGAGATCGCCCACCTCGGCCCCGGGCGCACGGCCCGGCTGGTCCCCCGGCCGGCGCTCCTGGCGGCGTTGGCCCAGGGCCTGCCCCCGGACGTCATCGCGTGGAACGCCCCGGTGACGGACCACGGCGCCCTGCCCGCGGCCGACGTCGTCGTCGCGGCGGACGGCGTCCACAGCCCCGTCCGCGCCGCGCTCTTCGGCGTCGCCCCGCGGCCGCTGGGCACGGTCGCCCTCCGCGGCACCGTCCCGGGCCCGGCGGACGGCGTCACGGAGACCTGGGGGCCGGCGCGGCTCTTCGGGATCACCCCGCACGACGCCGAGCGCACCAACTGGTTCGCGAGCGTCCGCGCCGACGTGCTCGCCGCCGCCGCGTCCGGGCGCGACGACGCCCAGGCCCTCCAACGCCTCTACGGCGACTGGCACCCGGACGTGCGGCGCGTCCTGGCCGCCCTCGGGAACACCCCGATCGACCGGCGCACGCTGCTCGACGTGCCCCCGCTGCCGTCCTACGTCCGGGGGCACACCGTGCTCCTCGGCGACGCCGCCCACGGCATGGCCCCCAATCTCGGCCGGGGCGCCTGCGAGGCCCTCCTCGACGCGACGGCGCTCGTCGAGGCGCTGAGCGCGGCCTCCGACGTGCCCGGCGCCCTGCACCGGTACGACGCCGTACGCCGCCGGCCTACCGTCCGCACGGTGCGTCTGGCCCGTCTGGCGAACCGCGTGGGCACGGCGCGGCACGGGCTGGCCGTGCGCAACGCCGTGGTCGCCGCGGCGGCCCGCCTGAGCTGACCGGGTCAGGCGCTGGTCCCGACCCCGTCCGTCACGGTGCGGAGGACGACGACGCGGCGTCGGCCTCGGCCACGCGCTTGAGCCGCTGCAGGCTCTCCCGCAGACCCTGGCGCATCGTGGTCATCCGGTCCCGGTCCCGGCCCAGGGTGCCGATGATGAACCAGCCGATGCGGCCGACCGGGCGGGCGATCTCGTAGGACTCCGTCACTCGGGTGCCGGTGCCCTCCGGCTCGAACCGGTAGCGCCACACGAGGGTGCCGGCGAAGCGCTCGGTGCGGGCGAAGGCGAACTCCCGGCCGGGCTCGGCGGCCATGACGATCGGCGTGTTGTGCCACGGGAACCGGGAGTCGGGCGGCACCCGGTTGCGGGCCCGGAAGCGTGCGCCGACGCGGGGTCCGCCGTCGTCGAGCCAGACGACCTCGTCGACCTCGGGACTGTACTCGGGGGTGCGGGTGACGTCGGCGACGAGGTCGTAGACCGTCCGCGGCGGCGCCTCGACGTGGATGGAGTCCTCGGCGCGGCCCAGTGTCTGCATGGTGGTCCTCCGTGCGGTGTCCGAGTGACGGGGCCTGGGCACCCCGGGGGGAGCGGCGGGCCGGGTGCTCCCACGGTAGGACCCCGGTGCGCCGGGTCCGTCCGGGTGAGACCGGATCGTTGCTCGCCGCGGCTGCGTGTCGCCGGCGGAGCGCGGCCGGCGCGCTCCTCGCAGACAGAGTGTCCGCACCGGCCCATGAATCCGCACACGCGGAGCTGTGTCCCGGCTCAGCCGCGGCACAGCACCCGTTCCTAGCGTGGAGGCCGACCACGACCCGAACCGATGGAGGATCCATGGACCGCAGCACCCCGCACGAGACGGCGCTCAGCTACGAGGGCCGCCGGCTGCCGCGCCCCGAGGAGGAGGTGGTGGACCAGGGGCTGGGCTTCGACATCGGCACCCTGATGAACCGGCGGAAGGTGCTGACGGTCTTCGGTCTCGGCGCCTCGGCCTTCGGACTCGCGGCCTGCGGGGCCGGAGCGGGCGGCAGCGGCGCGAGCGCGTCGTCGTCGGCCTCCACGTCTCCTTCGCCCTCGGCCACGGCCCTGGCGGTGGACGAGATCCCGGACGAGACCGCCGGGCCCTACCCTGGGGACGGCTCCAACGGTCCCGACGTGCTCGAGCAGAGCGGGATCGTGCGCAGCGACCTGCGCTCCAGTTTCGGGGACGCCGGCGGGACCGCCGAGGGCGTGCCGATGACGCTGGAGCTGACCATCGCCGATCTCGCCAACGGCGGGGTGCCGTTCGCGGGAGTGGCCGTCTACGTCTGGCACTGCGACCGGGAGGGCCGCTACTCCATGTACAGCGAGGGCGTCACGGAGGAGAACTACCTGCGCGGGGTGCAGATCGCCGACGACGACGGGAAGGTGCGCTTCACCAGCATCTTCCCGGCCTGCTACACGGGCCGGTGGCCGCACATCCACTTCGAGGTCTACCCGGACCAGGCGTCCATCACCGACTCCACCACCGCGATCGCCACCTCGCAGGTCGCCCTGCCGAAGAACGCGTGCGACGCCGTCTACGCCACCACCGGCTACGAGTCCTCCGTCAGCAACCTGGCCCAGCTCACCCTGGCGAGCGACAACGTCTTCGGCGACGACGGCGGGGTCAGCCAGCTGGGTGCCGTCACCGGCAACGTCGCCCAGGGCTATACCGTCACCCTGACCGCCGGGGTGGACACGACCACCACGCCCACCGGCGGAGGCATGGCGGGAGGGCCGGGCGGGCCGCCCCCGTCTCGCTGAGTGATTCAGCGGTCGGTCTGCTTCTGGGGTTCCCTTGGCAGACGAGATCAGGTCCCGGGAGACCGGTACTTGATCTGCTCGGCCCGGCGCAGGGCCTCCAGTGTGTCCTCGACGCTCATGAGCACCGTGGTCTCCAGGGAGCTGAGGGCGCCACCACCGCTGATGGCCAGGACGACAGCGGCCATGGACACGTTGTCGGGCGCCTCCCACAGGTTGTAGCCGTCGTGCTCGCCGAACGCGTACCAGAACCCGTGCAGCTTCCCGCCGACGGATTCGATGTAGTCCTGGGCGGCCTGGCGACGGTCCTCCGGGTGGGCGATCAACCGCGCCCAGGTCTCCGGGGTGTAGCTGAACTTGGACAGGTAGAGCGGCATCGTCTCGTCCCCTCGTGTGGTGGTGTCCGTCCGGCCGGTTCCGATCAGGCGTGTGCTGACCGTAGGCCCCCGCACGGGCACACTCCAGGGGATCGCCCGGATCGTCGCCGGCCCGTGACTCATGTCGCCTCCGTGTCGGAGGCGGCGGCGTCCGCTCAGTCCGGGGCGCCGTCCCGAGCGCGGTCCGTCCAGGGGCCGTCGCCGAGCTTCGCGTACGAGGCGGCGACGATCTGCTCGAGGACGTCCAGGTCCACCGCGCCGAGATCCTTGAGGTAGATGCAGCCCACTCCGGTGGTGTGCGGGCCCAGGCGCGCCAGGTTCTCCCGGTGGGCGTCGACGCCGTCGTACACGTAGACCGTCGTCGCGGCCTTCCGCGCGGCGAAGCCCGCCGCGGGGGCGTCGCCCTCGTGCCCGCTCGCGTACCTGTAGTGGTACTGGCCGAAGCCCACGATGGTGCCCCACATCTCCGCCGGCTGCCCGGTGACCCGGGTGAACAGGGGGATGAGACGCTCGGCGTCCGCCCGCCGCTTCGCCGGCGTGACCCCGGCAAGGTACTCCTCGACCGGCTGACCTGTCTTCTCCACGGTGGGCTCCTCGGGGTCGCTGGGACGTCGATCGTCTCAGGCCCCAGGGTCCTCAGCCGGTCCGACACGGCAGCGCGGACTCCGCTCGCATCCTGGGCGACGAAGACGCCGGCCGGTCATCGAGGGCTCAGGCGCGGCGTCCGGGGCGTGCGGCGAAGTCGTCCGAGCGGACGAGGTCTGGTCGGAACGTTGGTCACCCTGTCGTCTTGTCCAACTTTGTCTGAACAACATTTTACAAGAGGCGGGAAAGACCGCGATTCACAGTGCGGTCACGCCTGGTCGTCGCCATCGGGCGCTTCAAGTCCGCGGGAGCAGTGGCAGAAATGCTGTCAACGACGCCGAGCACCCTGGTGCTCGGCGTCGGCAGGCCACGGCCGTGCGGTGGGTGGCGCTGACGACGGGGCCGACAGAGAGGTGCTCCTGATTTCCGACACCGACACCGGCCCCCACCCCGGACAACCCGAGGTTGAGCCTTCCAGGTCGCGTCCTCCCGAGTTAGGGTGAAAGTACTGGATCCCCCTCGCCTCTCCACGATGCGCACCCGGGGGATTTTTCATTTCGGGGTCATCACCACTTCCGTGACCAGATCCTGTCGCCGGGATCAGCAGGGCTTGAAGAACTTCCCGCCGGGCGCGTAGCAACGAGGTCCCGTGTAGCCGGGAATGTCCGCGTAGTAGCCGGGCGGGGCCTGGTTGACGATGTTGGCGCCCGGGTTCGGGGCGGGCTTCGGCGCAGGGGCGGGAGCGGGAGCGGGAGCAGGCGCCGGGTTCGGCGCGGGCGCCGGCGCGGGTGCGACCGCTCGACGGGCGGCGTCGGTCGCTGCCTGCCGTGCCGCTTCCGCCTGGCGGTCCAGCTCAGCCTGCTGGGCGGACTCCGCCTGACGGGCCGCGTCCGCCTCCGCCTGTCGTCGCTGGTCCTCGGCCGCCCTGCGCTCCGCTGCCTTGGTCTCCGCCGCGCGGCGCTGCTCAGCGGCACGTTCCTGGAGGGCCGCGACGTCCTGGCGGACGCCCGAGATCCCGCTCGTGAGCGACGGCAGGCCGACCAGATGGCGGATGTGCGGGTGCGCGTCGCCGTCGACCGCGTCGAGCGCCGCCAGGAACGCGACGGCGGCCGCGACCTCACCGGCCGCATCGGCGAGATCCGCCGGCGCGGCGTCGGCGAGCGCGCTCGTCGCCTGCTGGAGCTGTGCGGGAATGGTGCAGCCGTGGGCCGGGTCGAGCAGGCCGGTCCGCTGCTGCTCGGCCTCCGCGAAGGCCTCCTCGACGGGCGGCAGGAACCGGCCGTTCGGCGCGATGTAGAGCGGTGTGCCCAGGCCCTGGCGGGCGATCTCGGCGTTGACCAGCGTGCCGTCCTCCAGGAAGACCCCGGCCAGGGTGCGGTCGTAGCGGTCGGTGCGCTCCTGGTCGTACTCCAGGCCCACCACGGTGCCCGGCGGCAGGAGCTCCTCCAGCAGCGCGGTGGCCTCCGGGCCGAGGCACTCGACGATCTCGTTCGGGTCCTTGGTCTCCGGGGTGTCGATGTTGAGCAGCCGCACCCGCACCACCTCGCCGTCCCGCTGGACGTCGACGGTGTCGCCGTCGATCACCCGCTCCACCACGGCGCGATCGCCGCGCAGTTCCGGGGCGGCGGAGGTCTCGGTGGAGGCGGCGTTCGACGACGTCGTGTCGCTGGAGACCGCCGACCCGCCGCAGCCGGTCAGGAGCAGGAGGACGAGCGCGGAGGCGCCCAGGCGGAGAGAAGCAGAAGAGGAGGGAGCCACGGGAGTCCTGTCAGGAAAGCGTCAGTTCCCCTCCAGCCTATGGATGCATCTGCAATCACCGGGGAGGCTGGTGTCCCCAGTTCTGCGGCCGCAGGCTCAGGCGCGGTAGCAGGAGGGGACGTGGGGACGGGGCTGCCGTCGTCGGCGCGGTCCTCGACGGTGCCCGGGGAGTCAGTGATCCCGGCGGATGTTGGGGAATGTCGTTATTCCCGCCGTGCGGCCTCCTGCATCTCGGATGGTCCCCGGCACGATCTGGCCGGTGGCGTGCTCCGGCGCGAGTGCTGCGAGGGCCGCCACCGGCAATGAGGCCAGGTCTCAGCGCAGCGGCTACGGTGCCGCGGCGAACGCGGCGGCGATGTCGACCGTCACCGCGGCCGGCGGCTCCCCGCTGTCCAGGGGCACTCCATGGGTGAACTGCCGAGTGCTGTTGGCGACCTGGATCCGCGCGGTTGCCCCGTCCCGGTGCACGGAGACCAGCCGCAGATCGGGGTCGGCGTGGGAAAGGTCAGGGAGGTAAGCACCTAGGTCGTCCAGGAGTTCGCTCCACAGTTGCTGGGGGGCGGGGGTGTCCGGGTAGGTGTCGGGATCCTGCGCGGCCGGCGGGGTGATGGGTCCGGCAACCGCGCTCAGCAGCTGTGCGATGCGAATCCGCCCGGCCGTCAGCGGCACGGTCACCGACGGTCCCGTCACGCACTGCACATCGGCGGTCTCCTGGGCCAGCGTGACGCCGGTGATGAGGCTGTGGTGTTGGGCGCGTTCGACCATGGACAGCTCGTGCAGGAAGGATCCGCCGGTCACGGTCACGTCCATCAACCCCTCAGATGTTCAGAGCGTTCTTCACGAAGTCAGGGCACGCTCCTGCGTATCCCTGACAGTACGTCGTCGTCACTCCGAAGGGGCGGCCGTCACTGGTGTTGGTGCGGAAATCCACCCCCGCCATCACCGTGACCGTTCGCACCACCTTGCACGTGCGCCACCACAGGATGCCAGAGCACCTGACTTCGTTCACCGGGGTGCTGTAGTTGTACTTGGAGCCGGAGACGAACCACTTGTGCTGGGGATACTTCGTCGTAGCTCGCGCGACCCGGTAGTTGACGTTGTGGGTGTTCACGATCTTGGTGTTGATGTTGCTGCGCAACGTCACGGTCCTGCCGTCACGATCCAGCCAGCTGTAGAGCACGGGCGCGTTGGCGGCGGCCACCATCACCCGGGGAGCCGCGACTGTCGAGGCCACGAACTGCTGCTGAGACTGCAGAACGGGCTGATCCGATGGCAGAGCGGCCTCCTCCGGCAGCAGCAGTTCGGGCACCGTCTCCGGCTCCTCGAGCACCGCCTCGGCGGCCCCTTCCTCCACGCCGACCTTTTCCAGGTCAGTGGCCTCCACGGTCTCGCCGACCACCACGTCCATGTCGCCGACCACGGCGAAGGACACCTCGGCGAACTCCTGGCCGATCTCCGGTGCAGGAATCGGGGTCTCGATCCTGGTGGCGGCTGCGGGAGTGCCCAGCAGACCCACCACCAGGACGGTGGCGATCGTTCCTGTGGTGATGCTTCTGAGCCTCATGGACCACTCCTTGCGCCGGGACGACCCTGTGACCGTCGTGGATGACGCTGACGCTATCCACTGTGTTTGCAATCGACATCATCCGAAAGGAGGGGGCAGTACGACGCGGACGTGTCTCGTCGGTCGGAACATGCTGGCCTGCGCCGAAGTGCTGCGGAGCAGGGGGTCGCGCTGCTGGCGCTGATGGCGTCACACAACGGAACGAAGGCGCTGCCACTTGCCGTGTACTAAAGCAAAGACATGAGATGCAGGGAGACCTTTTCGTCCCGTTCGAAAGTTGACCATCATGACGCCCTCCGTCGACCCTGCGCTGCCACCTCCTGCGCCCATCCGCACCGCGGGATTCGCCGCCTTCGGGCTGCTCGGGCCGCCGGCGGAGGCCCGAGCCCCGATGCCGGAGTCGAGTCTGGCGAACCGACGAGCAGGCCAGGCGGTGATGGCCGAGACGCTGCGGATCCATGACGGAGATCCGCCCCGGTCGTGGTGGCGACGTCTGGCCGGAGCCAGCCCGCTCAGCGCCGACAGCCGGCCCTGGTTCCAAGGGGCGCTCGGAGAGATCGCGGTCGGGCAGATCCTCGGCCGCCTGGGCCCGGAATGGACGGTGCTCCACGCCGTTCCGGTCGGCGCCGGGGTCTCGGACATCGACCACGTGCTGATCGGCCCGGCAGGCGTGTTCACGCTCAACACGAAGAACCACGCGGGCAGAAATGTCTGGATCGGCGAGCGCGCGATCCTGGTCGACGGGCACAAGCAGCACTACCTGCCCCACGCCCGGCACGAGGCGGCCCGAGCGGCGAGGCGGCTGAGCGCGGCGGTGGGGGAGTCGGTGTCGGTCACCCCGGTGCTGGTGCTGATCGAGCCGGGAAAGCTGACGATCAAACAGCGTCCCGCCGACGTCAGAGTTGTCACCGATCGTGAGCTGCTGCGCTGGCTGAAGCGTCGTCGTCCCGTCCTGGCTCCCGAGCGGATTGCCCGGATCGCTGCCGCAGCCGTGGTTCCGGGGACCTGGCACCACCATCCCGCGCCGCCCGAGGACCCGGTCGCGCTGCAGGAGCGCTTCGCGGAGCTGCGGCACACCGTGCGGAGCGCGCGACGCCGCCGCAGGCTGTGGGGCCTCGGGATGATCTTCGGGGGCACTGCAGCCGCCGTCAGCTACGGCTCAGACCTCCTGACGGCACTGCTCAGCGCCGGACTGTCCTGAGCGGCAGGGCGGCGGACGGGCACGCAGCACGGCGCTAGTGACGAGGCGCCCTCCCGGCCTTGGTGAGCTCTGGCATGGGACATCTACTCGACCCGGTCCCACCCACGTCAAATGTCGGCGGCTTTGCGGGGGAGCCGGGTCCTCTCTTGCTGGTGGCTGTCTCGAGGCGCACAGTTCTCCTATGAGAACGACGACGCCGTTGTTCGTGGTGGCTGTGGTGATCGCGGCCCTGGCCCAGTTGGTGGTCGGGTTCTTCTACATGGCCAGCGGTCTGATGGCTCCGCTGTGGGCCATCGTGCTCCTGGGCGTGTGGTGGGTGCTCCTGACCTACGTCGGGGTGCGGCTGGTGCAGCGCCGGTCCTACCTGGTGCTCCTGGTTCCCCTGGTGGCCGTCGCGACGTGGTTCGGCGTCATGACGTTCGGGGAAGCGGTCCTCGGCTGGACTCCCTGAGACTCATCAGCCCGTGCCGCATGCGCCGCCGGAGGTTCACACCGCTGCCCGCGGTGTTCTGCGGCCGGCTGCTGTAGCGCCTTTCGGGGTAATGCCCTCGTCCGGCAGGAGGCGCTGGACCTGCCTGCCGGACGAGAGTACCTCCCAGGTGAACCTCACGAGCAGGTTGCGGGCCCGGACAGGGGCCGTGCGTTCCTCGGGATGTCGTCAACCACGGCGGCCTGCCAGGCCGACGACGCGGCGACGACGTTCGACGGACTCGCCGCGTGACCGGCGCCCACGCGCGGGGCCACGTCGCCCAGGAAGACCAGGCTGCGTCGCAGCGTGTGGACCCAGCCGTCCCAGCCGAGGTCGCGCCACGGCACCCGCTCCTCCGGGGGTGCGGCCAGGCGGCCGATCACTGTGTACACCGACAGCACAGCGGCTGCGGCCAGCACCAGGAACACGAACGAGATCATGATGAGCTCCTTGCCTGCGGTGTGCCGGCCGATCCGGCTCACCCTCACGCTGACAAGCCTCGTCGCCTGGAACCTGTTGCGCGAGTGGCAGAAATGACTGCCTCCGGTCGTTTTCTGCCAAGTCTGTCGACGCTCTGCCACGGAGTCCCGGATGAGCGGAACGCTTGTTCGAGATCGCGGCCATGACGGAGCTCGTCGGCCGCGCTCTCGCGGCCGAGGTGCTCAGCAGGCGGCGCTCAGGAGGTCGTCGCGAAGCGACGGCGGTACTGCTGCGGGCTGAGGCGGCGGATCCGGGTGAAATGGTGGCGCAGGGTGGCCGCGTTGCCGAAGCCCACGTCCGCGGCGATGCGCTCGACGGGCAGGTCGGTTTCCTCGAGGAGCTGCTCGGCCCGGTGCAGGCGCCGCGCGGTGATCCAGGCATGCGGGGTGGTGCCCGTCTCGTCGCGGAAGCGGCGGGCGAAGGTGCGCGGTGACATCGCGGCGCGCCGGGCCAGGGCGTCGACGTCGAGCGGTTCGTCGAGGTGGCCCACGATCCAGGTGAGCAGCGGGTCCAGCGTCTCGGCCCGGCGTTCGGGGACCGGGTCCTTGATGAACTGGGCCTGTCCGCCCTGGCGCTGCGGCGGCACGACCATGCGCCGTGCCACGGTGTTGGCGGCCGCCGAGCCGAACTCCTGGCGCCACAGGTGGAGGCAGGCGTCGAGACCCGCGGCGGTGCCGGCGCTGGTGAGGACGCTGCCGTCCTCCACGTAGAGGACCTCGGGCACCACGTGTGCGGCGGGGAACCGCTCGGCCAGCTCCGCGGTGTGCATCCAGTGGGTGGTGCAGCGGCGGCCGTCGAGCAGCCCGGCGGCACCCAGGATGAAGGCGCCCGAGCAGATGGACAGGAGCCGGGCGCCACGGTCGTGGGCCGCGCGCAGCGCGTGGATCACCTCGGCCGGGACCGGGATGTCCCGGGACATGGCCGGGAGGACCACGAGATCCGCCGCAGCCACCCGGTCGAGGCCGTGCTGGACCGCCACGTCGAAGCCGGCGATCGTGCGGACCGGCCGCCCATCGGGGCTGCATACAGCGAAGTCCATGACGGGCAGGCCGTCGCCCGAGCGGTCGATCGCCCAGGCCTCGCAGGCCACCCCGAGCTCGAAGGGGGAGACCTCGTCGAACACGATGACGGCCACGTTGTTGATCATGGGTCCATGCTCCCAGCGGACCGGCAGGAAGTCGACGACAGTATGAAAAGTGTCAGTCGCGACAGGAGCGGCACGCGAGGAGAATCGGTGCCAGCAGCACCGAGGCACGGACGGCGGGAAGAGGACGGTGGGCCATGGAGAGCACGGGCGAGGGCGAGCGCCGGAAGGTGACGGTCCTGGGAGCGACCGGGCAGCTGGGCGCACGGGTGGTGGCACAGCTGCGTGAGCGCGGGGTCGACGTCGTCGAGGTCTCCCGCGGGCAAGGCATCGACGTCTGTTCCGGCGAAGGCCTGGACGCCGCGTTCGAGGGGGTCTCCACCGTGGTGGACTGCCTCCACCTGGCGACACTGTCCCGCAAGCGCGCCGTCGACTTCTTCACCACCACCGCACGCAACGTGGTGGCGGCGGCACAGCAGGCAGGGGTGTCCCGGATCGTGTGCGTCACGATCCTCAACGCCCGGGAGCCCGAGGTGCACCGGTGGATGGGCTACTACGCGGGCAAGGCCGCCCAGGAGCAGACCTACCGTGCCGGGCCCGTCCCGGTCACGTTCGTGGCCTCGGCGCAGTGGTACGAACTGGCCGAGACCCTGCTGTCGCAGATGCGCATCGGCCCGCTCTCCGCGGTGCCGGGGATGCGCTCCCGGCCGCTGGCCGCCGACGAAGCCGCCGCGTTCGTCGCCGACCGTGCCCTGGAGCCCGGCGGCTCCACAACCTCCGACGACGCCGTCATCGCCGGGCCCGAGGTCCGCGACATGGCGGAACTCGCCCGTGCGATCGATCAGCACCGAGGAGGACGCCGGAAGGTGCTCCGGGTGCCGGTGCCGTTCACCGCTCTCGGCAACGGTGGCCTGCTGCCCCGCGGAGACTTCACGACCGCCCCGACCCGGTTCGAGGACTGGCTCCGCAGCACCTCGTGAGGCATGGCGGCCCGCGTCACCGCCGCGGCCGTCCTGCCGGGGACGTGGCCCCGGAATCCCACGCCACTCGAGGTGGAGCCGGCGGTCCTGCAGCTAACCGATCGGTGCAGGCGGTCGTTCACCGGCGAGCACGGCGAGCACGTTCTCGGCGGCGAGCACCGCCATCGCGGTGCGCGTCTCCACGGTGGCGGAGCCCAGGTGCGGCACCAGCACCACGTTGTCGAGCTCCAGCAACTCGGGATGCACCTGCGGCTCGTGCTCGAAGACGTCCATTCCGGCACCCGCGATCCGGCCCTCGCGCAGCGCGGACGCGAGTGCCGCTTCGTCGACGATCGGTCCGCGCGCGGTGTTCACGAGGTACGCCGAGTCCTTCATCGCCGCCAGCTGCTCGGCGCCGATCAGGTGGTGCGTGGCGTGCCCGTAGGGACAGTGCAGCGACACGACGTCGGAGACGCTCAGCAGCTCGTCGAGATCGACCCGCCGGGCGCCCAGCTCGGCGGCGAACCCGGGATCGATCTCGCTGCGCGACCGGTAGACGATCTCCATGCCGAAGGCCTTGGCCCGCCGCGCGGTCGCCTGACCGATGGCGCCCATGCCGACGACGCCGAGGGTCTTGCCCTGCAGGCTGCTGCCGAGCAGGAAGAACATGCCCCACTTCCAGTCCTGGCCGGAGCGGATGAGCCGTTCCCCCTCGCCGAGCCGGCGGGTCGCCATGAGGATCAGACCGAAGGCGATGTCGGCAGTCGCCTCCGTGAGCACACCGGGGGTGTTGGTGGGCACGACGCCCCGCTCGGTGCAGGCGGGCACGTCGATGTTGTCGTAGCCGACGGCGACGTTCGCGACCACTTGCAGCTGCGGGCCGGCGGCGTCGAGCAGCTCGGCGTCGATGCGCTCGGTGAGCAGACTCACCACGGCATCCGCCCCGGCCACCCGGCGCAGGAGCGCCTCGCGGCCGATCGGCTCCGGATCCGGCCACATCTCGACCTCGTGGGCGGCGCGGAGCTTCTCGATCGCGGCGTCGGGCACCCGTCCCGTGACGACGACCCGGCTCATGCCGTCTCGATCCACTCGCGCAGGCGGCCGAGGCCGTCGCGGATGTCGGCGACGTCGATGCCCGAGTAGGCGAGCCGGATGTACTGCCGGTCCTCGCTGGGCTGGCGCCGGCCGAAGTGCTCACGCGTGCAGAAGGAGGCGCCGGTCTGGTGCAGCGCTGCCGTGGCGAAGTCACCGACTGCCGTGTAGCCCATGCTCTCCATGGTCTGGGTGACGTCGGGGAACAGGTAGAACGTCGACTGCGGTACGGCCACGTGCATGCCGGGGATGGCGTTCACGAGCTCGCAGGCGGCATCCCGGCGCTCGCGCAGGATGTCGAGCGTCTGCTGCACGGGTTCCTGGGGGCCGCGGAGCGCTTCGATGCTGGCCCACTGCACGTAGTGGGTGGTGCACGACTCGTCGTTGGTGTTGAGGGTGCTGAGCACCTTGGCGATCTCGAGCGGTGCGACGGCGCAGCCGAGGCGCGAGCCGGTCATGGCGAACTTCTTGCTGAACGTGTAGAGGATGACGGTGCGCTCCGCCATGCCGGGGAGTGAGGCGATCGAGCTCGAGACCCCCTCGTAGCGGGTCTCGAAGTAGGCCTCGTCGGAGAGCACCCAGAGATCGTGCTCCTGGGCGAGCTGCGCGACGGCCTCGCGCTCGGCCGCGGTCGATTCGGCCGAGATGGGGTTCTGCAGGTCGTTGTAGATGATGGCGACCGTGTTCGGGGTGATCGCCGCGCGCACCTGGTCGAGGTCGATCGCGAACCCGTCCTCCGTGGGGAGGTAGCGGTACGGCACGGCCGTGCCCCCGAGGTACTCGATCTGCGACTCGTAGATCGGGAAGCCAGGGTTCGGGTAGAGCACCTCGTCGCCGGGGTTCATGACCGCCTGCAGGAACTTCGTGATGACGGGCTTGCCCCCCGTCATCACGACGACATTCTCGGGAGTGAGGCCGATGCCGCGGCGCGAGCCGATGTCCTCGGCGAGGGCCTCGCGCAGCTGCGGGATGCCGGGGCCGGGGCAGTAGCCCGTGTGGCCGTCGGCGATGGCCCGGTCCATCGCCTCGATGATGTGCGGGGCTGTCGGGATGTTGATGTCGCCGAGGTGGAAGGGGTACACGCGGTTCCCCTTCGCCGTCCAGGCGGCAGCGGCCTGGGCGACGCTGAAGGCGGTCTCGGTGCCCAGCCGTTCGAGCCGGTGCGCGAGTTGGCGCATGCTGTCCCACTCCTCGTCGAGTTGGCGATCGATCCTCCGGCGGATCCGGATCGAGCCTACGAGCCATGCATCTGGCTGTGAAGGGTGATCCGCCGATGGATCCGCACCGTGGACATCGCCGCGAGGCTTTCTGTGTCCAAGGGTCGTCCTCGTGGGACTCGGGAGTGCGGTTCCCGTCGGGACGGCCGGGAACCGCACTCCCCGCTCACGGGCGTGGGGTCAGCGCACGCGGAGGTAGACGGGACCGGAGCCGACGTTGACGGTCTGGATGACCGTCTGGTTGCCGTTCCAGCCGCCGTGGACGGCCTTGCCGCCGCCGATGTACACGGCGATGTGGGCGAAGCCCATGCCGCCGTTGGCGTAGTAGACCAGGTCGCCGGGCTGGGCCTGGGCGGCGGAGACTCGGGTGCCGAGCTTCAGGTAGGAGGCCGGCCAGCCGTGGTGGTTGATCCCGGCCGCGCGCAGGGACTTGGTGACCAGGGCGGTGCAGTCCTGGCCCACGCCGAGCTGCCTCTTGGCGGCGGCGGCGATGGTCGCGGCCTTGCCGGACTGGGACTGGATACTGACGAGCTGCTGGGGGGCTGCGGCGGGGGCCGCCTGGGCCGGGGCCACGCTGCTGAGCGCCAGGGCGCCGCCGGCGACCGTCAGGATCGCGGCGCGTCCGAGGCGGAACGAACTCTGGGCGCGGTGGCGGGGCGTGCGGGACTGGAAAATGGGCATGAGTGATGTCCTCCCTCTTGCCTGCGAGGTGAGCTGTCGGATGCGGGTGGGAGACACCCGGTCGTCAGGATGGGGGCCCTGACGACTTAACCCCTAGGTCCCGGGGGAGGGACCGTTCATGGTTCCCCCGCTTCTGCCGAGCGATATGTCTGGGGGCCCCGGGCACCGGCAGAATTCGGCGATGTGCACGGGGATACCGATCGGTGAGGCGATCGGCACGGAGAGAACACTAATCGAAAGATAACGGAAAAGTCTCGCTTTGATCACGGGCGTGTCTCGGCTTTTGTGTCGGCCGGGCAGCGCGCCTCCGCACCCACACGACGTTGCTCGGTGAGGGGCGCCGCGGGAGATCTCCAGGGAGGCTCAACTCGAGACAAAAGTGGTCTTGACCTGGGGCTCTGTATAGGTCGTGCTGGCGGGTGAGCACGCTCCTGTCATGGAGCGGGATGTCCGGTGGTGACACTCGTGTTATGGCGCGACAATTCACCGGGAAAGCTCCACGGATTCCTCGAGTGTCGCCATGAAGGGCCCTGTCCCTCCGGGCGAAAAGGACAACTTATTAGTACCTCCTATGGTCCAGCGATGAATTCACAAAAAGAAAGATCTGTGTTCGTGATGATTGTTCGGCGTGGGTCGGCTTTCGTTTCCGGGCGCGTCCGGGGAGCGTGCTCTGCATCGCGTGCCGCGTGTGCATCGGGGCGGCGCTCGAAGAGCCTTCCCGCACGTGTGCCCATTTCTCACCTGCCTACGACAGCGGGGGTCGCCCCGGGCCTGGCCGGCCGGCGAAGGCCTGGACGATGTCGAGCCAGGCGTCGGCGTCGGGGCCCTCCGCGACAAGGCTCCCGTCCTGGCGGTGCCGCCGCCGGGTGGCGAGCAGAGTGAAGTCCAGGGCCGGGCCGTGGACGCGCTGACCCGCCTCGGTCGGCCCCCAGGTCCAGGTCTCGTCCTCGTGGGTGAGCTCGACGCGGAACGGTTCGGTCGGCGGGGACAGCCGGCGCTGCCGGTAGGCGTAGTCGCGGGTGGCCACGCCCAGGTGGGCGACGTGCCGCAGCCGGTGCGAGGCGACCGGGGGAACCCCGAGGGCGTCGCGGACGTCTTGGCCGTGGGCAAAGGTCTCCATGATCCGGGCGCTGGCCATCATGGGCGCGCCCATGGGTGGGCCGATCCACGGGATGCGCTTGCCCTCCGGCACGGCGGCGAGCCGTTCGAGCACCCGGCGTCGGCTCTCCTGCCAGGACGCCAGGATCTCGGCCGGGGCACGTGTGGCGCCTTCTGCGGCGGCGCGGTCGACGACGTCGGCCTCCCCCCCGAACCGCTCCCTCAGCTGCGCGAAGACCTCCGGCTCCTCGAGGGCGGTCAGGACGGTCCGCTCCGTCCAGCTGAGGTGGGCGACCTGGTGGCGGATCGTCCACCCCTCCGCCGGCGTGGGGCGGTCCCAGTCCTCGGCGGACAGCGGCCGCAGCATCTCCTCGAGCAGGTCCCCCTCCTGGCGAAGGTCGGCCAGAAGGGCGGCGGAGTCGGGGCGGGTCATCGGCTCATCACGGTGCGGAGCTCCTTGAGGATCTTGCCGGTCGCGTTGCGCGGAAGGTCCTTGAGGAGCGCGCTTTGTGCTCTCTTGCCGATAACGCTGCTAGCGGATGAAACGAGCTGGGCCCGCGGCATCACTCGGTGTCGGTTTCCGGTCCCAGGAAGTGGTGGTACATCTCCTCGACGATGGCCTCGATCATATTGGGGCCGTAGTCCCCGTTGCCGAGGTGGGCGAACTGCTCCTGGAGATAGTTCTCGACCACGGGCTTGGCCCACGATGGCAGGGCCTCGAAACGCGCCCCCCTGTCGTTGCTCAGGTCGGGACGGACAGCAGCAGTGCTGGCTGGCGTCGTCGCGCTGTGTGCCGGTCCGGAGGGGGGGAGGTCGGTGTTCTCGCCGACCGCGGGCTCCGGGACCAAGGTGTGGTGTGGCTCGGGCACCGGCAACGCCGGGATCTCGGGGGCGATGCCACTGAGGATGTCCGGCAGACGGTCTCGTGGGACGACCATGTCGAGCAACGTGGTGCTACGAGTGATGGAGATGTAGAGGAGACGCAGGCCGTGGGGCATGTCGATGAGCCGCTGCGGGTCGACGACAATGACCGAGTCGAACTCCAGGCCCTTGGCGTCCTCCGGGGTCACCAGGTTGATGGCGCTGGACAGCTCGCCGGACGTGGACTCGGCCCAGTTGATACCGGCCTCCGTGAAGGCCTCCCGGAGAGACTCCCAGTGCTCCGGATGGGCAATGACCCCCATGAAGAAGCCCCGGCTCCGTTCCAGCACGGTCTGCGCCACTGCCGCGGCCAGGTCCGCGGACGCTGGGAACGACCACTCGGGGGAGCGCGGCGCATCGCGGAGAATCACGGGTGCCGCCACGTCGGGGGCGGCCTCACCGAGGACCGGTCGGGCCACATCGAAGACCTGCTTCGGGACGCGGTAGCCGTACTCCAGTTCGGCGATGTCCTGCGACTGGCCCATGTCGAGCCCGTGCGCCACCTCCGTCCAGGAGTCGTGGGCGTGCGGTCCCGTGGACTGGGCGAGGTCGCCCACGACGGTCATCGAGCCGAAGGACGACCGGTGCTTGAGGGCCGTCAGCTCCATGTGGCTCAGATCCTGTGCCTCGTCCACGACGATGTGCTTGTACTTCCGGTCCACGCCGTTCATCAGCACGTCCACGTAGTCGATCACCGCAAGGTCCTCGCGGGTCCACGGCTCTTCGTTCATGGACTGGCGCGCCGGCCGGTGCAGGAGCGTGAGTTCGTCGTGGCCGAACAGACCGACCTTGTTGGCCTTGGTCAGGCGTGAGATCGAATCGTAGAGGTCCCGCACGAACTGCTGCGGGCTGAGCTGCTTCCATACGCGTTCGACGGCCTGCTCCAGGGAAGCCGGGACGACCGAGTCCTGTGCCCTGCGGCCCTTCTGCGGCTCCTGGTACTCCAGGCAGTAGGACCTCAGCCGCTGCGCGAGTCGCTCTCGACCCTTGGCGTAGGGCAACTGGTCCAGACCGTCGACCAGAGTCCTGAGTGCTTCCTTGGACACCTGGATCCGCTGGAAGGAGCCCATCTCCACGGTGACTCCGTCCGCAGGGACGGTCACCCGCTGAAACAGCGCCCGTCTGACGAAGATCGCCATCCGAGGGGAGCCCTTGATCGCCGCCACGGAATGCCCGTCCGTTCCCCGACGCGACACCGTGCCCCCGAGGAGCTGCTCCAGGGACGTCTGGCGGACGTTGTCGTCCCCCAGGCCCGGAAGGACTTTCTGGATGTACCGAGTGAACGTCTGGTTGGGGCCGACGACGAGGACGTCCTGCGGGTCGATCTCCTGGTCGTAGGTGAACAGCAACCAGGAGACCCGGTGGAGGGCCACGGCGGTTTTCCCCGTCCCCGGGCCGCCCTGGACGATCAGCAACTGGTCCTTGTCCGCGCGGATCAGCTGGTCCTGCGCCGCCTGGATCGTCGAGACGATGTCCGTCATCTCGCCGGTGCGCTTTCGGCGGAGTGCCTCCAGGAGCGAATCCTCGGGGGAGTGGAACTCCGCGACCTCTTGCAGGTTCTCCAGCTGCTCCGCGATGTGCTGGAAGACCAGGTCGGAGAAGTCCTGGATGTGGTTGTCGGGGGCCGTGAAGCTGCGCCGCCAGAGCAGTCCCTGGGGATTCTGGGCTGTGGCCTGGTTGTACCGGGCGGCCACCGGCAGCTGCCAGTTGATGACCAGGAGGTTCTTCTCGGAGTCGAAGATCGGGGCCTTGCCGATGTAGAAGGATTCCCCGGTCTCGTCGACCATCCGCCCGAAGGCAATAGGCTCGCTGGCCGAGGGTACGCGGCGCTTCGAGGCCATCTGCTTAAGGGCCCGCCGTTCGGCGGCCGTGCCCCCTGTCAGCACCGCACGGGACCACCGCTCGTCGGCGGCCATCATGCAGTCGAAGGCGTGGTCGAAGTACTGCTGTTCCTTCTGGATGACGACATCCTTGTCGGCGGTCCCTGAAGAGTCGCTGTGAGCCATGATGGCGCTCCGAGTGGCTGAAATTACTGACGAGTACAGCGACAGGATAACGATGAAACCGAAATTATCGTCTCTGTGACGCGCCACGACCGGTCCACCGTCACCGGCGCACGAGATGGTGAGAATGGCACCATGGGTAACGACGACTCCGCGATGACCGGCCGATCCAGGGTGGTGCTGCCGTCCGCGCAGAAGATGTACTGGGCAGCGGACCAGTGGCGGGACCACTTGCTGGTCGACGACCGCAGCCTTTTCAGCGGCGAGCCGCTCAATGGCGCCGATGCGGCGCAGGAGCTCGTGGAGGCGTTCGTGGGGCAACACTATCTAGGCGCCGGAACCTTCTACGAGAAGCTCGAAACCCAGCTGTCCACGGTCAGCGCGGACGCGGTGTAGCTTGCCGCCGAGCTCATGTACGTCTACTACCTCATCGTCACCACTCGGGCGGCGCGGGCCAAGACGAAGCGCGACCAGATCCAGATGATCCTCGACTACCGCGATGCCGGCACCACGGATCTGCCGGACGAGTTCGCCGAGGCGCTCGCCGGTGGTGTCGCTCATCCCGGAACTGGCTACAACATGTTCCGGTGGAAGGTGTTTGCCTACCTCATCCGGGTCTACGAAACGGCGAAGAAGCTACCTTGCGCCGAGCGAACCGGCGTCTTCACGGACTGGAGTACTTTCCAGCGCTTCATGGGCGGCATCGACGACCAGTCCGTGTGAACCGACTGACGTAAGACACATAGGCAATGGTGAGATGCAGTGCTCCGCTGGCGATGAACTCTTGCCCACTCGTCGCTGGCTCTGCTCCTATTGGCCCGTCTTCGAACTGCTTGAACGCTTAAAGGGGTGGGATCATGGGTTATGGCAAATCATCCTGCGGCCCCGCTGCTGTTGCGCCAAGGCGACAGGGAGAAGCTGACCCGGCTGGTGCACTCCACTTCGGTGCGGGCGGGGCTGGCCCAGCGGGCGCGCATGGTGCTGCTGGCCGCCGACGGGGTTTCCAACACCGAGATCGCCGAGAAGGTCGGGGCCACCCGCACCACGGTGATCGCCTGGCGGACCCGCTACATCGAGGCCGGTATCGCCGGGCTGGCCGACCACGACCGGTCCGGGCGGCCGCGTCGGATCGACCACCGGGCGATCGTCACCGCCACGCTCAGGCCGCCGCCGAAGAAACTCGGCGTCACCCAATGGTCCTCCCAGCTGCTGGCGTCCCGGTTGGGAATCGACCACAGCACGGTCGCGAAGTCCTGGCACGAGTACGGGGTGGCCCCGTGGCGGGAGGGGACCTTCAAGTTCTCCACCGACCCGGAGCTGGTGGCCAAGGTCGTCGACGTGGTCGGGCTCTATCTGGCCCCGCCCGAGAACGCGGTGGTGCTGTGTGTGGACGAGAAGTCCCAGATCCAAGCCCTCGAGAGGACAGCCCGGGCCTGCCGATGCAGCCGGGCAAGCCGGCGGCGCGCACCCACGACTACGTCCGCCACGGGACGTCTACGTTGTTCGCGGCATTGGAGATCGCCACCGGCCACGTGACGGCCGTGTGCAAGTCGCGGCATCGGCGCCAGGAGTTCCTGGCCTTCCTCAAGCAGGTCGCCCGGGCCTACCCGGACCAGGAGCTGCACCTGGTGATGGACAATTACGCGGTCCACAAGACCCCCGAGGTCAAGGCGTGGCTGGCTGAGAACCCCCGATTCCAGGTGCACTTCACCCCGACCTCGGCCTCGTAGCTGAACCTGGTCGAGGTGTGGTTCGGGATCACCGAGCGCCAGGCCCTGCACCGGGCCGACGTCGCCTCGGTACCCGAGCTGAACAAGCGGATCCGGGCCTTCGTCACCGGCTGGAACGACCGCTGTCACCCATTCGTCTGGACGAAAACCAGCACCGAGATCCTCAAGAAAGCCAACCGCCCAACGACTTCAAAGACGGCGCCCTTTGGCCGCCCATCAATCCTCTGCAGTAGAGACCATCAACTGTTTATAGGAACCAATTCAAATGAGTGGACCGTTATAAATGTCCGACGCCTCGCGGAAATTTGCACGTCTCCGGTAACAAGAACTTCATATGGACCGCCGTGTGCGCGCCACGCTGCCTCATAATCTTCTTCCCCAAGGTTCAATTTGTACTTTCTATTATGCCCTTCATCACCCGCAGTGCTCATTATAGAAATGTTGCCCGCACCGAATGCACCATCCCTATGAAGATCAGTCACCTTGCCGCGAACCGTGAGGTTCTCACGAATTTCATCGGCGCGCAGGAGGGCCGAAGCGCCCTCTAGAATGTCTAGTTGCTTACGCGAAAAGGTTTTCACCTGGGGTGGCTTCTTTAATTCTCGCGACAACGGGCTTTGTGCAAGCCGGAAGGAATAGCCAACAGCCAATTCACCGGTATCGCCGATTTTGCTAAGGCCGTCCAACTCCACGGTGTTGAACCCCTTGAATCGGTCTGCGTCAATTACCGATTCTTGACCTTGAGCATGCTCGTTACTAATTTGCCATGCTCCAGCAATTACTGCGTCAATGCGATCTGATACCCGTCGCCCATATGGTGCCACATTGAATAATTCGGGCTGGGTGTCATCTTGCTCAACGATGGGCGCATTGGTATCCGCCAAAGGTAGGGCAAGATTAATTATGAAGCTACCTGGCTGTGTCGAGTACCGCGCCTCTTCCGCATATCGCTCAGCCCTTATGGGCCGCCGGGATGGTAGGACAGGGCGATTTTGATACGTCAAGGAACAAGCAGCTCCTACGAGAAGATCATGAAGGCCATCAGCAGAGTTACGCGCAAGCCCCAGTGGAGCTTCTCCACTGGGTGTATCAGGCTGGAGTCTGATTGAGATACTGTCTGATCCGCCGCATGACAGATCATCTATTACTTCTTTGCGCTGCCGTTTTTCCAGATAACTGAGGAGGTTCACTGCATCCTCGTACAGTTCTTCAAAGTCTAGGAATAAATGGTTTGCGGGAAGTAAGATTTGATACGGAGTACGCCTTGACTCGACCTCAAGCTTATCCAAATAAGCCGTAGTGGGCTTCCACAGTTCACTGTTCTTATCGAAGTCCAGGGAAACCCAACCAGTAGCCGTCAAATAATCCCTGATAGCGGACAGGCTTTTTTCGGCAGTGGGGGCGACGTAGCTATGTATGGATGAAGTCACGACTGCCCCTCCCATATATCCACAGGAGGTGCCTTAGTCGTCCGAGGCACTCCATAGGTACGCATAATGTGCCGCAATCCCTGTTCGTCCAGGCTGTTTTCCGCCGGGATGAGAACTGTCTGGCTTTCTTTATTTTCCGAGGGTGGTGCATCCTCCAACGAGATCCAGTGCGCTTTCCCCCGTAGCAGCGTCCCTTCATCGGTGAACTGAATTCTTTCATGCCGGGACGGCATGTTGACCACAACGAGAATTCTACGGACTGCGGATCTCTTACAAAGCACTCGATGAGTATCAGCGTCCAACGCATAACGAAGGTCTCCGTTATCGTTCGTCGGCACCTCAACTTCTGTCTTCACTTGAACCTTCACAGAGGGAGCGTCATAGCCGTCTATTTCGCCGTAGTGAGTAAGGGTGAGGTCAGATTTGTGGAGATCGGACCGATCTGAGGGCGCAGCACCGAGGTCGAGGGCAGTTGCGACCACTTCCACCCAAAGTTCCCCAAAGTCACCCTGGAGCCGATTGGTCAGCCCAGCCCCTGTCTCGCCAGCCATGGGACAACCATAGTCGCGAGACTTATGCGTAGCCGCATGCAACTCGCCGCAGGCCACTCGGGCGATCCCACGTGACTTCCGGTACATGCGGACATCCTTGCACCCGCGCCCGACCACCTAACCAACTGCCTCGTCAGCGCCATGGAGCAATGGGAGACAGAGGTTCTCCCTTCGACCTAGCCACGGGCGCCTCCACGGTGGGAGAGAACTACGTTCTCTACCTCGAGCGACTCGACGCGACTCGCGTTGGCCTCGGAGCGCCGGATGACCTCTGGGGTACCCGCCTCGACGTAGCTGTGCTCGCTGACCTCCTCGTGCGGACAGGTCGCACCGAGGGGTGGGAGGACACCGAGTGGCGAGCCTTCGACGCCTGGCGCACCGGCAGGACCGTCGTACTGACCACGCAGGACAGCGTTTCGGCGGCTGGGGTGGTCAGTGCGTCGGCAGAGATCCCGGCTGCGGAGGTGTCGTCGTCGAACTCGTTCGAGGACCTTACGGCCGCGCTGTCCCTGGACGAGGTGGGCGCCGAGTGGCTGGAGCAAACTCTCGAGCCGCTAAAGCTGAAGAAGCAACTGATCCTGCAGGGCCCTCCAGGCAGGGGAAGACCTACGTGGCGCGCCAGCTCGCGGAGTTCCTCGCTGGCGACCCGGAGCGGGTGACGCTCACCCAGTTCCATCCGGGGACCAGCTACGAGGACTTCATCCAGGGTCTGCGCCCGGATCCGGAGAATCCCACGTCCTTCCGGGTGGTCGACGGCCCGCTGCTCCGCATCGCGAAGGAGGCGCGGGCCCATCCGGAGGACACCTACGTCCTGCTCGTCGATGAGATCAACCGCGGCAACGTCCCGGCGGTGTTTGGAGAGCTCTATTACCTCCTCGAGTACCGCGATCAGGAGGTCACCCTGACCTACGGCCAGGACTTCAGCCTGCCGGGCAACCTCTTCCTCATCGGCACCATGAACACCGCCGACCGCTCCATCACCGCCCTAGACTCGGCGCTGCGCCGGCGCTTCTACGTCCGCGACCTGCAACCGGGCGAGACCCCGTGGACGGCATGCTCCGGAACCACCGCGCCCAGCACGACGCCGAGCTGAAGTGGCTCGCCGAACTCCTCGACCGGGCGAACGGCATCATCAAGGACAAGGACCAGCACGTCGGCCCCAGCCACTTCATGGGCCGGCAGATGGACGAGACCCGGGCCCGGCGTGCCTGGGACTACACCGTGATGCCGACCCTGCGGGAGGTCTTCTACCGCCGCCCGGAGCTCCTGGACCAGCTCGAGTTCGCAACCCTCAAGGCGGCCGTGACGCACACTGCGGGCGATGCTGCAGCTGACTGAGTGGGAGACCTCCGGGCCCCTGACCCTGACCTCCTCCCAACGGCACGTTCTGGAGACCCGCTTCGAGGCCGTTTTCCGCGCGACCGGCAAGGACGATGAGGTCACCGTACGCCCCGGCGGGGTGGTGGGCAGCGTGAGCGTCGGCGGCATCCCGATCGTGGTGCGGCCCAGGATTCCGATCGACCGGGTGCTGTTCATGACCGCCTACGCCGCGGACCCGTTCCGGTGGGAGGAGAACTGGTCGGCCATCGCCGGCGTCGACGACCTCGAGGACGGCATGGCAGCCCTCTTCGTCGCGGCGTGCCGCCGGACGCTGCAGCGCGGGCTGCTGCGCTCGTACCGGACCGTCGAGGCCAACCTCCCGATGGTCAAAGGCTGGGTGCGCTGGAACGTCCAGGCACGGCGACCGGCGCCCCTGCCCATCGCGTCCCGCTTCGAGGTGCACGATGACGACATCACGGAGAACCGGATTCTCCGCGAAGCTCTCGCGTTGCTGCGCCACAGTCGTCTGACGAACCCCGCGTTCTCGGCCGGTGTGGATCGTCTGTGGCGAAGCCTCGAGCACGCCCGACCGCTGCGAGAACCCCTCGCAGCGCTGGATGCGGTCGGCTGGACCCGCCAGAACGAGCACTGCCGCCAAGTCCTTGGCCTGGCACGGGTTGTGCTGGAGAACTGCATGGCGGACCTCGCCGGCGGTGCCGTGGGCACGGTCGGCTTCACCTTGCGTCTGCACGACGTCCTCGAGCAGTTCGTGCGCACGGCCCTCCGTGAGGTTGCCGGGTGCACGGAGATTGAGTTCCCCAACAGCTGGCGGGGCAGGGGGCTGTTCCTAGCTGAGAGTGGACAGGTCCCGTTGGTCCCGGACCTCGGGGTGCGAATCGGTGGACAGTGGCGGTTCGTGGGCGATGTGAAGTACAAGCGCGATGTCGGACCCGGCCACGAGCCTGACCTTTACCAGTTACTGGCCTATGCCACGGCAACTGGGCTGCCGGAGGCAACGTTGATCTACGCGGAGGGACCATTAGCACCTGTTGTTCACGAAGTGCGGCATGCAGGGAAACGGCTACGCTTGCGACACCTTGACCTGTCCGTTCCCCCGCCGGAAGTAATCAGACAACTCCGTAGAACAGAAGTCCGGTGAGGGCACCAGAAACATTTCCCATACTGGGAGATGTCGTCGGACAGTGACCTGCACGCTATCGTCCACTGACTCGCGCGGACGGAGCGAATGGCCTCAATGGGAAAATTCTCGAAATTGAATTAGTCCGCGATGATGACCGACGCGGAGCCGGAGCGGGTTCACGAGTTTGCCGAATTAACGCTGGTTCCGGAGAGCAGGCCGGTCACCGGTTCGGCGCGGCCGATCGTTAGGTGCCAACTGGAAAGGTTGCGAAATAAGACCGTTACTACGTCATTCTGGGGTTTTCGCGGATGAGTGGGAGTGGGTGCACAATTAAAGTGTGCCGAGCGATGGGAACACCTTTTTGCGCAAAATGGGAGATTTAGTGATGGATCAAGTACCTTACGGATACCGAACCCAACGAACCGATGTGATGCAATTGGCCGCCGATATTCGCCACTATGCTTTTGGCCATCGAATGGAATGCGAGTTGAGTGAAATTGCAGGTCGAATTGCCAAGCATCTCGACACTGGAACCCCTCCAAGGCCAGGCGGCTCCCCTCGCATTATTGTGGATCACACACGGGTAAATTTATTTGAAGCCGCTTGTCGAAGCTATCAATTTGAGCAGGACTACATAAGTGAGATTTCGCCCGCGTATAACCCATATCGCTTTGCCGTGCAAATTATTGAGGACGGGTATGGACTAGCAGTGGTCGGTGATTGGTGGGAAGTATCCTACGACAGCTTGATGTCGGAGCCCGAATTTGAGTGGTACGGATACGGCGGCCATGAGAATTATGGAAGAAATGCATTGTCCGATGCTGAGGAAGCGAGTCGACGTACTTATTGGGCCAACCTTATTGGGGGTGAGAACCTCAACAATACCGGGGTCAGCGTAGTCTTAGATATGCCCAATGATCCACGCATTAATCTAAATGACCATCTCAACATGGTTTCGGATTATCAACCATGTGTCGAGGAGCGTGCTAAAACCATTCTCGTCCCTGCAGTACTTTCTCGAGTTATCGATCGTCTACGAGATGCAGGAGAAGATTTTGTTTCCTATCGGGCCGCTCCGCTGTTCGCAGCGGCTCGTCAGGCAGCTCAAGTTTACGGAGAGGCGGTCACTGGAATTGTCGAACTCACCGATGAGAATATTGTCACATGCGCTTATCTGCCGCCTGCTCCGGTGATTGACGAGCGAGGCTTGGTCGCAGCTGTAGAGGCGGTCCTAAAAATCAATAATCGCTTGAGGTGCGAAGAGGTAAATGCGAATCCGGGTGTATGAACAATCCACTCACGAACTGGTGTCATGTCTTGCTGGTGGGAACTTCAGTTTAGGAGTTAGATTTTGATCTATTGATTGAGCATCGAAACGTAGAGTGAACTGCTTTGCGATTTTCCGGTAGGGGAGAATAAATATAGGCACACTCGCTGGTACGATTATTGTATCCTCCAACATTTAGGTGTGATTCTTGTGGGTTTAAATGTCATTTTAAATCACTTTATGCGGGCGGTTTAATCTCCATATCAGGGCGGTGTTGGCTGTGCCATGAAGATGGCATGAAGGTTTGATCGCCTATTTATGGGAATATTCAATCCATGCTTGCTAATCTTCCCTTGGTTGATTTGTGCTAATTCCAGTGTCCGTCCTGGAGTGAAAACAAGATGTTTCGCTTTTGAGGCCGTTCATGTGGCCATGGGGTGAACTGAAAACTGGGCGTATGTAATGTGGGGCCTCCTGACTCCGCAGCTTTGTCCGTGGCGTCGAGACGCGGGAAGGTAGCGCTCCCGCTTGACCGACGTAAGCATCAATTTGCCTTAGCATGAGAGCACGTCGTGGACCGAGCGATCCAACTGCGTTTGCCCCTGGTGGTTCTGGGGACGAAGGCAGCTTGCCGGACAGGCCCGCGCGCCTCCCCGCGACGTTCTGCACGTCGCGCGGACGAGGGAGAGCGGGGCGGCCGATGAGTGCCGTAGTGGAGAGCGTCATCACGGCGCCGGAAGAAACCGAAGTGCACTCTGGGAGCGGGCTCCCGCCTGTTCCTGAGCCGGGCCAGGTCGTCGAAGTGCGCGGCTCGCGATGGGCCGTTGCCGACATCCAGGTCCAAGGCCTGAACCGCAGCCCCGCGGACGAAACCGTGGCCCGGATGGAACATGTCGTCTCATTGCAGTCCCTCGACGAGGACCGTCTCGGTGAAGAACTCGACGTCGTGTGGGAGCTGGAAGTCGGCCACACCGTCGCTCCGGACCAGGGACTCCCGGAGACCATCACACCGGAAGGTTTCGACGACCCCAACACGCTGGCTGCCTTCGTGGACGCCGTGCGGTGGGGTGCCGTCACCTCCGCCGACGCCAAGGCCTATCAATCACCCTTCCGCTCCGGGGCGACCGTCGAGGCCTACCAGCTGGAGCCGCTCCGCCGAGCGCTCCAGGCGCCCCGCACCAACCTTCTGCTCGCCGATGACGTCGGTCTCGGCAAGACCATCGAAGCGGGCCTGGTGGTCCAGGAACTCCTGCTGCGCCATCGCGCCCGGTCCGTGGTCATCGTCTGCCCGCCCAGCCTGTCGCTGAAGTGGCAGGACGAGATGCGGGACAAGTTCGGTCTGGACTTCGTCATCGTCAACAGCGACCTTATGGCCGAAGTCCGCCGGACGCACGGCCTCAACGCCAACCCGTTCAACCTGTTCCCCCGGGTGATCGTCAGCATGGCTTGGCTTTCCGGCCTCCGGGCACAACGGCTCCTCCGTGACGCCTACGCCCAGGTGCGTGACGCCAACAGCGCTCGCCGCTTCGCCTTCGACATCCTCGTGGTCGACGAGGCGCACCACGTCGCCCCGGCCAGCCCGAGTGCCGCTCCCGGCAGCCGCGGTTACGCCGTCGACAGCGATCGCACGCGCACGGTCCGTGCGCTGGCCGAGAAGTGTGAGCACCGTCTCTTCCTCAGCGCCACACCTCACAACGGACACCCCGAATCCTTCACCGCTCTGCTGGAGATGATCGACAGCCGGCGCTTCAGCCGCGGGGCCACGATCGACGAGCGAGCCCTCAAGGAGGTGGCGGTCCGGCGCCTCAAGTCCGAGATCAAGGACAAGGACTTCAAGGCCCGCCAGGTCAAGACGCTTCCCTTCACCCCCGACGCGGACGAGCAGGAACGGTTCGAGAAGCTGGCGCGGATCCTGGCGGACAGCGCACGGGCCAACGGGAAGAAGTCCTCCGGTGACATCGTCGCGATGCTTCTGAAGAAACGCTTCCTGTCCAGCCCGTGGGCTTTTGCCCGCACTCTCAAGCACTACGAGGCGGCATCCGGCGTCGGGCGCTTGTCGGACCTCGACGACGAGGACTACTACGAGGAGGTCCTCGGCAGTGGTGCCTCCGACGAGGAAGAAGGCCTGTTCGACCAGCCGGAGTTCACCACGCTGAGGCAGAGCAAGAAGTCGGACCCGCTCAGCACCGCAACTTCTGCGGAGATCCGAGAGCTCACCGCCTGGGGCAGCAGCTACGAGCACCGCCCGGACTCTCGTCTGCAGGCGCTTATCGAATTCCTTGACGCCGTCTGCCGCCCCGACGGCACATGGACCAACGAACGGGTCGTGGTCTTCACCGAGTACGCCGACACCTTGGACTGGATCGTGCGCGTGCTGCAGCAGAAGGGTTACAGCGACGACGTGCTCGCCGTCATCCAGGGCTCCACCCCGGCCGAGGAGCGCGAGGACATTCGAGCCCGCTTCAGCACCGACCCCACCACCGAAGGCACCGAACAGCTTCCGCGCGTCCTGGTCGCCACGGATTCCGCCGGCGAGGGCATCGACCTCCAGGCCTACTGCCACCGACTGGTGAACTTCGACATCCCCTTCAATCCGTCCCGGCTCGAGCAGCGCATCGGCCGCGTCGACCGCTACGGACAGAAGCACACGCCCGAGATCTACCACTTCGCGCCGGCGTCGAAGTCCACGACGTACGCGGCCGACATGGACTTCATGCGCCGCATCGCCGAAAAGATCGGCAACGTCGCCCAGGACCTCGGCTCAGCTAACCAGGTCATCGACGCGGAGGTCCAGAAACACTTCACCGGCTCGAGCCGCACTCGTAAGGCGGCCAAGTCGGCGCAGGACACCGGCAACGCCATCATCACGCGCACGCTGGCCGGGGGCATGAACCTCAGCCGACAGCTCACGGAACTCTCCCAGTCCTACGCCGAGCGCAAGGTGGAGATGCACCTCACCCCCGGCAACGCCCGGCGAGTGCTGGACACTGCCCTCGCACTCACCACCCAGCCCCAGCTCGAGGAGATCGGGGACGAGCGGACTGACGCGCAGGTCTTCGCGGTCCCGACGCTCGGCCCCTCCTGGCAGACGGCCCTTCGCGGACTGGACACCCGACTCACGCCCGGACGGTGGCGTCCGATCACCTTCGACGACCAGGCCGCCGCCGATCGGGACGATCTCGTCTACGTCCACCTCGGCCACGCCCTGATGCAGAAGTCGGCGCGCCTGCTGCGCTCGGCGCTGTTCAGCACCGACTCGCAGGTCAACCGCGTCACCGCCGTGGTGGTCGACGACCTGCCGCAGTCCTGTGTGGCGGCGGTGTCCCGCCTCGTCCTCGTGGGACGTGGCGGCATCCGCCTCCACGAGGAGGTGTTCCTCACCGGTATCCGGATCGGCGGGCAGGACATCGCCGAGGCCAAGGTCGAGGACCTCCTCAACGACACGCTGGACGCAGAGAAGCTTGCGCTCGCCGATCGACCGGTGCGCGAGTATCTCGCAGAGCAGTGGAACGCCGACAACTCCTACCTCCGGGAACGACTGCGCTCGGCCATGGAGCGCCGCGCTGAACGCCATCAGCAGCGCGTCACCGCCGCGCTCGAGGAACGGCGGGACGCCGACGTTGCACGCGCCCGGGAGATCTTCCAGGCCTTCCGCCTCAATCTCACCGAGTCCCGGCAGCGTCTCGCCCGGGAAATTCAGGAAGAGGAACAGACGCTGCTGCCCGACGACCAACAGCGTCAACGACGACGGGACATGCAGGCGATGGAGCAACGACTGGCCAGCCTGGCCGAGGAAGAGCAACGCGAAGTGGACGCCATCCGGGAACGCTATGCCGAGATCAAACCGCACGTCTCCGCGGCCGCCGTGGTGTTCGCGCTGACGCCGGCGGACGCGGTGGCGGGGAAGGTGGCCCGCTGATGCTGCGCCGAATCGACCGACGCCCGCGAGACGGGGCCGAGAGCCACCGGTACTGGCTTCAGCTCGTCGACACCGACGGACCGTTCCTGTCCGTGCCCGCGCTCAAGAGCGTGTGGGGATACGGCATGCCCTCGATGGACAGTGACGTACTCGCCGTCCTCAAGCAAGCCAAACCCCTCTTCGAACGAGCTTGGGAACGATGGGACGCCCATCGCGATGACATCAGCGTTCTGAATACCTACCGCCAAGCGCAGCAGACATGGGTCGAGACGGTGCTCAGGGACGTCCTGGGCTGGGGCAATAGCTACGTCACCGACCTCGCACTACCCGCAGTCGCTGATGCTGCCTCGGGAGTGCGCTCGCCGAACCACGCCGTCACCGTCCTCCCCTCGGGGGCCCTCGTCCACGGTGAGAATGTCGGGGCGCTGGTTCTCGAGGTCGATCCCGTCGACTCCCTCCGTGCGGCCCTCGACGACGGATGGGCCGCGAGTCCGATCGACCGCATGGAAGAGCTGCTGCGCCACAGCGGGGTGCGCATCGGGGTGGTCACCGACGGACGGTGGTGGGCCATCGTCAGCGCCCGAGAATCCACGATGGTCGCCTCCGGCGTCGTCGACTCCCAGACGTGGATCGAGGAGCCGGCAACCCGCAACGCGTTCGTCGAGCTGCTGCAGCGCAAGCGGCTGCTCGGAGGCAAGCCGTCCGAGCGGCTCACCGAGTTGTTTGGAGCCTCTGTGGCGGCTGCCGAGGAGATCACAGACGCCCTTGGCGTCCAGGTCCGGAAGGCCGTGGAGCTCCTCGTTCAGGCGTTTTCAGAAGCCGGTCTTGAGGCCAAGCGCCGCGGCGATCCGGACCCCCTCCCTGAGAACCGCGGTGAGGTGTACGAGGCTGCGGTCACCGTGATGATGCGCGTGGTCTTCCTCCTCTTTGCCGAGGAACGAGGGCTCTTACCGCAAGGGCGCCTGTTCGCCATGGGCTACGGCATCAGTGACCAGTTGGACCTCCTCGATCAGCGCGCCCGGGACGAGGGCGCCGAATCGTTGGATGCCACCCATCTCACCTGGCACCGGCTCCTCGCCACCTCACAGGCCCTGTACCGGGGCGCGTCGTTCGAGGACATGCGCCTGCCTTCCTACGGCGGCTCACTTTTCGACGCCGCGCGCATGCCCTTCCTCACTGCCCGCACAGAGCGTGGAACGCTTGCCGTCACGGTGAGCGATCGTGTCATGCTCGAGATCCTTCGCTCCGTGCAGGTCACCGAGCTCAAGGGCGAGCCGGCCCGCCGGATCTCCTTCCGAGACATCGACGTCGAGCAGATCGGCTACATCTACGAGGGTCTGCTGGGCTACTCCAGCCGAGAGGTCGACCGAGTGGTCGTCGGACTTCTGGGGACTGACGGAGTGGAGCCGGAGATTCCTCTGAATGTCCTGGAGGACCTCTCCGACGGCGAGCTCGACGACACGGTGATCGCCAAGGCGATCCTCAAATGGGTCAAAGACAACCAGCCGGCGGCCAAAGCACCGACCCAGTCCAGGCTCGCCAAGGCGTTAGCCTCGGGCGACAATCAGGAGGACGCCGTGCGCGCCCTCCTGACTGTGACGGGCGCCGACGAGGAGCTCCGCACCCGATTGCGGAGCTGGATCGGCATCATCCGTCGTGATCTGCGCGGCCGTCCGGTGGTCATCGCACCCGGCGGTCTGGCGGTGGTGGAGACGCCGTCTCGGTCCACGTCCGGGGCCCACTACACACCCCGCTCCCTCGCCGAGGAAGTCGTGGAGCACGCCCTGGAGCCGCTCGTCTACTCACCGGGCCCGCACCAGACTGCTGAGCGGAACCAGTGGAAGCCTGTTTCCTCGGACAAGATCCTCGACCTTAAGGTGGCGGACATCGCCTGCGGTTCTGGGGCGTTCCTCGTGGCGGCTGCTCGTTACCTCGGCAAGCGTCTCGTCGAAGCATGGCATCGTGAGGGCGTCGCACGAGGAAGCGCTCAAAGTTTGGAGACGCACGCGGTGCGACAAATCGTGGCGAGCTGTCTCTACGGTGCCGACATCAACGAGATGGCCGTAGAGATGTGCAAGCTCTCGCTGTGGCTGGTGTCCCTGGATCCCAAACTGCCGTTCTCATTCGTCGACGACAAGGTTCTCCACGGCAATTCGTTGCTCGGTCTGACCGACGCCAAGCAGCTTGAACGCCTGCACATCGACCCGAAGGCCGCGTCCCAGAATGTCAGCTTCTACGATCTCGACGTCTCTGGAATCCTCGTCGACGCCGCTAGCCTGCGTCGCCGACTAGCCACGGAAATCGATGACTCTGATCCTCAGCGTTCGGCGGCGACGAAGCGGCGCCAATGGCGAGAATATCAGAACCTCACAGCCAAGCTTACTCGTATCGCCGATGGCGTGGTGGCTGCTGGTTTGAAGGTGGGCGGGAAGCCCGGGCGTGCGCTTAATGAAACGTATGAGAACTTGCGCATCGCTGTTGAAAGGGCATACCCCGCCATAGGAGAGTTGGCCAATTCGTCCATGCTCAACACCATCATTGCCAGCGGACTCACTCCTACGGTGACGACTGACTATGAGCGGTGGAAGCCTCTTCACTGGATTTTGTCAGTCCCAGATGTCATGGCCAGTGGAGGATTTGACGCTATCATTGGAAATCCACCATTCCTGGGTGGTCAAAAACTGACTGGCTCTATGGGAACTAATATACGAGACTGGCTCGTTAATGTGCTGGCTGAAGGCAAAAAGGGAAGCGCGGACTTTGTCGCATATTTCTTTTTGCGTGCCATGTCACTCTTGCGGGGCGGCGGAACTCTCGGCTTGATCGCAACAAATTCAATCGCCCAGGGTATCACCCGAGAAGTAGGATTGGATCGCATGGTTGCTGACGGATTCACTATAAATCGATCAATTCAAAGTCGAGCTTGGCCCGCGCGTAGCGCCAACCTTGAATTTGCAGCAGTATGGGGTATTTTTGGTGAATTATCAAGACAAGCCCATAGGGTTGCTGACGGTTTGGCGGTCAACGATATATCTACCAAGCTCGAGCCAGCGAGCAAAGTTTGCGGTGCACCGTATCGCCTGGCGGAGAATTCTTTGTTTGCTTTCCAGGGTTGCATTGTTTTAGGCAAGGGGTTTGTCCTCGGCGAAAAAGAGGCGCTTGCTTGGATCGAGGAAGACTCTCAGAATGCGGATGTACTATTCCCTTACTTAAACGGAGATGATATCAGTGCGCGCCCCGATGCTTCGGCGTCACGCTGGGTGATTGATTTTTATGATCGCTCGGAACTCGAAGCCGCAAAGTATGCTTTGCCATACCAGCGGCTTGTTGAAAAAGTCAAGGGGGAGCGGCAAGAAGTAAATCGCAGGGCGCTTCGTGAGCGTTGGTGGCAGTATGCGGAAAAACGGCCCGGGATGCGTAAGGCAATTTCTGCACTAGGGGAGGTCTTAGTAATCGCACGCGTTAGCAAGTCGGTAATGCCGATAAGAGTGCCAGCAGCGCAAATTTTGAGCGATTCGCTGACTGTGTTTGCTACTGACTCGTACCAAGACCAAGCGGTAATTTCGTCAAGTCCCCATCAAATTTGGGCTATTGCATACGGTTCCACTCTTGAAACGCGAGTCCGATATGCTGCATCTGATGTTTTTGAAACTTTTCCGCGGCCCGTACTTAGTGATCGAGTTGAGAAAGCGGGCAAAAATTTGGATGCTGAGCGTCGAAAAATTATGTTAACCCGACATTTAGGATTGACGAATCTTTACAATATGGTAAATAATCCTGCAATTACTAGCCATTCTGACGCTGATGTGGCTCGGGTCCGAGAATTGCATGTTGAAATAGATAAAAGCGTAATGGCTGCTTATGGCTGGGGAGATGTCCACCTCGACCATGGTTTCCACATCTATCGTCAAACGCAGCGTTGGACTGTCAGCCCTGCCGCGCGCGTGGAAATCCTCGATCGCCTTCTTGAAGAGAATCATCGCCGTGCTGCCGTGCGGAGCAATGTGCCGTCGCCCGTCCGGGAAGTTCTGGAGGAGTAGAACGCATGACGATATCCGTAAGTCACAAAAATGCCCAGTCCAGGGGGTGGGCAGAGCGTGCTCCCTACGAGCTCAACTTTGAACCCGACAATCGCTCATGGACGGCTCGCGAAAACCTCACAGATATCTTGGAGCGTGAACTCCTCGGCCCGGCAGGCGGGGACGAAGAAATCCTCGACGGTCCTCCGGACGTCGCCTACCTTGTCGGACGAATTGCTCCGGTGCGCTTGACCGGCGGACCGGTAGATCCTGTGGAGGAAGGATCGGAAGAGGCTGCCACGGACGTGGGTGACGCCGTGGCGGCGTCTGAGAGCCGTGGTGTTCCCGTGACGGCAGTCGACGACAGCACCGCTGACGCCGATGAGGACGACGTGGATGACGACCCTCAAAAACGTGGCCTCATGGTTCCGGCGTCCATGGGCCTGCGTTTCCAAATCCCCTTGGATTGCGCGTCCTTCACGGTCACAGCATCGTGGGGCGTCTACAAGAGCATGCCTGGCGAAGAGCCCGGCACGACACGCTACAAACGGACGCCGGTGGACATTCCCGTCGTCGTGGAGGTCGCTCAGCTCAAGGCGAGGGAGACGACGACGTTCCCGCTCATGGACGACGTGGTGTTGCGCGTCGACCAGTACGAAGAACCCGAACTCAAGCGGCGCTTGGTGGAAGTAGCGCTCTGCAACGACCGCGAGACGTCGCGGAAGATCCCCGTGGATGCGTGGCTGTACCAGACCAAGCTCTACGCGGACGTGGGGGGCGAGGATCTCTTCCTGCCAGTGCGTGACGTCTTGGAGGACGAACGGTTCGAGCGGGACACCGAGCTGCGCCGGCTGAATCTCCAGTACAGGGACCGCCTCGAATTCGCGGTCGGGCGGACCTGCTCCGTCGACTGGCACGTCGCCAAGGGATCGCGCCGCGCGACCAAGGTATGGACCACTTGGTTGCCCACCTCCGAGACCCCGCAGACCACAGCCGAGGAGATCGAGGCAGCCACCCTCGACATGACGGTGCTCGCCAAGGCCAATGTCCGTGAACTCAGGGAGGGCCTCGAACCGATCGTCACGGGCTACGCCCAGTGGCTGGATCAGCAAGGGCATCGCGTGTCCGATCTACCCCGTCATCTACGGGATGATGCATGGGAGCTCATCGAAGAGGCCGGGCAGGTGCAGGAGCAGCTCGCGGAGGGCCTTGAGCACCTGCTCAGCAATGAGGAAGCGCTGCGGTGCTTCAGGTTCATGAACGCCGTCATGGCCGATCAGCGCATCCAGACCCAGGTCGCCAGTGACCGCGCCACGGACTCCAGCGCTGGCATTTTCGACGCCCGGCAGAAGGTGCTGGCTAGGGGCCCCCTGGCTCACTCATGGCGCACGTTCCAGCTCGCCTTCATCCTCATGCAGCTGCCCCTGCTCACCGATCCGGCGTCCACCGCTCGATCGGGGGATCTGGCGAAAGCCCAGTTGTTGTTCTTCCCCACCGGTGGCGGTAAGACCGAGGCTTACTTGGGGTTGGCCGCCTATACCTTCGCCATGCGCCGTCGGCAGGGCATTGTCACGACGGCGGATGGCGAGCTCAACGGTTTGTCCGGGGTCGCCGTGCTGATGCGGTACACCCTGCGGCTGCTCACCGCCCAGCAGTTCCAGCGGGCCACAGCCCTCGTCTGCGCCGCAGAGATGGTCCGTCGGGCCGATCCTGAGGCCTGGGGCGCCGAGTCTTTCCGGATCGGCCTGTGGGTGGGCACCGATGTCAGCCCCAAGCGGTTCGACGAGGCCGAGAAGCAGGTCGCCAAGGCCAATGACAACAAGGGCGGACGCGTGACCGTCCTGCAGTTCAAGCGGTGCCCGTGGTGCGGCACCCGGATCACCGTCAGCAATGTTCGTCCCGAGAAGGCCACCCGGAGGGTCCACGTCTTCTGCGGTGACGAGTTTGCTGACTGCCCGTTCTCCGAAGGAGGTACGGCAGAGGAAGGACTTCCCGTCCTCACCGTGGACGAGGAGATCTACCGCCTCACACCTGCCTTCCTCATCGCCACCGTCGACAAATTCGCCCGATTGGCCCGTGAAGGGGAAGCGGCGTCCCTGTTCGGGTACGTCCGCAAGCACTGCGAGCGCCACGGTTACGTCCACACGGATTACCGACACTGCGAGATCCAGGACGGCAACAAGCATCCTGCGTCTCAGGACGGCGGACCGCCTGCGGCCGTCCGCGCCGTCGGTCGGCTGCGCCCACCGGATTTGATCATTCAGGACGAGCTCCATCTCATCACGGGGGCCTTGGGCACGACGGTGGGTCTCTTCGAGGTGGGCGTCGACCTCATGTGTTCCTGGCGGGATCAGAACGGCACCCCCGTGCAACCGCTGGTGGTCGCTTCCACGGCAACCGTGCGCAACGCGGCCGACCAGGTGCGGGCTCTCTATGGCCGTGATGTCACGGTGTTCCCCCCTCAGGTGCTGGACGTAGGAAACACCTTCTTCTCCACCGAGCGAGAGGTTTCGGAGGAGTATCCCGGACGTCGATATGTCGGGGTCAGCACCACGGGGGTCCGCCTCACCACGGCGGAGATCCGCGTGGCGGAGATCCTCATGGCTGCGGGCCAGTTGCTCCTGGATCGTGCGGGAGAAGTCGCCGATCCCTATCTGACGCTGGTCGGGTACTTCAACGCGACCCGTGAGCTTGCCGGCATGGCCCGGTACATGCTCGACGACGTACAGACGTTGTTGAGCGGAGGACGACGCTGGTCTTCACTGCCCCGGCGGCGGGGGACGGACTACGGCAACCTCCACCTCGCCGAGCTGACCTCCCGGGTGTCGAGCGACGACATCACCACCACGCTGGACGACATGGCAGTCGCCTTCGACCCTGCGTTCGACTCAACGAAGGGGAGGACGGAGCGTGCCGAGCTGGTCAAGGCCGCCAAGACGCCGGCCAAGCGCGACGTGAATCCGTTCGACGTCGTCCTGGCGACGTCGATGCTCCAGGTTGGTGTGGACGTCACCCGGCTCGGGCTCATGCTGATGGTGGGCCAGCCGAAGAACACCGCGGAGTACATTCAGGCCTCCTCCCGCGTGGGCCGTGACCCCGGCCGTCCGGGGCTCGTGGTGAGTCTGGGCAACTGGGCCCGTCCCCGGGACCTGGCCCACTTCGAGCAGTTCCGGCACTACCACGAGACCTTCTACGCAAAGGTGGAGGCCCTCTCGGTCACGCCGTTCTCTGCGACGTCCATGGATCGTGGACTCGACGGTGTGCTCGTCAGCGCGACTCGTGTCTTGCAGGCTGCTCGCGCAAGTGGGCTCTCCCCCGAGAAAAGCGCTGGGCAGATCGATGCGGAACAAGACGCAGTTGGCGCGCTCATCGAGGCGTTGACCGCCCGCGTGAAGCGGGCCTCGGATGAGACGTCGGCAGAAACGGCGCGCAACCGGTTGAAGAATCGACTCGACCAATGGATCAAGCGGCGGCAGTACCTGGCCCAGGAACAGAAGAATCTGGTCTACGAACGCGTCACTGATGAGGGCAAGGCCGGACCGCTCATCATCAGCGCAGAAAATGTGCGGGCACGGGACCAGTCAAAGGACGTTTCGCCGTTCGTGGTGGCCAACTCCATGCGAGAGGTGCAACCGGAGATCAATCTGCTGGTCAGCCCCATCAAGGACCGGCTGTTCGTCCGCGAAACAGAGAAGACTCCCGGCTGGCAGATGCCGAGCGGAGAAGAGGACGCCTCATGACCACCAAGCTCGTTTACGACTCTCAGCAGGAGCTCGATCCACTCGGTGACGCCGAGCAGGAAGCCGAAAAGGGAACCAAGCACAACCGCGCCAAAGTGGGCTCTGGACGCCCTTCCTCGCTGATCTACACCTACGGTCCTGGTGCGATCATGGACCTGCCCCAGTTCACGATCATGCCCGCCGGACTGGACGACTGGGACCGGATCTGGGCGCGTCGCGACGGAGTGCCGGTCATTCACGCTCCCCGTCTCCGGGACGTCGTCCGCATGATGCTCAAGTCCCCGGACGTGCAGCTCAGGCCGTTCCCGTGGCAGCCAAAGAAGATGTCCATGTCGCACGAAGGCGAAGATCTAGGTGTTGTGGGTCATGAGGTTCTTGGCGTGGGTGCGTCGATGAGATGAGGAACGGGCTCCTCGTCACAGGATGGAAGTTCCTACACCGTCCGTCCGCGCGAGAGAGCCCGTTCATGACCCACGTTAACGCACCCCTGACCCCGACCGGCCGGCTGCGCATGGTGTTGCGCCACCTCGACGACGGCATCCCCAAGGCCCACGTGGCCGCGGAGTTCCGCGTCAGCCGGCCCACCGTGGCGACCTGGGTGGCCCGCTACCTCGAGTCCGGCGAAGCCGGGCTCACCGACCGTCCCTCGACCCCGCGGCACAGCAGCACCCGCACCCCGGCGGCGGTCGTGGACCTCATCGAGCGCTGGCGCCGCAAGCACAAGTGGTCAGCGCGGCGCATCCACCGCCACCTGGTCGACCGCGCCGTGGCGATCAGCCTGCGCACCGTCGGCCGCTGGCTGCACCGGCTCGGGATCTCCCGCCTGCGCGACCTCACCCCCGCCGGCGAGAACACCCGCAGGACCCCGGGACGGATCCGCGCCGCCTGGCCCGGGCACATGGTCCACCTGGATGTGAAGAAGGTGGGCAGGATCCCCGACGGCGGCGGCTGGCGGGCCCACGGCCGCGGCTCCACCGCCGCGAAGGCGGCCAAGCGCGGGGCCGGGGCCAAGGTCGGCTACACCTACCTGCACTCGGCCGTGGACGGCTTCTCGCGGTTGGCCTACACCGAGGCCCTCGAGGACGAGAAGGCGGTGACCACCATCGGGTTCTTCTGCCGGGCGAGAGCCTTCTTCGCCGCCCACGGCATCACCCGATTGAACCGCGTCGTGACCGACAACGGCGCCAACTACCGGGCCAAGGACTTCACCCGCTGCGTGGAAGCCCTGGCCGGCCGCCACCAGCGCATCCGCCCCTACACGCCGCGGCACAACGGGAAGGTGGAGCGGTACAACCGCCTGCTGGCCGACGAGGTGCTCTACGCCCGCCCCTACGCCAGCGAGCAGGCCCGCCGGTACGCCATCGGGGTCTGGGTGAACCACTTCAACTACCATCGGCCCCATACCGCCTGCGGCGATCAGCCCCCGGCCTCACGCACCCCGGCCCGTGCCAATAACGTCATGCCCTCTTACATCTAGGTGTTCCCTCGCGGGTCTTCCCTCAGTGGTTGAGATGCACCGGGTGCGACATGCTCGCCTCCCTTCCTCAATTCGATTACAAGAACACGCATCCTTTCCGTACTGATGAAGCCCGCTTCGAGCATGCGAAGTGCACCGGTAGACCAGGGTCCGGCCCGCGCAAGGCCCGGCGACAGACGGCCGTGCCGGCCCGATATTTACTGGCTTGCATCGATGGGCACCTGGACGAATTTCCTTACAACGCCTGGGTGCACCACGGGCAGAAGTGCCCTAAAGCGGAATTTCCGGCGCTCCGGATGGTGGACCGGACCAGCGGCAAAGGCGCGTCGGCGATCATCGCATGCGAGTCGTGCCAGGCCCGGCGCCCCATGAACGAAGCGCAGGGCGAGGTCGGTGCATCAAAACTGCCCCATTGCCGCGGCCGCCACCCACACTTGGACGCTTTCGCTCCCAATTGCGAGAACAAGACCAAACTTATGCTGGTGGGGGCCTCCAACCTGTGGTTCGCTGCAACGCAGTCCATCATCGTGATGCCGGAGTCCAGCACCGAGGAAGAGGCTGAGCTAGCCGATCAGATTCGCCTTGAGATTGGGGAGGACCTGGAGGACATTGCCGACAATCTCAACTTCGTCAGGAAACTTCTGAAGAAAACATCTGTGGATGTCACGGATCTTTCGGACGATGATCTGGCGGAGGCAGTTGCCAAGGCCATGGCTCCTCCGCCGTCCGAGGAGGAACAGGACGAGAAGATCCAGACGTGGGACCCCGTCAATCTGCTCGTCCCCGAATGGAACTATCTCCTGAAGGACCCACTGGGCGATCGGCACGAAGACCGCGCCAGCGGACTCACCTTGTCCACCCGTCAACGTGGTCCCCAACTGCGTCACGAGATCACGCGAGTCCTCGCGGTCGAACGGCTCCGCAAGGTCAACGCCCTCCTCGGCTTCACCCGCATCGACGACATGGACCGGGTGGGAGACCTGCCCCGACGACTCGTGCCCCTGACCCGTACCTCAAGGCCGGCATGGACTGTCGCCACCGAAGACCGCGGTGAGGGCGTGTTCCTGCAGCTGGACGAGAACGAGGTTGAGGCATGGGAGAAGCGGATCTATGCGAGCGACACGTGGGAAGCTCATCGTGACGCCCATCGACGGAACTTCAACCGGCGCTTCTCGGAAACGGCCGCCGACGTCAACCCGGACGAGCGCCTCAAGCCGCCGCGCTACTGGCTGATTCACACCCTCGCCCACGTCCTTCTGCGTGAGATGGCAATGACATGCGGCTACTCGGCTGCGAGCCTCACCGAGCGGCTCTACGCCTGGGAAGGTGTCGAAGGCCGCCCCCCAGCCGCTGGAGTTCTCATTGCCACTACCGCCTCGGACAGTGATGGCACGCTTGGTGGACTGGTGCAGCTCAGCGAACCTGCTCGCCTCGAGCAAGTGGTGAAGGGAGCGCTGTACCGTGCCACTCGGTGCTCCTCGGACCCAGTCTGCGCGATGCGTACTCCGACGGATCCTGAGGACTTCTTGCACGGTGCCTCCTGTCACTGTTGCTCCATGGCATCCGAGACATCTTGCGAGCGAGGCAACAGGTTCCTGGACCGGCGCTTCCTCGTCAATCTCCCTGGGAGCACCCTTGGCTTCTTCGGAAATATCGACGGCTGAGAACGCGCCGGCCTTTGACCTCGGGCGCTTCCTGACCGGAACCGAGGCGAAGGAAGTGGCCGACCGCCTCGCGTCCGGTGCCACTATCACCATGGCCTTGAACGCTGTTGCACCCGGCCGGCGGGAAGTTGCCAGTGACCTGTTGAGGCGCTCAGGGCTCGGGGCCGTGGATCGCGAACGGACCGTGCTGGTCCTGCGGGCGCTGCACGGTGCACGTTCCACTGCAACTGCCGTTGAACCCCGTTGGACCATGCCTGGGCACCTGGCGCAGTCCGGCGCGTTGACGGGGTCCGTGTCTCGGCTAGTGGAACATGCTCGCACGTCTATCACGTGCTCCACGTTCAACTTCCAACGGTCATCGATACTGTGGAAGGCCTTGGGAGACGCTACCAAGCGCACAGAGCTCACCGTGCGGGTCTATCTCGATACCGGTGCAGCCGACACAGAACCTCATGAGTGGTCGCCTACGACTCAGGAGGTGGCGGATCACCTTCGCCCGGCCACCGTGCTGCGCACCAGAACATTCGACGGGACGCTGGTACGCAACCACGCCAAGTTCCTGATCATTGACCACCGATTTCTATTGGTGACCAGCGCCAATCTTTCCAAAAGTGCCGAATGGAACAACGTCGAGTTCGGGGTGTATTTGGACAATGCCAACTTGGCGGAAATGGTGGAATCTGAGATGCGAGAAGTCGAGGGCTTTCTATACGAGCTTGTACACGGTTCCGACCTCAACCCCAACCTGCAGTGACAGGAGGTCACATAAGGGTGATGACCGGGGTCAATGAACAGGCCCCGGTCATCGTATGACTGCGGGGCCTGTTCACTTACGTCTCTACTGCTCCGGCGTGCAGGTTTCCCCGGCTCCATCGTTGTCACCAGAAAATTATTCATCACGTCGTTGACGTTGATCTGGTCCTCTGGTGTAGCCAAAGAACTTTGGACCGCCTGACAGATACTCATGGCCGTCTCAACGTCCTGGGGCTTTTGAAGGTTAGTTTGCACGATAAAGGTGGACGGGTTGCCTTCCACGGGGTTCTCGCGTTTCGTGATGCTCGTAATCGTTCCCGTGTGCGGTGCTCCCCCGGAGTGGCAACGAACGTAGACAAGAGGTCACCTGACGGGTCTGCAGTCGGTTCCTGAGCCAGTGACACAGACGGGGCGGAGGACGGCTGAGTGTCGTCACTTCCACTAACCATGAGCGCGCTGCACCCGCCGAAAAGCAGTATCGCAAGAGCAATGAGCAAGAGGCATCCGCATCCCGCTTTCTTGCCAGCGGTGCTCTTTGGCGTCCCCTCGCCACGTGTCGTACTGGGCCGTTTCTTGGTCATGCAGACATCCTCCTGTGCTTGTCCCCCCGAATGGGCACCATGCCACCTTTAGGGGGCCAACTGAGCGCCGTAGGCACCACACTTCGCGCTCTGTGTCAGGTAGTGCTAGCGGACATGCCAATCTCCCTGTAGGCGGACACGTACCTCCCTGCTGACGGACAGCTGATCTCCCTGTTCTCAGCCCCGGGGCCAGGCTCGTGTCGGTCCCCATGCAGACGTCCCTCCGGGGGTTCGCTCGAGGTCTCTGACCACCTTGAGCCATCACCCGCCGGAGGGACGCATGAAGAAGTCTGACAGGGAGATCATGGAAATTCTCGAAGCATATGACGCCACCGGCTCCGCGCACTCGGCCGCGGCCCTGGCCGGGGTGGATCCGAAGACGGTCCGCCGTTACGCCGCCGCCCGGGACGCGGGCCGGCCGGTGACCGGCCCGGGCCGTCGTCCTCGGATGATCGACGCCTACCTGCCGAAGATCGAGGAGTGGGTCGAGCGCAGCCAGGGCACAGTCCGCGCCGACGTCGTCCACGCCCGCCTGGTCGCGGTGGGGTTCCCGGGGACCGAGCGCACCACCCGCCGGGCCGTGGCGCAGGTGAAGGCGGTATGGCGGGCCGGGCACCGGCGCACCTACCGGCCCTGGATCACCGAGCCGGGTCTGTGGCTGCAGTTCGACTGGGGCGAAGGCCCGAAGGTGCCCGGCGCGGACGGGGTGCCGCGGCGCACGTGGCTGTTCTGCGCCTGGCTGGCGTGGTCACGGTTCCGGGTGGTGATCCCTGTATGGGACCAGACCCTCCCGACGCTGATCGGGTGCCTGGATGCGACTCTGGCCCTCATCGGCGGGGTGCCGACCTATGTGCTCACCGACAACCCGAGAACCGTGACCGTCGATCACGTGGCCGGGGTTGCGGTGCGCCACCCGCAGATCGTGGAAGCCGGCCGGCACTACGGCACGCAGGTGCACACCTGCGTGCCGTATGACCCCGAGTCCAAGGGCGGGTCGGAGTCCACGGTGCGCATCGCCAAGGCCGATCTGGTGCCCACCGAGGCGAACCTGCGCGCAGCTTACGGCTCCTTCGCCGCACTCGAGGCCGCCTGCGCGGCGTTCTGCGCCAAGGTCAACGGGCGCACCCACCGGGAGACGGCCAAGATCCCGGAGCACGCTTTGGCCGAGGAACAACGACGGTTGCACGTGCTGCCGGCCGCCCCGCACACCACCGCCCTGGGGGTGACCCGCACGGTGGGCACCGACCAGACCATCCGGTTCGGCTCGGTGCGCTACTCCACCCCACCGGGCCTGGTCGGGGCCGAGGTGTGGGTGCGGGTCGCAGCCGAGGAGCTGGTGGTCGTCGCCGACCTCGACACCCTTCCGGTGGCCCCGGGGTGGGCGGCCGGGCGTGCCGGGCTCACCGAGGTCGCCCGCCACCGCCTCTCGACCCCGGGCAATCCGCGGATCGACCTGGCCCACTACCCCGACCACCCCCAAGACCCCACTGGTGCCCCACGCCCGCCCCGGCCACGAGCCCGCAGCGCGGCGGAGAAGGACTTCCTGGCCCTGGGCGCCGGGGCGCACACCTGGCTGATCGAGGCCTCCGCGGCCGGGGCTACCCGGATCCGGGCGAAGATGGCCGCCGCGGTTGAGCTCGCCGCCCTCATCGGGGCCGGGCCCGTGGACGCCGCCCTCGGGATCGCCGCGGCCGCCGGGCGCTTCAGCGAAGGGGATCTGACCGCGATCTGCGATCACCAGGCCACCGGGGCCACCGCCGCCGGACTCGTGGCCGCCGACGAGACCCACTCCGCCCAGCCCGGCACCGCCGCCTGGGCCACCTTCGGCGCCACCACGACAACCAGCACAACCACCACAACCGAGGAGACCGCTCGATGAACACGGCCACCACCGCCCCGGCAGCACCGCCGCTGCCCGAAGACCTCGCCGCGGTGCTCAAGCGGATGCGGATGCCCTATCTGCGCGCGGCCGCCCCCGAGGTGTTGGCCACCGCCCGTTCCCAACGGTGGGACCCCACCGAGGTCCTGCGGGTGCTGCTGGCCGAAGAGGCCCGCGGGCGTGATGAGGCCACTCGGGCCGCACGCCGCAAAGCCGCCGGACTGCCCGCCGGGAAGACCTTCGCCTCCTGGCGCGAAGCCGATTCCTCGATCCCGGTCCCGACCCAGTCGGCCCTGGCCACCCTGGAGTGGGTGGGGCGGGCGGAGAACCTCGCGATCTCGGGGCCTTCGGGCACGGGCAAGACCCATTTCGTCGAGGCCCTGGCCCATCAGGTCATCGACGCCGGGATGCGGGTCTCCTGGTTCACCCTCGAGTCGCTGACCGCCGCGATCGGCCGCGCCGGGGCGGACGGCTCGATCGGCAAGACCATCGCCCGGATCACCCGGGCCGAGCTCATCGTCGTGGACGACATCGGGATGCTGCCCTCGGGCCAGGCCGCCGCCGAGGCCTTCTACCGCCTCGTCGATGCGACTTATGAACGCCGCAGCCTCGCGGTGACCTCGAACATCCACCCGGCCGGGTTCGACACGATCATGCCCAAGACCCTGGCCACCGCCGCCGTGGACCGGCTCCTGCACCACGCCCACGTGATCATCACCGAGGGCACCTCGCTGCGGCTCACCGAGGCCACCGCCGGACGCGGGGTGGTCCCACTGAACTGACCGGCAGGGAGGTCAACTGACCGCGGACAGGGAGATCAGCTGTCCGCAGACGGGGAGATCACCTGACCGCCTACCGGGAAGTCCCGCTGACCGTTGACAGGTAGAGGTAGGAACATTGGGGGTCCCCTCGGGGAAGCACACTTGCGCATCGGTCACCCTGTGTCACTGGGGACTGCCCCGACTTTCCTTGACTCCTTGACCTGCCCCACGGTTCGCTTACCTCGTGAGGTCTGAAAATCGGGCGGGGATGGATGGTGCTTCGTAGCGTAGTTCGTGGGTGACCGGGGACTCGTAGTTCAGCTGGGAGTGACGCCGTTGGCGGTTGTAGAAGATCTTGATGTACTCGAAGATCGCGTTGGCCAGGTCGATCCGGGTGCGCCACCTCTTCCGGTTCAGCAGCTCGATCTGCATGGAGGACCAAAACGATTCCATCATCGCGTTGTCATAGCCGTCCCCGATCGTCCCGATCGAGGGCATCAGGCCCGCCTCTCGGATGCGGTGGGTGAAGGCCCAGGAGGTGAACTGCACACCGTGGTCGGCGTGCACGATCCCGCCCGGTGTGGGCCGGCGGTTCTTGATGGCCATGTCGTGGGCGTTGACCACCAGGGGGGAGTCCTGATGGTTGTCGATGGACCAGCCGACGATCGAAGCGGGAGAACGCATCCAGCACCGCGCAGCAGTAGATTTTGCCTTCTCGCGCTTGGATTCCAGCGGTCGTCGCAACACCCTGACTGATAGGGAGTGACGACGATGGGTGCTTCGTCACCACGGAAGCGAAGTCGGCAGTACAAGGCGGCCGAGAGGGCAGAGTTTTTCCGGCGTCTGGACCGAGGTGGCACGATCCGGGCGGTCGCGGCCGAGCTGGGGCTGAGCCCGGACACTTGTTACCGGTGGCGCCACGAGTCGGGGACCTCCACCGCCCGCGGGATTCCTCGGACGTACACGGCCCAGGACAAGGCGGAGTTCTTCCGCCGGCTGGCGCTGAATCCGAACGTCTCTGCGGTGGCCCGGGAACTCGGCTTCGTGCGCGTGACCTGCTACAAGTGGGCCCACCAGGCCGGGATCTTCACCGGCAAGGACGTCACCGCCCAGCGTGAGGAATTCCTGCGCCTGCGCGCCGAAGGCCTCAGTCGCGCCCAGGCCGCGGCCCGCGTCGGCGTGGACAAGCGCCGCGCCCAGGACTGGGATAAGGGCATCCGGCAGTTCTACGGCGGCCGGGTCTATCCCGACGGTCGGGTGGTGCGGTACGGGCAGGCCGGAATACTGGCAAACGTGAAGACACCGCGCACCGCGTACACGCGAGGAGTCCCGGATGACCTGCAACGGCTCGAGCGCCCAATCAGTGACCGGTATCTCAGCCTCGAAGAGCGGGAGCAGATCCACGACCTGCACGTGCGCGGGGACTCGGTCCGGGCCATCGCCCGGGTTCTGAATCGGGCGCCGTCGACGATCGGGCGGGAGTTGACCCGCAACACCGCCACCGCCGCCGGGTACCTGCCCTACGCCGCGCACCGTCTGGCCGTGGCCCGCCGGCCGCGGCCACGACAAGGAAAGCTGCAGGTCCTGGCGGTGCTGCGCGGCTACGTTGCCACGGGACTGGACCAGAAGTGGTCGCCGGAGCAGATCAGTCACCGGATGGTCATCGACTTCCCGGCCGATCCCCGGATGCGAGTCTGCACGGAGACGATCTACCAAGCGATCTACGCCCCCGACCGCACCGGGCTGACGCGTGCTGCGGCGCCGGTGCTACGTTGCCGGCGCGCCGCCCGCAGGCCACGGCGCGACCCGGCCCGACGCAGAAGCCGGTTCGTGGAACCGATGGTCCCGATCACCGACCGCCCCGCCGAAGCCGAGGACCGCACCGTGCCCGGGCACTGGGAGGGCGATCTCATCCTCGGCACACTGAGCGGATCCGCGATCGGCACCCTGGTGGAGCGCGCCACCCGCTACGTCACTCTCGTGCACCTGGCCCACGACCACACCGCCGAGACAGTCCGGGACGGGCTCATCGCCACGGTCAACCAGTGGCCACCCGGGCTGCGCCGTTCCCTGACCTGGGACCAAGGGGCGGAGATGTCCCACCACGCCAGCCTCCGCCGCGCCACCGGCATCGACGTGTTCTTCTGCGACGCCGCCAGTCCCTGGCAGCGCGGATCGAACGAGAACATGAACGGTCTGCTCAGGCAGTACTTCCCGAAAAGCACCAACCTGTCGGCGCACACCGTCGAAGATCTCCACAACGTCGCCCGGGAGCTCAACAGCCGCCCTCGGAAATCCCTCGGATGGGCCACCCCGACCGAACGACTCCGTGCTCTACTGGAACCTGGCTGAACGGCATGTGTTGCGACGACCGCTGGAATCCAAGGCGTGGGATGTTCGGTGATGTCGGTGACCCACAGCTCGTTGGGCGCCAGCCGGTGGAACTTGCGGTGCACCAGGTCATCGGCGGTGGCCACACCCTTGAGCTTCTTCACCTTGGCCGGGCCCAGTAACCCGGCGATCCCAGCGAGACTCATCAGCACGGCCACCATGTTCTCGCTGACCACCACGTCCATGCCGCGAGTGAGATCGGCGTGGACCCGGCGGGAGCCGTAGGTGCCGCGGGACGCCGTGTGCACTTCCCGGATCAGCCCCGTGAGCCACTGCCGGCGCATTGCCGTGGGCGACAGCGGCCGGTTCTTGTACTGGTAGTAGCCGGGACTGCTGACCCCGAGCAAAGGGCAGCAGACCTTGACGGGGTGCCCGGCGTCGACGACCTGGCCGATCACCGGATAAATCCTTTTGGGGCCGGACGGTCCTCCCCGAGCAGCTTCGCGGCCCGCTTGAGTATCTCGACCTCAGCCTCGAGCTGGCGAATCCGCTTCTTCGCCTTCGCCAGCTCCGCCGACTCGTGGGTGGTGAGCCCGGGCCGTTCGCCGCGGTCGATCTGGTCCTGACGGACCCAGTTGTGCAGGGCACCGGTGCTGATACCCAGCTCAGCGGCGGTGGCGGTGATGGTCTTGCCGGCACGCACGAGGGCGACGGCACGGAGACGGAACTCGGCAGGGAAGGGTCGCGGCATGGTCGGAGCCTCTCGAGGAGATGCACCGATCTTCACACCCACAGGGGTAACCAAGCCGTGGGGCAGGTCAAGGAGTCAGGTGAACCGGGGGCAGTCCCCTGCGTCGCACTGGTGGCATGTTTCGCCGCGACCACCCTTTTGGGAGGCCTTGGCGTGCTGAATATACACGCGCCTGCCGCTCCAGCGCGCCGGTGGGCAAAGCCTCTTTGCGTGTGGAATATTCATCGAGGTATTGGGTTGCGCAGAACCCTGGCTTGCCATGTTGAACGTAGCGACAGAAGGATGTGCTCCTTGACCTCTCTACTGTCCTGGCTCGACACCGATTCCCGCCAGCGTGATCAAGCCATGGCTGTCCTCGACGCGTTCCGGGACAGAACCACCGTGGACGAGCTCGGGGTCGGCAGCATCCGCGACGCCATCACCCAGCAGCTGTTCCCCGGTTCCTCGGTCCTGCACACCCGGGCCCGGTACCTGCTGTTCATCCCGTGGCTCGTCGCCGACGCCATGGCGACCAAGGACGCCGACGCGGCCGTCGCCGACCTGCGGCGGGGCGAGATCCGGCTCATCGACGTGCTGGCCGACAGCGACGACCAGCAGGGGCTGATCGGCGGGCAGGCCCGGGCCGATCTGCGGCGCATGCCGTCGGCCATGTACTGGGCGGCGCTGCGCAACTACGGCATCACCACCAGCCGCTCCTCGATCGCCGGCCTGCTCCGGGACGGCGTGGCCTTCACTGCAGAGACCCGGAGAGCGCCGCGTGAGGCCGACGACGAGCACGGGCCTGCGCTGCTCCGTCCCGGCATCGATCCCCATGCGCTCCTCCTCCGTCCGCAGGACTGGCTGCAGGGGACGAGCTTCGCCCTCGCCCCGGCCGAGGCGGACTACCTGCGCGGGCGGATCATGACCTCGCACCCGGAGAGCCTCTACGCCTGGTTCCTGCGCGAGGAGGTCGAGGTCGGGACCGCCAGGGACTTCGTTTGGGAGCACCCGCGGGCCGGCGAGTTCCCGGCCGCGATGGCCGCGTGGGTCGAGCACGGCCGAGCGTTCTCCGTGCTCAACCGCGGGGCCGTCCTGCTCTACAACCTCCAGCTCGCCGAGGCCTCCGAGGACGTGGAGCGCACCGAGCGGTACCGCGCGGACCTCCTCGAGTGGCGCGCCCTCGTCGACAGCCCTGACGGTCTGCGGAACTGGAACCTCGATGCCTTCTGGCGACTGCTCTCCGGAGGAGGTGCCCGGATCAGCCGCCCCACACGCACGTTCGTGGACCGGTGGCACGAGCTCGTCGTCTCTGGGACGGGGATCGTCGACGACGACGGCGCCCGCGAGCTCATCGCCCACCGCGAGCGCTCGCTCAAGGGCCCGCGCGCCCGACTCGTGAACCCGAGTGCACTCAACGCCTGGAGCGGCGCTTCGGCGCTGGCGCAGCTGCAGTACAACTGGCCGACCGCCCGGCGGATCCTCAACGACATCCAGGCCGGCGCCCGCGTGGAGGTCTTCGCATGAGCCTGGGACCCGAGGACCGCAAGCTCCTCACCGACGCGCTCGAGCCGCCGCCCGGCATGGAGCTGGACCGTGCCGTCACCACGACCTACTCCCTGGACCTCGTGGCCTTGCTGCTCGTACCGCTGACCTTCGCCGCGATCGACCAGCGGGGGAGCGAGGAAGGGCCTGGGGACCCGGACCAGGGCGTCGATCCCGTGGCGCTGCTGGAGTCGGTGCGCCGCTACGCGGACCGGCTGACCGTGCTCGTGCAGGCGGGCGGCATCGCGGTGCCGGCCAAGTACCGGCCGATGCTGACCTACCTGGAGAACTCCCTTCTTCAGGTGGCCGTTCCCGAGACCGGGGGAGTGTTCCACCCCAAGGTCTGGGTGCTGCGCTTCCGCGACGCCGAGGAGAACTGCGTCCACCGGGTGCTCGTGCTCAGCCGCAACCTGACCTTCGACAACTCCTGGGACACCATCCTGGTCCTCGACGAGTCCGACGACCCACGGGAGAACCTGCTGCCCGGCGGAGAGTTGGCGGACTACTTGTCCACCACCGCCTCCTGGGCCGTTGCCCCCGGACTGAGCGCCGAGCGGCGGGAGGAGTTCGCCGACCTGCACGCGTCGCTGCGCGAGGTCTCCTTCGCGGCGCCTGCCGGGTTCAAGGGCGCCGCGTGGGTCGCCCGCACGGGCGAGCGCTCCGTGCACTCCCGCTCCCTGTGGGACGACGTGACCGGCGGAGTCCACGCCCAGGACCGCGCCACCCGTGCCCTGGTGATCTCTCCCTTCCTCGACACCTCGCTCGCCGACCTCGTCGATCGGTGCGGGAAGGTCCGGCTGCTCTCTCGCGCCGAGAGCCTCGACGCCCTCGGCGATCTGGGAGACCGGGTCGAGACCTTCGTCTTGGACCCCTCGGCGGATCTGGACGCCACCGAGGAGGAGGCCAGCGAACGCAGCGCGGGACCGATGGCGGCCGGCCGGCTGGCCGGACTGCACGCCAAGATCTACTTCGTGGAACGAGGCCACAGCACCACCCTGTACGTCGGCTCGGCCAACGCCACCCGCGGCGGCTTCGGCCGCAACGCCGAGTTCGGCGTCCGGTTGATCGGACGCAAGGGGCTCATCGACGACATCTGGACCGGCGCCCACGGCAATCTCGGCCTGTCCGCGGTCTGCCAGCCCTACGACCCGAAGCCGCCGGACGAGACCGCGATCGCCCGGCAACGGGCCGAGCGGGAACTCGAGCGCTTCCACGCCGCCCTCGCCGGTGCCGGGCTGCGCCTCGACGCCGCCGAGGACGCCGACGACACGTACACGCTCGACGCCTCCCTCAGCGGCGCGGTCGATGAACCGGAGAGCGTCACGACGACCGTTCGCCTGCTCTCGCTGCCCGCCCAGGAGCGGACGCTGAGTGAGGAGCTGACGTGGACGCGCGTCGACGCCTCGCGGATCACGCCCCTGCTGTGCGTGCGCAGTCGCATCGCGGTGGGGGACGTCGTCGTCGAGCGCTCTGCGGTGCTGGTCGCGGACCTGCACGGCGCGCCGGAGGACCGGTCCGCGCGCGTGCTCGCCGAGCTGCTGAAGACTCCGGAGGACGTGCTTCGCTACCTGGCGTTCCTGCTCGGTGACGTCGCCCTCTCCCTGGCCCTGCGCTTCGGCGCCACCACGGGCGCGGCGGCCTTCTTCGGGGCCGGCGGCACCGGGCACAGCGCCGAAGTGGTCCTGTTCGAGCCCCTCATGAGGGCCGCCGTGCAGGGTAACGCCGACGCCCTCGGGCGCATCGACCGGCTCGTCGGGGAGCTCAGGACCGTGGAGGCCCTGCATCTGTTGCCGGACGGGCTGGAGGAGCTTGTCACTGTGGTCCGCGAGGCGGTGACCACTTCGTGAGCGCAGTACCGCACCGTCCCGACGTGGAACGGGAACTGAACGGGCTCAAGGACTTCCAGCGCCGCACCGTCGAGTACGCCCACCGCCGGCTGTGGGAGGACGAGGACTCCAGCCGCCGCTTCCTGGTGGCCGACGAGGTCGGCCTCGGCAAGACGCTCGTCGCACGGGGTCTCATCGCCAAGACCATCGACCACCTCTGGGAGTCGCAGGACGTCGACCGGATCGACATCGTCTACATCTGCTCCAGCCAGCAGATCGCCGCTCAGAACATCCGCACGCTGGATGTCGCCGACTACGGCATCTCCAAGGTGGATCGGTTGACGATGTTGCCCACGCAGGTGCGCAACCTCGCGGCGAACAAGGTCAACCTGCTCAGCCTCACCCCGGGCACGTCCTTCAACATCAGCCAGTCCGGCGGGCGCAGCGAGGAGCGCGTGCTGGTCCAGCACATGCTCGCCCAGGTCCTCGGCGAGCACGTGGTGGAGCGGCCGGAGTGGCTGGCCTTTTTCTGCGGGACCAAGCGGACGCAGAACTACGCGGCCGAGGTGGCAGGCTTCAACCCCGGCACTATCGACGCCGAGATTCTCGAGCGCTTCCGGCTCGCTGTTCGCCGGGACCCAGGACTGGGCCACCGGCTCGAGGAAACCGCCGCCGAGTTCTCTTCGGTGACCGGCAATCCGGACTGGCCGCTCTCGCACCGTCGCTACCGCCTGATCGGGAAGCTGCGGAGTCTGGTCGCCCAGGCCTCCGTCGACGCCCTGGAGCCGGACCTCGTGATCCTCGACGAGTTCCAGCGCTTCAAGAGCCTCCTGCACGAGGACACGGAGATGTCCGAGCTCGCCGACGCGGTCTTCAACCACGAGAGCGCCCGTGTGGTGCTGCTCTCCGCCACGCCCTACAGCATGTACTCCGTCCCGGAGGAGGGCGTGGGCGACGACCACTACGGCGACTTCCTCAAGACCTACCGCTTCCTCACCGGGGCGTCGCGCGACGCGCTCGCGGGGGAACGGGGCGACGACGGGTTCACCGCGGTCGGCTCGGTCACCGCTCTGCAGACCGGCCTCCGCAGGATGCGGGACGCGGCCCTGGCTGACGACGTGGAGGACGGCACCGCCGCCGCTGCACACGTCACCGAGCTGCTGCGCGCCGTGATGTGCCGTACCGAGCGCCTGGCGGCGTCCCCAGACCGGGACGGCATGCTCGTCGAGAAGCCGCTGCCGCCGGCCCGGCCCACGGCCGACGACGTGCGGGCCCTGCGCCGGCTGCATGAGGTCGCCCAGGAGGTCGGCAGCCACCGCGATGTCCTGGAGTACTGGCGCGTAGCACCCTACGTCCTGCAGTTCATGGACGGCTACGACCTCAAGCAGAAAGCGCTCCTGCACGTCGAGACGGACGCGACCGGCTTCGCGGAGCGGTCGCTCGCCGGCGCGCAGCGGTTGCGCGGCGAGGAGATCGAGCGCTACGCCCCGGTCGATCCCGCCAACGGCCGGCTGCGGTGGCTGCTGTCTGACCTGGACGCCTACGGCTTTGCCGACGTTCCCTGGATCCCCGCCTCCCTGCCGTACTACGCCGTGCCCGAGACCAGTCCTTTCCACCGGGCGACGACGACGGGCCTCACCAAGCGGCTGATCTTCTCCGCCTGGAACGTCGCACCGAAGTCCATCGCCGCGATGACCAGCTATCACGTGGAGCGGAAGCACCACCGGCCCGAGGATGCTCACGCCTACTCCGACCGGCACAGCTATCTGTTGCGTTGGCGGAAGTCCCCGGACGGCCGCCTCGCCAGCATGCCGCTGCTGCCGCTCGTGCTGCCGCTGACCGTCCTCGGCGCCGCAGGCGATCCCGTGGCCGCCGCCCGGGAGCTCGGCACGGCGCAGGCGCCACTGCACAACGTGCGCGCGGTAGTGCGGGCCAAGGTCGAGACTCTGCTGGCCGACCTGCCTACAGGGCATGCCGAAGGGCGGGGGAGCGAGCAGTGGTACTGGGCAGCTCCGCTGTTCCTGGAGAAGGCGCACTCCCCGGAGCTCTTCAAGATCTCGCTGGATTCGCTCAAGTGGGCCAATCATGCGGACGACGAGCGCGACGGTGGCAAGACGTCCGCACTCGCCCTGCACATCGCGCGAGCTCGTGAAATCGACGAGCATTTCCTCGCCGACCTCGGCCCGCGGCCGGACGACCTGGCCGATGTGCTGACCGACCTCGCGCTCGCCGCGCCGGCTACCGCGGCAGAGCGGGCTCTGTGTTCAGCAGTGCCCGCGTGCGTCCGGGCGGATGCGGTCTGGCGCTCGGTGCGCATCGCCCTCGGTCTGCGCACCCTGCTGGACGCCCGTACTGTGGCACCGATGCTGCGCGGCTGGGCCGGCGAGTCGGCACCGCAGTGGCGCAACGTGCTGGCGGCCTGCCTCGAGGGAAACCTCCAGGCAGTGCTGGACGAGTACTTCCACGTCCTCGACGAAGCCTCCCGGATCGGCAGCGTCGCCCCGATCGACCGGCTCCAAGCACTGACCGAGGCCCTGGTAGACGCCGCGCAGAGCGGTGGCTCCATCTCCTTCGACGAGATCGTTCCCGACGGGGACTCCCATCGAGTGGAGCGCCGACGCCTGCGGGCCGATGCCGCTGCCCGCTTCGGCCGCGTGGAGAGCGACCAGGGCGTCCGCGCGGACACCAGCCTCCGGGACGGCTTCAACTCGCCCTTCTGGCCGTTCGTGCTGGCCTCCACGAGCATCGGCCAGGAGGGCCTGGACTTCCACCGGTACTGCCACGCCGTCGTCCACTGGAACCTGCCCAACAACCCGGTGGACATGGAGCAGCGGGAGGGACGCGTGCACCGGTACAAGGGGCATGCCGTGCGCAAGAACGTGGCGAAGGAGTTCGCTGCCGCAGTGCTCGACGACAAGGCCGAGGCCAGTCCGTGGGACGCTCTTTTCGCGGCGGGAGAGCGGGCACGCCCGGACGGTGAGAGCGAGATCTACCCGTACTGGGTCTGCCAGACCGAAGGCGGAGCGAAGATCGAGCGCTACGTCCCGCAGGCGCCACTGAGCACGGAACGGATCAAGCACAAGAACCTGCTCCGCGCCCTGGGTCTCTACCGCATGGCTCTCGGTCAGCCGCGCCAGGAGGAGTTCCTGCAGGTCATCGGCAAGGACGCCGAGTCACGGGATCTGGGCTGGATGCGGTTGGACCTGGGGCCCTGCTGACCGTTTGCGAACTGCATGGTGAGACCTGACGATGCGCTCAGAATCGATAAAGCCGAGGAGAAGTTCTGTCCCGACGCCCATGAGTCACCCGTAGTCGGAATGGTTACCAATTGATGGGCTGGGTGGCTAGTGCAGGCTCGTCTCCGCCGGGGCGCACGCTGACGATGTGGGGGGCATCTGGAAGTTCGGCCACGATATAGGACACGTGGGAAACGATTGCATCGGCTTCATCATCCGTGGTCCATGCCGGCACCAGAACCTGCAACTCCCCGTAGGTCGTGGCATGGAAGGTGGTGATAAGGCTTTGGACCATGTTCGTCGGAGCGTCAGCGAACTCAGAGTAGCCATCCTCGGCCAGATAGCCGTCCTCGAGATCCTCGGCCCACCGGTCGATGTCGCCAAAGGTCATGCCGGCCGAGGGGTCGTCCGGTATGGACTCGGCGTCGAAGTTGTCCGGGAAGGCTTCGTCGGAGGCCTCGGATCCGGACGTGACCGGGGGAGGCGGGCCAACGGTCAACGACTGGAGGATAGGCAAGATCTCCTGCTGGAACCGCATGCCCTCGGCAAACTCCTGGGTCTCCGCCGCGAGATCGACCTGATCATAGGGACCCAGCTGCAGACCACCGGACAAGGACAGTAGATGAGTATTGCCCCACCGCAGTTCGAAGAGTGAGGTGTCCGCACCGGTGCCTGCAGCCAACCCATAGACCACGCCGGTGCTTGAACCGTCATGACCCGGAGTGCCCGCCACGACCGTTTGAACCGGGTTGCCGAGCCCGTCCAGGACCCCCGGAACCGACCCCTGCGGCAACACTGATTCCAGCGGAGGAGGACCAGCTGGCGCACGCCACTCTTGCACGCGAAGTGACAATGCCAGTTGCCCGTCGTCGTCGTGGATCTCCCACCCGGCGTTTTCGTATCCTCCGGTGTCCCCGGTTTCATTAGGGGTGACATTCCAGCCCGTGGGGTACCGGAAGCTCAACGAGCCGTCAGGCGTGCTGAATTCCTGACCGAGCGTCGCCGCTGCCCCACTTACTTCGTTTGCCGTCGGAGTGGTGGCTCCGAGGCTGGAAGCCGCACCCGATACATCGACGGTTGGCTCCTCCAAGATGGAGGTGGTTGCTTCCTCGGAAGCACACCCGCTCAGCGCAAAGGCAATAGCGGCAAGAACGGCGGGAAGCGAACGGCGCAAAAGGACCCCTAGGTAGGCAACCCGCCTATGTTAGTGGGCTCGACCGGGTCGGAAAGAACGTTACGGCGTTCTCCTTCCGCCCTGAATCGGATCAAGTACTGCGAATGCGGTGCGAGCGCCGAGAATGAGAAGGCGCTCTACGAGAAGACGCCCGACCGGCCCGCCGTGGCATCGGGAGTGCAGAAGAGCCGACAGTCGCCTACAGCGCCATCGTCGACGAACACACGGACGTATTCCACATCGGGGCGGCGTAACGGAGACCCGGCCCCGGTCAGCCGTCGAGAGGATGTCGTCCAGGTCCCCGATGGCCTGTTCAACGCCAGCGACTCGAGTAGTCGCAGGCGAGTTGCTCCACGACTTTGGGGTCTACCGCGGAATGGGTGATCTTGTTCTGCGCGCGGCGACCGTTGTGCCGGGTCAGCACTGAGACCGAGGGGCTGGTAGAAAGCGAATCAATCAATCAGTCGACGGGGAACATCGCTTTCGCGGTGCGGCCGACAACGCTGGTCATGGTCGCGTCCACCGCGCCGCCGATCACTCCACCGACGAGCGGTACACCCTTCGCCAAGGTAACGACCGAACGCTTCGTACCGTACTTGGCCAGGAGCATGAAACCGGCCTTCTTGTTGATCTGGTAAATCAGCGCCATGGGGAGCTTCTTGATCGCCTGAATTGCCACCTTCTCGCCGACCTTGATGCCGAATGCCTTCGCGACCTGCTGCGCGCTGGAGCCTACCGCGATCAGCGTGGCCACCGTGCTGACGTGGGGGTCCTTGGGGTCGTACCCGCGTAGGTAGGCGATTGCGGCGGCGAGACGTGCATTGATCACGAGTGCGCCGGCCATGTTTGCGGGAATGGTCACTGGCATTGTGATGAACCCCCCAAGTCCGGTCACGAAGCCGTTGACACTGGCAGCTTCGACCGACTCGAGGATCAGCCTCTTGATCACCTTCTCGATATCGTCGCGCTCGTCCGGCCTGACTGTCCTTGTCGGTTCGGCGTTGGGCTCATAGCGGCTTCCCTGGGCACGGGCCAGCCGGTTTTCCGCCCACTTGATCGACCCCGTTAGCGGACCGATATCTGTGTCGATCACTTTGCCGACCAGCTTCAGAAGCTGCTCGGACGCCTTCTCGGCGGTAGACGTCGACGTCTCCTCGGGTTCAAAGGTGGTCGTATTGGTCATCAGAATTCCTCTCCGAGATTTTGCGTGAGTGCAGCCAAGGCAAAAAGCGTGTGGTTCACGGTGTGTCCACTCCGTAGTGATCGCGGTGCTGGTCGCACTGGTCGACGCAGACGTGTTTGCGGCGCGGTTGTCGCGGGTTGACGATGTCGTGGACCCGGTAGAAGCGGTAGTAGGCGGGGATGAAAGCGATGATGGCCGGCCACATGGCGTTGAGGAGTACTCCGGCGACGGGCATGAACCAGGGTTGCGTGTAGAGCCCGCCCTGCAGGCCGACGACCATGAGCAGGAATCCGGCCGCGGATACACGCCAGGAAACTTTGTAGACGGCCCGCTCCCACGCCTTCCACGGCATTCGGTCCCCGGGTCGGTAGTCCAGACCCTTGTCCGCTAGGTATTCATCAACGGCCTGCTGTTGTGGGTCCTGGCTCATGGCCAGCCCCGGTACTCGCGGTCTCGCATCGCCACGGTGATGCGGGTTTCGTCGTCGTGCAGGCGGATCTCAGTACCGGCGTACATCGGGTTGGTCGTGTCGAGGTCCTGTTCCTGTTCCCACCTTGGGGGTGCGCTGGCCAGACCATCGGTGAGCTCAGGGGCGACCATATTCATGATCACCTGGTAGACAAGCGTCATGGTGATCGCGGCGACGATCACCGCGCCGGTGAGGAGAACAAACTCCCGGATGAGTTTTTGACCTAGCGTGCGTTGGGCGCGAGGCGACATGGAGGCCTTTCAATGGAGTAATTCCCTCATCGTAACTATCGCAAACTGTTTCTTGCTGGAAGCCGGTGCATTACGCGTCCTTCAAATCCGAGTGGGGGTATGGGCTTGTGTCCAGGGCCGGAAGCCACATACTGCGAATAGGGCGCATAAGCGGTAGCTGTCGACGCTTCGGAAACGCCGAGCATCAAGGTTCGCTTCAGGCCTGTTCGCATGCAGTCGTGCGCCCAGACGATGACATGATGACCGGATGTGGAACACGTTCTGGCCGGACTTCTGGGTGGCAATCATTGCGGCCGTGGTGGGATCTGTCCTGACCGTGGTGATCGCGCTGATCACCTATCGGCTGCAACGACGGAGCAATGAGAAGCACGCGCTACGGCTGCTGGTAGACGAGATCCACCACCGGAGGGCGTTCGCTGTGATCGCCAACGTCAGAGACGTTCCCGGCGCGCAGAGGTTGGACGACTGTCACAACGTGAACGCCAGCGTCCTGGACATCCACGATCGCATCCGCCTGGCGCGCGAGCAGGCTCGTCCGGAGTCTGGTGCCCAGAAACCCCTCTCCGACATGACGAGGGCCTGCAACCGGTACCGCCAAGCCACAGCTCACCAGCCGGACAGGTCCCTGCACGACCTCATGTCTCTCCGAAATAACTTGTGGCAGAGCATCCGGGAGATGGCGGGGGAGGTCCGAGGCGTTCGAGCCCTGGAGCCGGCGGCAGCGGCTTACTGATTGGCCCGTGATGGGGGCGGGCGTCACCACTGCGTTCGGTCATGGCGAGGGGGGTTGTCCACCACGCGGTCACGAAGTCGCGGTCCATCGTTCAGTACAGGATTGGGCGGATCGGACTGCTGCGGCAGCCGATCAGCTGCTTCCCCGACGAAACAGTCCCGGTCAGCGGCTCCCGGAAACCGAAGGGGTCAGGCGGTCCAAATTCCAGGGCAGGTGGGCCCAGCGCAGCGTGGGCTGCTGCTGGGGATGGACCTCGGTGACGGTCACCGGGAGCTGCCCACCCGCGAACCACGCATGCTTGGGCTCGTATGAGGGCATGGGCAGGTTCCCGGGATCCTTGACCGTCAGCGGCGGGGCGAAGAAGCGGCGGGTCAGCGCGCGGACGAACCCTGCACGGTGGTACGCGGCCAACCGGTCGAAGCGGGCGATCCAGGAAAAAAGGACGCCGGCCGCGGTGGAATGCAGATGCTCGCGCTGCTGGCTGAGCTCGGCGACCTCCCGTTGAAGCTGGTGCAGTTCCTCGAGGGCAGCGGCGCGGCGTTCCTTCTGCCGGTGGAGCATCTTCTCCTGCTCGCGCACGTTCTCCTGCTCGGCGGCGCTCATCGGAGCTCGGGCCACGGGGGGCTCGGCGGGAGGTTCGGGCGGGAGGTCGTCCGTGAGCAGGCGGATCTGCGCTTCGGCGGGGGCAATCCGTCGGTCGAGACCTTCCACCGCCTTGATGAGGGAGGTGTGGATCCACGCCTCGATCTCGGCGATCTCCGCTGCCATCGCGCGGGTGGCCGGGTGGTGTCCCTCGGTGTCGGGCACGGTCGTCGCAGCGCTGCGCTTGCCTGCGCGCACAGCGGATCGGCGTTGCCAGAAACCCACACGGGAGGCCATGGGCGGAGCACCCGCCAGCAGATGACCGGACGGCACCAGGAAGCGACCCATCACGCTGTCCTTTCGTTCTTGAGGTAGTAGGCCCACGACAGGTTGCAGTGGGTACAGGTTTGACCCAGCCGGCACTCGACGCACAGCTGTTCCCGCCACTGGCCCCCGCAGTGCGAGCAGCCGACGAGGTTGCCAGAGCAGGCGGGGCAGGGAGAGGTCTCGGTGTCGGGCTCATCTCCGCTGCGGGCGGCCAGCCAGCGCACGAGCAGGACGATTGCCGCCAGGAGGAGGAGCGCTGTGAGCACCAGGATCGCGGTACCCACGCCGGCTGAGAGGATGTCGTTCATGGCGGCGCTCAGCCGTTCCTGGCCATGGCGGGAGGAGCCAGCGGGTTCTCGTCCAGGTAGGTCAGGTACTCGGCCACCTTGGCCGCTGCGACCTTCTCATAGCGAACCATGTAGGTTTCCGTTGCCTCGTGGAGATGGGCGGTCACCGTGGGATCGGCCATGGCCTGCTCCAGGCCCTGGAGATAGCGCAGGAACCCCTCCCGGATCATCTCCGGCAGCGACTGCAGGTGGGCCCGGGTGCGCTGATCGATGGCCAGCTCGTTGAGCATGACGTTCTCCCGGGTGGCCCTGGCCTGCGCCTCCTCGGCTCGGAGCACGACGACCGTCTCCTGGAGGACCTGACGGCGCAGCCGCAGCCCCCTGAGGTGGCTGATGAGCTGGCCACGCTGGTGCTGCAACTGGTGCTCGGCCTCCGAGGCCTTCTTCTCGGCCTCGGCCCGCTCCGTGCTCTCGGCCTGAAGTCGGTTCAGGTCGGCTTCGCTCAGGTGCTTCCTGGAGGACGCTTTCGTGGGCCAGCGTGTCTCGAGAAGGGCGATGGCGAGGGTCAGGGCCAGGGGCAGGGCGGTCCACATCGAGTACAGCAGCGCATCGCCGAACCAGGGCAGGACGACGTCCACGACGGAACGGTCGGTAGCGTCCTCCGCCAGTTCCAGCACGTCGGGTAGGGAGGTGAGATAACGCAACCATCCCAGGGCCACGATCGTGACCACGTAGAGGGTCACCGCGATCCAGCCGACGGTTTTGCGGGAAGGTGAGGCGTTGCGGTCCAGCAGCGGGGGAATGGCGAACGAGGCGATCGCCACCGAGAGCCCGGCGACGGACAGCGCCAGCAGTTGTCCGGTCAGCTGGTCGTCGCCGAGACGCTGGGTGATCCCGTAGATGAGTCCGACCTCGCCACCCACCAGGGCGAGCCACAGGAGCGTGTACAGGTACGGGCGGCTCCAGAACCACAGTGCGACGCGACGCACCGTGTGGAACGCCGGCCGCAGGCTCTTCCGCGACTTCTTGGCGGCCTTCTGGTCCACCGGCTCGGTGGAGGACAGCATCTCGGCGAGCGGCTCATAGAGGGGGTGACCGGGGTCGTCGAGGATCGCCCGGGTCTCGTCCATCCTGCCCTCGACCTCGGCGAGCTCCTCCTCGGCGTGATGGAGCCGGCCCTGTGCCCGCACGAGATCGGCCTCGGTCCGGGCGGTGATGTCCCGAGCCGTGTACAGGTCCTCGTGCCGCTGGTCGATCGCCTTGCCCAGGGCGAAGCCCAGCCAGCTGGAGCAGCGGTGCTCGAAGGTGGTGGGAGCCTGCGACGTGAAGGAGTGCTTGTCGAAGATGCCGCGGGCGGCGTCCGTGAGACCGTCCTGGAAACAGGCGTCGGTGAACTGGGCGTGGTTGGGGCGTTCCGGGATGTCCGGCCCCGGGACGGTGCGGGACCCGGCTGAGTCGGTGCGCAACTCGTCAGGGGGAGCAATGCTCATCGTGGGGTTCCTTTCCCGATCAGGGGTCGCCGAGTTGTTGCCGAGGGCTGTCGTGGGTGTGGCTCATGGGCGCAGCCTGATCGCGCCGGAGGCCGCTCACAGCTCCGTCGCAGGGTGCTCCCTGTCCGGTGTGGTGGAAGGGGGTGTTCCGTCAGTCCTGGAGGGCTGCCGGGGAGAGTTCGGTGGAGGTGATCAGCACCCGGCGGTTCTTGGCCTGAGCTGCCTCCAGCCCCGCACTTCCGGCGACCTCAGGGGTGCGCCCGGGACAGTCGGGGCCCATACCCTGCACGTGCAGCTCCGTGCTCAGTCCGGCGCTCTTCAGCGACTCAGCGATCGTGCGCGCCCGCTGTTCGGACAGCCACTGCATCTGCTCGGTGGAGACACCCTCGGGGTTCGCCGTGCATCCCGTCACCCACAGGGACTTGGCCGAGGACGACTCCAGGGAGGAGACCAGCTCGGTCAGCGTCTGCTCCGCGGCCGCGGGGTCGACGAAGTCCGCAGTGTCGGGTTGGAAGGAGACCTGGGACTCCGGGAGAGTCACGGACACCGGCTTCGCCACCACGTCGCTGAACGTCACCGGGGTGACCTCAGGCAGGTCGCCGGACGGGGCGGTGGCCTGCACGGTGTCGTCGTGGAAGACGACCGACCCTCCACCGGCCTCGACGACTGCCGTCCAGAGCTCCTGCAGCTTGGTCCGGGCCCACACCGGCACGGTGGCCTGCGGGTCGAGGACTTGACCCATGCCCCACCAGTGCAATTCCACGCCGTCCAGGTGCGGAATGTTGCCGGCGTCCTGGAGCTGCGCCACGATCTCGGCGACGTCGGTCTGCGGTCCGAGCAGGCCGTTCTGCATGGCCAGGGGTCCGGCGGTGGATACTCCACTGTCGTAGACGTAGAGGACCTTGCGCTCGGAATCCGCAGTGGGCCGGCCGCCGAGGTCGAGAGCGCTCAGGACGTCGGACTCGCCGGAAGAGGCCTGCAGGTCCGCCAGGTTCTCGCTGAGGTCCTCCAGCCGCTTTTCCGGGGACTCCGCTCGCTGGGTCGGATTGTCGGTGTCGAGCTCGTAGATCTCGGTCTGCGCTGTCTGCGGATCCCCGTCGGCCGGGATGACGGACACCGTCATGTCACGGTCGAAACGATCCATCAACTGCTCGCGCAGTGAGGCGATGACGATCTCTGGATCGCGGCCCGACTCGTCCACGATGGATGCCATTCCCTGCCGGTCTCCGGCAATCAGCACCATCTGTCCCGCCGAAGGCACCGCCTCGGCCTCTCCGCATCCTGTGACCAGCGCTGCCGTCATCAGCAGAGCCGAAGCAGCCACCAGCCGCCTGTTCCCCATGTTCATTGCCCCTCGCTCTCGCACTACTGAATAGTAGATTGCATTTGCAATCACATGCATCTAGTGGGCGAAGACCAGTTCCATGCTTTGTCACAAACCGGCACACTCGTCCTCCCCATGCCCCCATCTGCGGCGATGCCCTCCCATCGCGCCGTCCTTCGTCGGCTCGTGAGACCCCAGAGTCGTGGTGCCGCTGTTCGACGCACACGGCCGATGCTGTGGTGGTGTCCTCCGCCCCCGGGACGCCGGCGCCGAGGATGGACATGCAAGGTGCGATGGTCGACTGTCGGATCGTGGGGCCGACGCTGGCTGAAGGACTGTCGCTACCCGGGCAGTCCCTCGATGAGCCGGGGCTCGCGCGCGGTGAGTTCGCCTCTGCGCTCGGCGTCACCAGCATCGGGTGCCGCCTGGCGCCCCCGAATTCATTGGCCCCCGCACCCAGGGTGGAGCCACGACGGGGATGTCAGGCGCGGGGCAGGCGCGCTCCTGTCGCAGCTTCAGCGCACGTCAACGGGAGCCGGGTTCCTCGCTCGAGGACGGCGGACGCTCGCTGCTCCCCGCGATCGACTCCGGGTACTGAGCGTCGCCCTCCCAAACTGTGGAGCTGTTTCCCGGGCTCCGCCAGATGCTCCGCGACGCTGGCGGGAATGTCGTATTCGGATTGGACTCGGTGATGGGCCCTCGGGCTGCTCGGCGCGGGTGGTGCCGCCCCATCGAAGTAGAGGACGGCCCCGACCGCACGCATCCTTCGGGCGGGGCGCCTCCGTCCGTCCGATGGGCGGGCCACGGGGTCCGCCTTCTCTGCACGTCGTGTACGCCGGGAAGGTCGACGGCGACGCATGCGACGGCCGGCCCGACCCACCTCCTAGGCTGGCTCTCACACGCGAGGAGCAGGAGGCCGGAATGGCCGAGACAACGGTGGCCGAGGTGATGGCCGAGCTGGCCGCGCTCGAAGATCCGAGGGCGCGCGCCGTGAACGAGCGGCACGGCGACGACCACGGGGTGAACCTCACCCAGCTGCGGGCGGTCGCGAAGCGGCTGAAGGCGCAGCAGGACCTCGCCCTCGAGCTCTGGGGAACGGGGGACACCGCGGCGAGACTGCTGGCGCTCCTGATCTGCCGACCGAAAGCCTTCGAGCGGGACGAGCTGGACGCCATGGTGCGCGAGACGCGCGTCCCCAAGGTGCACGACTGGTTCGTGAACTACGTGGTGAAGAAGAGCCCGCACGCCGAAGACCTGCGATTGGCGTGGCTGGCCGATCCGGACCCAGTCGTCGCGAGCGCCGGGTGGGCGCTGACCGCCGACCGCGTGGTGAAGAAGCCCGAGGGGCTCGACCTCGCCGGTCTGCTCGACGTCATCGAGGCGCAGATGAGGGCCGCCCCGGAGCGCCTGCAGTGGGCGATGAACACCTGCCTGGCGCAGATCGGGATCGAGCACCCCGAGCACCGAACCCGGGCTCTCGGGATCGGTGAGCGCCTGGGGGTGCTCAAGGACTATCCGACCCCGCCGAACTGCACGTCTCCGTACGCCCCCGTGTGGATCGCCGAGATGGTGCGCCGACGGGACGATCGGTAGGAGGGGCGCCGGTGCTCGTGCCGTGGCTCCCTGGAGTGCGGGGCGGGCCGGGGCGACCGGGAGTCGCCGGGTGGCGGGAGGGATTTGATAAGCGTTCCTGATGATTCATGCGCAGAATTCATCGCTGTTGTTGACGCTTCCGAAGGCTCACACTGGTGTTGTGCACGTCACACTCCGCAGCGCGGAGTCCTTCGTGCCGCGACCTCCCCTTCACTGCCTTCAGGAGAACCTGCCGCCATGACCACCGACGTGTCGTCCCTGCCCGGGATCGGTACCACCTCCCACACCGTGGGCCCACTGGTCGATGCCCAGGCGCAGCTGGCCTCCGCCGTGGCCACCCTGGACTACGAGCCCGGTCTGCACGCCCTGCTGGCGAGCCCGCGGCGGGAGATGACCGTGAGCATCCCGCTGCGCCGTGACGACGGGTCGGTGGAGGTGCTGACCGGCCACCGGGTCCAGCACAACGTCTCCCGGGGCCCGGCCAAGGGCGGGGTGCGCTACAGCCCGCAGGTCGACCTCGACGAGGTCCGTGCCCTGGCGATGTGGATGACCTGGAAGTGCGCCCTGATCGACGTCCCCTACGGCGGGGCCAAGGGCGGCATCACCGTGGACCCCCGCCGCTACTCCCGTCCCGAGATCGAACGGCTGACCCGCCGCTACACCTCCGAGATCCTGCCGATCATCGGCCCGGACAAGGACATCCCCGCCCCGGACATCGGCACGGACGAGCAGACCATGGCCTGGATGATGGACACCTTCTCGGTCTCCTCCGGCTACACCGTGCCCGGGGTGGTCACCGGCAAGCCGGTGAGCCTCGGCGGGTCCCTGGGGCGAGCCTCGGCGACCTCGGCCGGGGTGGTGCACATCGCGCTGGCCGCCCTCGAGCACGTCGGCATCACCGCGGCGCGGGCCACCGCGGCGGTGCAGGGCTTCGGGAAGGTGGGCGCCGACGCCGCCCTGTTCCTCACCGAGGCCGGGGTGAAGGTGGTGTCCGTCTCCGACCAGTACGGAGCGGTCCACCGGGCCGACGGCCTGGACATCCGCGCCCTGCAGGAGCACGTGGCCGTCATCGGCTCCGTCGTCGGCTTCCCCGGGGCCGAGACGATCCCCGGCGAGCAGCTGCTGACCCTCGAGGTGGACCTCCTGGTGCCCGCGGCGGTGGAAGGGGTGCTCACGGGGGCCAACGCCCACGAGGTCCGAGCCCGGGTCGTCGTCGAGGGCGCCAACGGTCCCACCACGGCCGAGGCCGACCGGGTCCTCGCCGAGGCCGGGGTGCTGGTGGTGCCGGACATCCTGGCCAACGCCGGGGGTGTGGTCGTCTCCTACTTCGAGTGGGTGCAGTCCAACCAGGCCTACTGGTGGTCCCGCCAGGAGGTCGACCACCGTCTCGAGCACCGCATGCTCTCCGCCTGGCACCACCTGCTCGACGTCGCCGCGGCCCGGGGCCTCACCCTGCGCGAGGCCGCGACCGTCACCGCGGTGGAGCGCGTGGCCGACGCCCACCGCACGCGGGGCCTCTACCCCTGATCGGCCGGGGACGGGCCTCCTGAGGAGTCGGGGCGGGGCGAGGGCATCCCGCCGGGGCGGAGTGGGTCCCCAGGGGTCCACCGGCGGGGCTACCGTGAGGTTGACGCGACGACATCGCGTTCCCTGGTCCGTCCCGAAAGGCCCTGCATGTTCCTCCGCTCCGGCGCCGCGCCCCGTCGTCGTCCCGTGCTGTCCGCGAAGGCGGCGTTCTGGGTGCAGGCGTCCGTGCTGGTGGTGGTCATGGCCGCCTCCAGCGCGCCCAGTCCGCTGTATCCGCTGTACCAGGACCTGTGGGGCTTCCCGCCGGTCGTGCTGACCGTCATCTTCGCCGCGTACGTGGTGTCGCTGCTCGCCGCGCTGCTCACGGTGGGGGCGCTGTCCGACCACCTGGGGCGCCGCCCGGTGCTGCTGGTCGCCCTGGTCCTGGAGATCGCCGCGATGGCGGTGTTCGTGCTGGCGGACAGCGAGGCGACCCTGGTGGTGGCCCGGCTGGTCCAGGGCGTGGCGACCGGCACGGCGACCGGCGCGCTCGGCGCCTACGTGATCGAGCTCGAACCGGAGGAGCGCCGGGGGCTGGGGACCGTGATCACCGGGGCAGGGCCGGTCCTCGGCCTGGCCGGCGGGGCGGTGGCCTCGAGCCTCATCGTCGCGGCCGCCCCGCAGATGATCGACCTCATCTTCCTCGTGCTGCTGGGACTGCTCGTGCTGCAGCTCGTGGGCACAGCACTCGGGCCCGAGACCGTGGAGCGCGCCCCCGGGGCGCTGGCCTCGCTGCGCCCGCGCGTCTCCTTCCCGCCGCAGGTGCGCCGCTCGGCGGTGTGGGTGCTGCCCGCCACGGCCGCGTGCTGGTCCCTGGGCGGGCTGATCATCTCCCTGGGGCCCAACCTGGTCCGCTCGCTGACCGGGGCGGACTCCGTGGTCCTCACGGGCCTCGTGGTCGCGGCGCTGACGGGCACCGGCGGGATCGCGATCCTGCTGTTCGGCAGGACCGCGCCGGAGCGGGTGCTCGCCGTGGGCATGAGCGTCCTGGTGGTGGGCATGGCCGCCACGATCGCCGCACTCGTCGTCGGATCCGTGGGGCTGTACTTCGCCGCCACGGTGGTGGCCGGCGTCGGCTTCGGCGCCGGCTTCCTCGGGGTGCTGCGCACGCTGCTGCCGCAGGCGGCCTCGCACGAGCGGGCGGGGCTGCTCTCGGCGATCTACGTGGTCAGCTATCTCTCTCACAGCATCCCGTCGGTGGCGGCCGGTGCCGTCGCGGGCGAGGTCGGTCTGGTGCCCACAGCGATCGGCTACGCGGGCATGGTCCTGCTGCTGGCCGTGGTCGTGCTCCTCGGCCTCCTGCGGAACCGCCCGCGCTGCTCATGACCTCCGGCGGTGGTGCAGGACGAGCAGCCGCGCGTAGCCGTCCGTGAGGTGGTCGATGAGATCCACCTTCAGGTACTCGTGCTCCGAGAGCCGGCGCACGGTGTGCAGCGAGATCCCGTCGTACTGCACGGGGTGGGGCAGCTCGCCCCGCCCACCGGGAGGCTCCACGTCCAGCCGCCACGCGTCCAGGTCCTTCTGCGGCGTGGGGTCGTGCAGCGGCGTGCGCGTCCACAGCCGGCCGTCCGTGCCGACGACCAGGCCGCGGATGACGTGCCACCCGTAGCCGCACGCGACCCGGGAGAACGCGTGGCCAATCAGGGGATAGGACCTGGCGCCGCGGGGGACGTGCACGAGCTTGGCCGGCTTCAGCCCCTCTCTGCGCAGCAAATCGCTCGCCTCGACCCCGACCTTCCGCACCTCGTCCAGGGCCCGTTCCAGGCCGGCCTCGCGTGCGCCGCGGTCGTGCGGGGTGCGGCGGCGCGGCTGCGGCTCGTGCGGTGCCCGGGCGGCAGCGCGGGTGCGCCGTTCGTCCTCGATGCTCATGCCGCCTCCTCGCGTCGGTGACCATGATTCTATGTGGTCCACCTCACGTGAGCGGTCAGAGGATTCCGTGCCTTCCGGTCCGGCTGCTGCTGCGCGATGCTGGAGTCACCCCCGGTTCCGGCGATCCGATCGACGGGTTGCAGCGACGCACAGGAGGCCTCCGATGACCCGCACCGTCTTCTACACCGCCACCACCCTGGACGGCTACCTCGCCGACGAGCAGGACTCCCTGGAGTGGCTGTTCCGGCAGGACTCCGACCCCGAGGGCCCGTTCCGCTACGACGAGTTCATCGCCGGGGTCGGGGCGGTCGTGATGGGCCGCACCACCTACGAGTGGGTCCGCGCGCACCTGCAGGCCTCCGGCGAGGACTGGCCCTACGACATGCCCACCTGGGTGGTCACCCACGCCGAGCTGCCGGGGATCGCCGGGGCCGACCTCCGCTTCGCCCAGGGAGAGGTGGCACCGATCCACGCCGCCCTCGCGGAGGCCGCCGGTGGGAAGGACATTTGGGTCGTCGGCGGCGGCGACCTGGCCGCCCAGTTCGCCGAGGCGGGACTGCTGGACCAGTTGATGGTCTCCATCGCGCCGGTCACGCTCGGGGCGGGCCGCCCCCTGTTCCCCCGCCGGTTCGACCTGGAGCTGAAGGACGTGGCCCGCAACCGCGCCTTCGTCTGCGCGACCTACCGCGTGGTGGGCCCGATGGCGCCCTCGGGCGATGGGCCGGCCTCCTGAACCCGAGGGGGTCACATCTCGATCCGGTGGGCCTCCCGCAGGTTCACGAAGCGCTCGGGGTTCGAGGTCAGCACGATCACCTGGGTCCGCTCCCCGGCGGTGGTGATGGCCGAGGCCAGCCGGCGGAGCCGCTGCGGGTCGGAGTGGCCCAGGGCGTCGTCGAGCAGCACCGGCACCCCGTCCTCCGGGTCCACGAGCAGGGCGGTGGCGAGCCGGATGAGGATCACCAGCTGCTCCTTGGCCCCGGTGGAGAGGGAGTGGAAGGGCAGCCAGTCGCCGTCGAGCTTGCGCTGCTCCACCTCCAGGGACCCGCTCACCTGGACCTCGAAGTCCGGGCCGTAGACCGACCGGCCGAGGTGCTCCACCTCGGTGCGGAACGGCTGGACGTACTGGGCGTGGGCGCGCTCGCGGTGCTCCAGCAGCGTCCGCTCCAGGAGCAGGGCGGCCTCGGCCCGCCGCTCGATCCCGGCGAGGTGGCGCCGGGCGGCCTCGAGCCGTGTCTCGGCCTGGTCGTGGGCCAGCTGCACCCGGTCCCGGCCCATGCCCTCGAGCCGGCCCGCCAGGGACTGGTGGCGGCCCCGCCGCTCGCCCAGCAGGGAATCGAGCCCCTTGATCTCGTCCGCGACGTGCTGCTGGTCGGCGAGCACCCTCTCCGCGTCGAGGCCGGCAAGGGCCGCCTCGTGCCCGTCGATCTCCGCCTGGACGGCGGCCAGTGCCTCGGCCTCCGCGGTGGCGGCGCGGTCGAGGTCTTCGTCGAGGACCTCGCGGCGGGCGTCCTCGAGCCGGGTCCGGGAGCCGGCCAGGGCGCGCTCCTGCTCGAGCGCGGCGCCCTGGAGGGAGTGCAGCGTCGTCTGGGCGGACTGCAGAGCGGACCGGGCCGCCTGGGCGGCGGCCTCGGCGCGGAGAGCGGCGTCCTCAGCGTCATTGAGGGCGGCCTCGGTTGCCTCGACCGTCTCCTGGGCGGCGCCGGCGGTCTCCGGCAGGGGAGCGTCGTCGTCCCGTCGCTCGCCGTACTGCTCGATCGCGGCGGCGAGGCGGTCGCGGTCGTCGCGCAGCCGGCTCTCGTCCTCGCCGTCGAGCAGGCGGTCGCGCTGGGCCACGGCCTCGCGCACCTGCTGCGCCAGGTCCTGCGCTGCACGCCACTCGGCGCGGGCCGCGGCGACCGACGCGGCCCCGTGCCGCGCCAGCAGCGCGGTGAACTTCTCCCGGGCCGTGCGGGCGGCGTCCCGGCGGGCCGCGATGCCCTGCTCCGGGAAGACCCGCAGCCGCCACTCGCCGGGGATCTCGACCTCGACCTCGTCCGTCACCGGCACGGTCCACGGCTCGTCCGGGGAGACCTCCTCGGTGCTGTCGCCGCGGGTGATCGGGCGGGCGCGGCCCAGGGCGGTCAGCTCCACCCGGGCGCTGCCGGCCGCCAGCTCCGCCTCGGCCTTCTCCGCCGCCCGCTCGGCCCGCTCCAGCTCGTCCAGGACGCCCTCGTCGATCTCCGTGCCGGGACGGGCCCGCAGCTCGGCCAGCTGCGCCCGGACCGCCTCGAGGGAGTCCAGGATCTCGAGCACGCGGCGGTGGCGCTCGACGTCGTCGAGGTGCTTCCGGTCCTCCCGGGCGGAGCGGTGGGCCGCCCGGGCCTCCTGCACGGCGGTCTGGGCCGCGGTCCGGCGCTCCTCGGCCTCTTCGGCGTGCTCGTGCACCGGGGCGAGCTCCTGCTCGCAGGACCGCAGCTCCTCGGCCAGCGCCGCGCTGCGCTCCTCATCGGCGGTGAGTGCGGCCACGAGCTCCGCACGGCGGGCCGAGTGCTCCCGGGCGCGGTCGAGCCCGCCCTGGGCGGCGTCCTTCCGGCGCTGGGCCTCCTGCCGCTGCCGCTGGACGGCCTCGATCTCCGCGGCGGCACGGTCCAGTTCCGCCTTCTCCGCCCGGGCCGTCCCGAGCTTCCGGCCGGTGGCGGCGATCTCCTCCGTGAGCTCGGCGAGCTCCTCTTCGACCACCGCGATGCCCCGCAGCTCCTCGGCGGCCTCCGCGGCCGCGGTCCCGGCCGCACGGCAGTCGGTCTCGGCCTGGAGGTACTTGGCGTTCTTCTTCCGCGTCGAGGTCCAGTACCTGTCGCACTCCGCGCTCACGCGCTCCAGGAGGGAGGCGACCTCGCGGTCGTCGCCCTGGGCCTGGCCGGCGTGGCACTCCAGGGCCCGGCGCAGCGCAGCGCTGTCGGTGAGGGCGTTCTGGGTCAGTCCGCCGGCCTGCATGAAGCGCAGGGCCTTCCACAGCGCGGTGTCGGCCCCGCCCCACAGCTGCTCGGCGGCGTCGTGGGCCTCGCGGCTCGTGAGCTTGTGGCCGCTCCGGGGGCCCGAGATGTACTCCAGGGTCGTGGACGGCCGCTTCAGCCACTGCTTGGTGTAGACCACGCGGGTGGTCCCGATCGAGAACTCCGCCTCCACGAGGACGGGCACGTCCCGGCCGGCGGGCTTGGCCTCGGCGATCTTCTTGTGCCGACTGCTGTCCGGAAGCTCGATCAGCGCGTCCAGGGCGTCGATCATCGAGGTCTTGCCGATCTCGTTGCGGCCGGTCAGCACCACGACCCCCGCGTCCGGGAAGACGACCTCGCGGGCGGTCACGCCGCGGAAGTTCTCCAGCCTGAGACGGTGCAGCTTCATCGGGTCGCTCCTCCCACGAGGCGGTACAGGAGCCGGAGCGCGTCCCCGGCGGCGGGTGCGTCCGCGGACTCCGAGGCCGCCAGTTCGCGCAGCTCGGTCACGGCGTCGGCGGCGTATCCGCCGACGTCCAGGTTCTCGAACTCGTGCTCGTCCGGGATCACCACCAGGTCGGTGTGCCGCTCCCACGCGTTGAGGCTCGCGAAGATCTCCGCCTGCTCCTCGAGCAGATCGTCCAGCTGCGCGGACTCGGAGAGGTTCAGGGTGCCGGTGAAGACGGTCTTGAGGATGATCCGCTCCTTCGGGGTGAGGGCGGCGAGCTCGGCCCGCAGCGTCCCGACGTCGTCGGCGCCGTCGAGCTGCCGGGTGAGGACGCGGTGCTCCCACTGGCCCACCTCGTGGGAGGTGACCTCCACGGTGCTCCCGTCCAGCGCCACCTCGAGCACGTGGCCGCGGCCGTGCTCGCGGAAGCCCGTGGACTCGTGGGTGCCGGAGTAGTGGATCGCGCCGCGGTCGTCCTCGGGCCAGCGGATGTGCCGGTCGCCCAGCGCCACGTAGTGGATCGCACCGCGGGCCAGGGCCTCGTCCAGGGGCGAGCGCCGCACGGTGACCTGGGAGGTGCGGTCCGGGTCCAGCTCGTCCAGCATCCCGTGGCCGACGACGACGCGCAGCGTCCCGTCCGGCTCCAACCCCTCGAGGGCCGGGGCGACCGAGTCCGCGTCGGGCCGCTTGCTGCGCCAAGGCGCGGCCACCAGCTCCACGCCGTCGGCGACCGGCCAGGGGCCCACCTCGTCCAGGAGCACGACGTTGTCCGGCCTCGCGCCGACGAACGAGTCCTGGGCGTAGATCGACCCCGGCCCGAGCGGGTCGTGGTTGCCGGGCAGCAGGTACACCGGCAGCCCCACCGAGCCCATGGCGTCCAAGGCGCGCCCGACGTCCCGGCGGCTGAGGTTGGCGTGCTCGAAGACGTCGCCGGCCACCACCACGAACGCGCATCCCCGGGCGCGGGCCAGCTCCCCGATGCGGCGGATCGTCTCGACCCGGTCGCCCGTGTACCGGGACTGGGCCTCGCCCTCGAGGTAGTGCCGGGTCATGCCCAGCTGCCAGTCGCTCGTGTGGAGGAATCGGATGCTCGTCATCGAGGCTCCTCGTGCGGTCGGGGGGTGCTCTCCCAGGGGTGGGTCCAGTGCCACGCTATCGGGATCGGCGGACACCGAAGGCCCCGGCACCCCGGCGTGTGCTTCGATGGGGCTCATGGAGCCGAGCAACCGGAACGACCTGTGGGCTGCCATCCACGCCGAGCGCGCGCGCCTGGCCGAGGACCTGGCCGGACTGGACGAGGCGCAGTGGGCGGCGCCGTCCCTGTGCGGGCGTTGGACCGTGGAGGACGTCGTCGCGCACCTGACCGCGGCCGCGAGCATCGGCCGGCTCCGCTGGCTCCGGAGCGTGCTGGGCGCCCGCTTCGACTTCGACCTGCACAACCAGCGCCGCCTCGAGGAGCACCGGGGCGCCACTCCGGCCGAAACGCTCCAGGGGTTCCGGGCCGTGGCCGGCAGCACCGCGGCGCCCTCCAAGGACACCGCGGCGTGGCTGGGGGAGGTCGTGGTCCACGGCCAGGACGTCCGCCGGCCGCTGGGGCTGCCGCGCACGCCGCCGGTCGGGACCGTGACCGCGGTGGCGCGGTTCTACGTGGGCAAGGACTTCGCGGTGCCCAGCCGCAGCGCCGCCCAGGGCCTCCACCTGGTGGCCACCGACGGTCCGTTCGAGTCCGGCGCCGGGCCCCTGGTCAGCGGGACCACGCTGGCGATCGTCATGGCGCTGGCCGGCCGCGCGGCGTACTGCGACGACCTGACCGGCGAGGGCATCTCGATCCTGCGGTCCCGCTGCTCGCTCGCCTGAGCGCGTTTCTCCGAGCGCGTTTCTCCGAGCGGGGGACACCGGCGGTGCCCATGGGGCGCGGGGTGGAGCCGTCCGGAATGTCCGGATCTGTGGGACGGTCGTCCGGTCGGACGCTGGGCATTCCGCCACCGGTGGGAGAGAGTGAGGAGAGGGTCGGCCGCGCGCCGGTCCCGCACGACACCACACACCCGAGCAGAGGAGACACCTTGGCCGAGACCATCGCCGGCATCACCGTTCCCGACTCCGCCCTCGTCCTAGAGACCACCGAGCTGGTCCGGCGAGCCGCCGACGAGAGCCTGTTCAACCACTCCCGCCGCGTCTTCCTCTTCGGCATGCTCAAGTCCGCCGCGCGCGGGCTCGAGGTGGACCCGGAGCTCGCCTACGTGGGCGCGATGTTCCACGACCTCGGGCTCACCGACGAGTACCGCACCCGGGACCAGCGCTTCGAGATCGACGGTGCCGCGGCGGCGCAGGCGTTCCTGCGCGACCACGGCCGCTCTGCCGAGGAGGCGCGCAACGTGTGGCTGGCGATCGCCCTGCACACCACGCCGGCCATCCCGCTGCACCTAGAGCCCGAGGTCGCTGTGGTCACCCTCGGCGTCGAGACCGACGTGCTGGGCCTGGACCTGGACCAGATCTCCGAGGAGCACCGCGCCGAGGTCGTCGCCGCGCACCCCCGGCCGGACTTCAAGAACAAGATCCTCCGCGCGTTCTACGACGGCATGGCCGACCGGCCCGAGACCACCTTCGGCACCATGAACGACGACGTGCTCGCCCACTTCGACCCCGACTTCCACCGGGAGGACTTCGTGCGCATCATCCAGGAGAACGCCTGGCCCGAGTGAGCCCGAGCGCACCGGCGGTGGGGAAGAGCGGGGCCGCGACGACCGGTTCCCGGCGGGTGGTGTTCCTCGTGTTCGACGGCGTGAAGATGCTCGACGTCGCCGGCCCGGCCGAGGTCTTCGCCGAGGCCAACACCCTGGGCGCCGACTACGCGCTGAGCTACGCCTCGCCGTCCGGGGAGCCGGTGCGCACCTCCGTCGGGGCCCTGCTGCCGGTGGACGCGCCCGTCGCCGAGCTGTCCGACGCCGACACGCTGATCGTCGCCGGCGGTGACGGCCTCGTCTCCGCGCCGCTGCCCGAGGAGCTCGTCGACGCCGTCCGCGCATCCGGAACCCGGCCCCGGCGGCTGGTCTCCATCTGCACCGGGTCCTTCGTGCTCGCCGCCGCAGGGGTGCTCTCCGGCCGGCGGGCCACCACGCACTGGCGCCACGCCGAGCTCCTGGCGCGGGCGCACCCCGACGTCCGGGTGGAGCCGGACGCGCTGTTCGTCGAGGACAACGGGGTGTTCACCTCGGCCGGGGTCTCCGCCGGCATCGACCTGGCCCTTGCCCTCGTCGAGCGGGACCACGGGCCGGAGCTCGCCCGGGACGTCGCCCGCGGCCTGGTGATGTTCATGCAGCGCCCCGGCGGCCAGTCCCAGTTCTCCGCCCCGCTGCAGGCCCCGCCCCCGCGGACACCGGTGCTGCGCGCCGCCGTCGACCGGGTCTGCGCCCAGCCCGCCCTGGACCACAGCGCCGAGGCGCTGGCCGCCGCCGTCGGTGTCAGCTCCCGCCACCTCTCCCGGCTCTTCGCCGCCGAGCTGCAGAGCACCCCGGCCAAGTTCGTGGAACGCACCCGCCTGGACCACGCCAAGGGCCTCCTGGACGCCGGGCACAGCATCGCAGAGACCGCCCGCGCCGCCGGCTTCGGCAGCACCGAGACCCTGCGCCGGACGTTCGTGGCCCGGTTCGACGTCTCGCCCAGCCAGTACCGCGCCCGCTTCGCCAGCACCGGCACTGAGGACCGGCCCCGCTGAACGGTGCCGCCCACCGTGCACCGCAACGGGGCGGTCACACCGTTGTGCCGATCGGAGGGCGGGGGGAGCATGGAGACCCGGCCCGCCGAAGCTCCAGGAGTTCCCGTGGCGTACAAGTTCTTCCCCCACATCCCCGTCGCCGACCTGGAGCGCTCGCGGTCCTTCTACCAGGCCCTGGGCTGGCGGACGGCCCCCGGCATGGCCGAGGGGCACAGCCTGATCCTGGACCTCGGGGAGGACTTCGGGGTCACGCTCGTCGAGCGGCGGTTCATGCAGCAGGCCGTCGGCGAGGACCAGGAGCTCGCGGATCCCCGCCGGACGGTGAGCGGCAGCTTCGCCCTGCTCGTCGACATCCCCGAGGAGGTCGACGCCCTGGTCGAGCGGGCGGTCGCCGCCGGCGCCACCGCGGGGCACCGCAAGGATGACAGCTACACGAGCCACCGGGTGTTCGCCGACCCGGACGGCCACCGGTGGAACATCGTGTGGGCGGACCCGATCGTGACGACCCGGGAATGAGGCCCGCTCCGGACGACGAGCCCGGACGCACCGTGGCCGGAGGTCTCAGGTCGGAGCCCCGCCCGGAGCGAGATTCACCGGATTCACCGACGTTCACAGGGGTCGTGAACGGTGCGGGGGAGCGCCGGCATCCGGCCGGTCCGGTCGGCGCCGTCGTGCCCCCGTCCCGGCTCATCCGCGCCGGTAGGCGTGGCCCATCTCGGTGTGGGACCAGCGGGTCTCGATCCGGGCGTCGCCGCTGCGCCGCACGGCCTCGGCGGTCTCCCGGTCCAGCTCGGAGCGCCACTCCTCGATGGTGAGCAGGTCGGAGGAGCGCAGCAGCGGCTGCCGGTAGATGTTCAGGGCCCGGGTCACCTCGCCCTGCTCGAGGGCGGTCCGCAGCTGCAGGACGTCGCTGGTGACGGCGGACGGATCGGCGAAGCGGTAGGGGCCGGTGGTGATCACCGCCCCGAGCCGGCGGCGGACCCGGTGGATCTCCGTGCGGACCGTGCCGGGGGTGCCGTGCTCGCCGTAGAGCTCGTAGGCCATCTCCTCGGCGCTCCACCCGCGCTCGCGCAGGCTGAGCAGCGCGAGGATCTCCGCAGAGCGCGTCGGCAGGGGGAACCAGTCCCCGCCGCCCACCCGGGCCGCGGCCGGCTCGGCGAGCAGGCGCAGCTCCAGGGGAGGCGTGCCGGTCGTGCCAGCGGGGTGCCGTGGGTCCGTCCGGGCGGCGAGCAGCGTCTCGACGACGCGCGCGGCCGAGCGGACCAGGGCCCTGGTGTCCGGGGTGGCGGTGCCCCGCGGCCCGGACAGGTCGATGACGCCGAGCACCTCCCCGCTGCCCGGGTGGCGCACCGGGGCGGACGTGCAGTCCCAGGCGCTGTGGGACCGGGCGAAGTGCTCCGTGCCCCGCAGCTCCTCCGCGGCCCCGCTGCGCAGCGCCTGGGCGATCGCGTTGGTGCCCACGCCGTGCTCGTCCCAGCCGGCGCCCTCGACGAAGCCGAGCCCGTCGGCGCGTCCCAGCGGCGAGCGTCCCCCGCGCCGCCACAGCACGGTGCCGTCGGGGCCCGTGAGGACGGCGACCCGGGCCTCGGCGGCATCACGGACGACGCCCAGGAGGTCGGCGACGACGTCGACGTGCGCCCCCAGTGGGGAGAGTGCGCGCAGCTGCTCGACCTCGTGGTCCGGGAGCACCTCCCGCGGGCCGTCCAGGTCGCGGGACATGCCCCGGGCGGCGCACCGCTCCCACGCCGAACGCACCCGTTCCGGTGTCCTCGCCGATCCGCAGCTGTCCACAGCGCGCTCCTCCGTCCTCTGCGTCCGTCCCGATGTCACGGGGCCCGTCACGGCGTCCGTCCTGATGCAACGCCGGGGAAACCCCCTCGGCCCCACAGTGGTGACACGCATCACATCGGACCCTATGCCACTGGGCGTCCGGCGTACACCGAGGAGGAACCATGACCACGATCGACACCGGCGTGGGAGCCGGCACGGACACCGCCCGCTCCTGGCTGGCCGCCCTGGAGGACGCCCTCGCGGCCGGCAACGCGGACGCCGCGGCTGAGCTGTTCGCGGAGGAGAGCTACTGGCGCGACTTCCTGGCGTTCACCTGGAACCTGAAGACACTGGAGGGCCGCGAGCAGATCTGCCGGATGCTCGCGCAGACCCTGCCGCACGTCCGGCCCTCCGGGTGGGAGGTCGAGGGCGAGCCCACCGAGGCGGACGGGGTGACGGAGTGCTGGGTGCGCTTCGAGACCTCCGCCGGCTCCGGGTGGGGCTACCTGCGGCTGCGCGACGGGAAGGCGTGGACCCTGCTGACCACCCTGCAGGACCTGCGCGGCTTCGAGGAGCAGAAGGGGCCGCGCCGGGACCGCGGGGTGGTCCACGAGATCACCCGCGAGCGCACCACCTGGCTGGAGCGGCGCCGGGCGCGGGAGGAGGCCCTCGGCCGGACGGAGCAGCCGTACTGCCTCGTCGTCGGCGGCGGCCAGGGCGGGATCGGCCTGGCCGCGCGGCTGCAGCGCCTCGGCATCCCCACGATCGTGGTGGACAAGCACGAGAAGGCCGGGGACGCCTGGCGCAACCGCTACAAGTCCCTGCACCTGCACGACCCGGTCTGGTACGACCACATGCCCTACCTGCCGTTCCCGGACGACTGGCCGGTGTTCCCTGCCAAGGACAAAGTCGCCGACTGGCTGATGCACTACGCCGACATCATGGAGCTGAACTACTGGGCGAGGACCGAGTGCCGGTCGGCCGAGTGGGACGAGCAGACCGGGACCTGGACCGTCGTCGTCGACCGCGACGGCGAGGAGGTCGTGCTGCACCCCACCCAGCTGGTCTTCGCGCTGGGCGTCTCCGGGTACCCGAGGATCCCCGACTTCCCGGGCGCCGACGTCTTCCGGGGCGCGCAGCACCACTCCTCCGCCCACGCCGGCGGCGACGACTGGGCGGGCAAGCGGGCCGTGGTCATCGGGTCCAACAACTCCGCCCACGACATCTGCGCGGACCTCTGGGAGCACGGGGCCGAGGTCACCATGGTCCAGCGCTCCTCGACCCACATCTCCCGCAGCGAGTCGCTCATGGACCTCGTCCTGAAGCCGCTCTACTCCGAGGACGCGCTGGAGGCCGGCATCACCACGGAGAAGGCGGACATGCTGTTCGCGTCCTGGCCGTACCGGGTCCTGCCGGACGTCCAGCGGCCCGCGTTCGAGGCGATGGCCGAGCGGGACCGCGAGTTCTACGACGCGCTCGAGGCGGCCGGCTTCGACCTCGACTTCGGGGAGGACGGCTCCGGGCTGTTCCTGAAGTACCTGCGCCGGGGCTCCGGGTACTACATCGACGTGGGCGCCTCGCAGCTGATCATCGACGGGCGGGTCCAGCTGGCCACCGGCCAGGTCGACCGGCTCACGGAGGACGCGGTGGTGCTCGACGACGGGACCGAGCTGCCGGCGGACCTGGTCGTCCACGCCACCGGCTACGGGTCCATGAACGAGTGGCTCGCGGACCTGATCTCCCCGGAGGTCGCCGACCGGGTGGGCAAGTGCTGGGGCTACGGCTCCGACACCACCCGGGACCCCGGGCCCTGGGAGGGCGAGCTGCGGAACATGTGGAAGCCCACCAACGTGGAGAATCTCTGGATCCACGGCGGGAACCTGCACCAGAGCAGGCACTACTCCAAGTACCTCGCCCTGCAGCTCAAGGCCCGGATGGAGGGCCTTCCCACCCCGGTGTTCGAGCTCGCGGAGTCCCACCACCCCCGGTGATGCCGGCCCGGGCGCGTTGACGGGGCGCCGGGACGGATCGACCGTTCCGGCGCCCCGTCCGCGGGCGGCCGGGACAACTCCCCGGTGGGAGGGGATTGTCCGGTGCCCCGGTCGAGGTGATGATGGAGATGGCCCGCCGCGGTCGGCCCGCGCGCTGTGGCCCAGGAAGGACATCTCATGCCTGCCCACCATCGGGCTTCTGCTCCTCTGCCCGCTCTCCCTCCGGCCGCTCCGCCGGTGACGTCCTCGGTCGGCGGCCCGCGATGAGCGGCGTCGTGCGCCACGAGGCGACGGTCACCAGTTCGGAGGCGGTGCGGGCACTGTTCCAGGACGTCGGCGTGCCCTTCTCCTTCGAGCCCATCGGCGAGGCCTTCAGCTACCAGCAGCGCCACGACGGCGACGACAGCCTCACCGTGGTCCAGCTCGACCTCGACGGCGCCTACTCCGCGTGGGGCGAGACCGAGGTGTTCTGTGCCGCGGACGTGCGCGCGGCCCGCTACGACTGGCGGACCCGCGACGAGACCGGCAGCGGGACGCGGGGGCCGGCGCTGTTCCGCCCCGGCGACCCGGTCCTCGTCGTGGGCGCCGCGGTGCGGGTCACCAACATCAACCTCGCGCCCCGGCTGCTGCAGGAGGTCGCCGAGACCGTCTACGGCACGGACGGACTGCCGGTGCGCTTCGCCTCCGTGGAGCCGGTCAGTCCTCGGCTGGGCGAGTACTGGACCCGGCTGTCACGGGTCGCCCGCGAGGCCGTGAACTCCGGCGCCTTCGACGCGGACCTCGTCCGCGCCGACCTCACCCGTCACCTGGCCGTGGCCGCCCTGGAGTGCTTCCCGCTGGCCGGGGACCCGCGGGAGCGGACCCTCTCCATGGAGGCCCAGGCCCGCCGGTACCGGATCGCGGCCCGGTTCCTCGACGACCACGCGTCCCTGCCCATCAGCGTGGAGGACGCCGCCCGTGCGGCGGGAACCACCACGCCCGCGCTCGTCCGGGCGTTCCGTGCCAACCACCCGCTGGGCCTGCACCCGCTGCAGTACCTGCGCCGGGCGCGCCTGGCGGCGGCCCACGCGGACCTGGTCGCGGGCGATCCGTCCGCGGGGGACACGGTGCGGGAGATCGCGCTGCGGTGGGGCTTCGCCCACCAGGGCCGCTTCGCGGCGGCCTACCGCCGCGTCTACGGGGTCAACCCCCGGGAGGTCCTCGACCGGTAGTGCCGGCCGGCGCGGGTCACTCCTCGAGCTTCCGGGCCTGTTCATCCCAGGCGGCGCGGGCGTCCCGGCCCGCGGTGGGGTGGTGGGTCTCCCGCAGGGCGCGGAGCGCGGCGGTGCGCTGCTGGGCCAGGGCCTCCGCGGCGGCCCTCGTGGCGGCGTCCTCGCGAGCCTGGGCCCGGGCGGCGGTCACGGCGTCCATGATGAGGTCCACACCCAGGGCGCCGCCCTCCAGGTAGGCGGTGCGGACCTGCCGGTCCGGGTGGTACAGGTACTGGTCGTTGACCTGGCCGAGGGCGGTGTCGAACTCGGCGTCCGTCAGGTCGGAGATCATGGCGACCACCCGGTCCAGGCGGGCGTCCAGCTGGTCGAGCAGGTCGTGCCGCCGGGCGCCGCGGCGCAGGGACCACAGCGCGCGGCCGTGCGTGCGGAGCCGGTCCACGTCCCAGTCCGCCTGCGGCACCACGGACAGGGTGCCCGTGAGGAGCCGGGGATCCCGGGAGTCCTCCGGCGGGGGCAGGGAGCGGAGGTGCCACGAGATCCAGGCCGTGCGCATGTTGGACGCCCCGGCCGCCCGAGCCTCCTCCACCGACGTCCGCCCGGTCTGCGGGCCGGCGAGCGGCGGCCCGGCGTCGTCGTCCTCGGGCGCGTCCTGCCCGGCGGCGCGGGTCCGGCTCGTGATGACACCGGCGCTGAGCCAGATCAGCAGGCCGAGCAGGACCAGGCCGAGGAGGGCCACCCCGCCGAGGAGCACGAACCGGAACAGGCCGACGGCGACCACAACGGCGATCAGGGCCACCACCCAGACGGCGGCTCCGCTGCTGCTCCCGGTGTTGTTCATGACGGCCCCCGAACGACCACGTGCGAGTTGGGCGCCCATTCTACCGCCGCGTCGGCTGCCGCACGGGGTCCCTCAGGTCGCCTTCGCGTGCGTGGAGGCGTCCCGGTAGTCGGTGTACATGTACGGGTTGTCCAGGATCTTGGTCTCGGGGATGTCGGGGTTCATGCCCTTCGCCCAGGCCTCCTCCCCGAGGGTCGAGCGCAGGTGCTCCACGGTCGCCTCGACCTTCGAGCGCAGGGACCGCAGGTCGACGTCGAGCAGGCGGTGCTCGTGCTTGACCGTCCGGCCGTTGACCAGGACGGTGTGCACGTCGCCGCGGCCGGCCTGCAGCGCCACGTGACCGTACGGGTTGAGCATCGGGAAGGACGCGGGTGAGGTGTCGTTCTTGATGAGCACCACGTCGGCCTTCTTCCCGGGCTCGAGGCTGCCCACCGCGTGGTCCAGGGACAGCGCGGTGGCCCCGCCGCGGGTGGCCCATTCGACGACGTGCTCGGCGCGCAGGGCTGAGTGCGTCACGGTCTCGCCGGCCTCGTGGGCGCGCAGGTGCTCGTAGGAGCGGTCGGCGCCGAGCGTGGCGCGCATCGCGACGAACAGGTCGCTGCTGAACCACACGCTCGTGTCGATGGACAGCGACATCGGGATGTCGTGCTGGCGCAGCACCCAGGACGGCGGGTAACCCTGGCCGCAGCTCTGCTCGCTCTCCGTGGAGAGGGACACGGACCCGCCCGTGGCGCCGATGCGCTGGTAGGAGTCGTGGCTGAGGGTCGCGGCGTGGACGTAGACCGTGCCGGGGGTCATGAAGCCGTGCTCGTGCATGAGCCGCACGCCGTCGTCGTTGGTGGCGCCCCAGACCCCGGCGTGCGTGGTCACGGGGAGGTCCAGTTCCCGGGCCACCTCGAAGGCGCCCTTCTCGGGGAAGGACGGGTCGCCGGTGACGTCGAAGGCCAGCTGGAACTTCAGCATGTCGGAGCGCGGGTTGCGCCGCTCCACGAAGTTCTTGAAGTCCGGGGAGGCGGTCCACTCGGCGGGTCCGGCGAAGATGTTGCCGGGGGCGAAGACGAAGCGCCCGCCGGTCCCCTCGAGCGCCTCCAGCGCGGCCTCGGCATGGTCCAGGGTGCTCAGCCCGTGGGACCAGTCCACGCTGGTGGTCACGCCCGCGTCCAGGGCGTCGTAGGCCGAGAGCAGGTTGCCCGCGGCGATGTCCTCGGGGCGGAAAGCGGTCCCGTGCTCCAGGTAGTACCAGACGAAGTACTGGGTGAGCGTCCAGTCGGCGCCGTACCCGCGCATCGCGGTCTGCCACATGTGCCGGTGCGTGTCGATCATGCCCGGCATGATCACGCCCCCGGCGGCGTCGATCTCGAAGGTGCCCTCGGGCACCTGCAGCGCGTGGCCGACGGCCTCGATGTTCTCGCCGACGACAAGGACGTCGGCGTCGGCGAGCACCCGCTTGGACGCGTCCATCGTCAGGACGGTGCCGTGGCGGAACACGACGGGCTGGCCGGGGGCGGGAGTACGGGTTTCAGCGGTCACGGTCGACTCCTAGGTGGTGGGTGCTGCGGAACGGGCGGGAAGGTCGAGGAGGGTGCGGGTGGGGTCGCCCCCGGGCTGCGGCGGGCTCACCCCGGACGAGGAGCGGGGCTGCGGCGGAGGACGACCCACAGGAAGAGCAGAGCCGCGCCTGCGGCCAGCAGGAACGCGGCCACGCCGGTCCCGGTGCCGCCGAGGAACGGGGCCAGTCCCGGCGAGACGCCGCCGAGCCACGCGTCCACGGACCAGGCGCCCGCGCCGGTGAAGGCCAGGACGAGGGCGGCCACGGCGAGCACGTACGGGTACTCGCCGCCCTTCCGGGCGTTCCAGAACGAGCCGGCGCTGAGCTGCGAGGTGGCCCCGGCCACGGCCATCGTCCCGGCCGCGGCCGCCGCCCCGAGCGGGGTGAGCGCACCGAGCAGGAGGGAGATCCCGGCCAGGGCCTCGGTGATGGAGGCCACGAGCACCATGACACGCCCCGGGCGCAGCCCCAGGGACTCGAAGGCCCCGGCCATGACCGTCAGTCCCAGGCCCTGGAACCAGCCCAGCGACTTCTGTGCGGCGTGGGCCAGGAGGACCAGGCCCAGCAGGACCCGGAGGAGCAGGATTCCCTCGTCCACGGCGACCTCGTTCCGTCCGGGCCGGCTACAGGGCGACGGACGGGTAGGTCTGCCCGGTCCAGGCCTCGAGCTTCTTCGCCCAGTCCCGCTGGTAGGACAGCGGACCCTGGTCCTGCGCCCAGTCCTCGTCGAAGAGGCCGATGAACAGGGTGAGGTAGAGGAAGAAGTGGGCGCCGTAGCCGAACAGCCACTCGTAGTCGTAGGTCTCCAGGGCGCGGCGCTCGTCCTCGGTGAAGGAGAGCCAGGTGGTCCGCTCCGCGGCATTGAGCCGGGTCCCGACCTCCGCCTCCCACGCCGTGATGGTCGCCACCGGGTCGGCCTTGTACCGGGCCACCCACGCGGGGTCGCGGTCCACGGTGTAGAGGAACTTGTTGACGTAGTACTTGCTCATGCCGAAGCGCCTTCCTTCGAGGTGTCCTGCACGGTGACCTGCGCCGTGTCGTCCGCGGTGCCGGTCGCGCTGTCCGCGGGGGCGAGGACGGGGCCGAGGACGGCCCCGGAGGACTCGGCGGCCCGCGCAGCGGCGGCGGACAGCTTTTCGGTCCTCGCCGGGTACCAGGTCATGAACATCTCCCGGGTGTGGAAGAGGTCCAGCTGGTCCACGTAGTCGGCCTCCTCGGGGCCTGCGATGCCCATCATGAGGATCAGGTCCATGAACCCGTGGGTGGCGTTGCCGGCCGCGGCCATGGACTCGTGGGTGACGTCGGCCAGGATCGCCTCGATGTTGCCGGTGGACAGCCACTCGATGGCTCGGGCGTCGAAGTCCGGGTCCGGGCCGTGCTCGCCGAACATCCGCGGCCCGCCCAGTTCCAGGGACAGGTGGCCGGTGCCGATGGCCGCGACCTTCTTGTCGGAGGGCCAGGCGTCGATGATCTTGCGGATCGCCCGTCCCAGGTCCCAGAACCGCTTCGGCGAGGGCAGGGGCGGGGCGAAGATGTTGGTGTAGATCGGCACCACCGGCAGGTCCGCCTGCGGGCGGACGGTGATGATGGGGCAGACGATGGAGTGGTCGATCTTGAGCTCGTGACTGAAGGAGAAGTCGAAGCCGGCGTCCAGCAGCCCCTGGTGCAGGTGGTTGGACAGCTGAACGTCGCCGTCGAGCAGGTACTCGGGGAGCCCGAACTCGCGCACCTCGTTGTAGAAGGTCGCGTCGTACTTCTCCTGCTTGCCGATCAGGAAGGTCGGGTAGTTGTCCAGGAAGAACTGGTGGAAGTGGTCGGCCCCGACCATCACGAGCACGTCGGGCTCGGCGGCGGTGAGGGTCTCGCGGTAGGCCTCGACCTTGCGCTGCCACTCGTCGGCCTGCGGCATCCGGTGCTCCGAGTGGTCGGTGGTGGCCCTGAGGTAGAACGGGTGGTGGGTGCTGGCCAGCACGGCCGTCAGATCAGCCATTGGTCGTCTTCTCCTGCTCGGGCGATTCGGGGTCTCAGGCGTTCGGGGCTTCGCCGGGGGCGACGTAGACGGCGTGGCGGTCCACGGTCATGTAGATGTCCTGGGCGATCGGACGGCGCTTCTCCTCGGCGATCTGGCCCAGCAGTCCGGCGGAGCGGGCCAGGAGGGCGAAGCCGCGCAACAGGTCGGTGGGCAGGCCGAGATCGGCCAGCGCCGCTCCGCAGACCCCGGCGCCGTTGAGCGGGAGGTTCCGCCCCAGGATCGGCCCGCTCATCCGCCCGATCGCCTCGAACAGCCGCAGGTGCGGGCCGCGCAGGCCCTCCTCCTGGGCGATGCCGATGAGCACCGGGGTCCGCGGGTCGCCGTCCTTGTGGTTGGGGTGGCCCAGCCCGGGCACGAACTTCCCGGCCGCCTTCTGGGCGCGGATGGCCTCGGCGGCCATGTCGTCCCAACCGGCCTCCGTGTCCGGCAGCTCGCCCTCGTGGGCGGCGAGGGTGGCGGCGAGGAACTGCCCGCAGTCCTCGGTCACGCCCAGGAAACGGGACCCGCCGCCCAGCAGGCCGGCCGCCATCGCGCCCTGGACGGAGTCCGGAGCGCTGAGGTAGGTGACCCGGGCGGTGATGGCGGTGGGGGTGAAGCCGTGGTCGGCCAGGGCCACGAGCACGGACTCGAAGACCCGCACCTCGCCCGGGGTCGGCCGGCGCATCGCCACCAGCCAGAACGCCAGCTCGCCGAAGCCGACCTTGCCCATGAGGTCCTGGGCGAGGTCCTGGCCCAGGAGCCGGATCTCCGTGGCGCTCGAGGTGCCCAGCGAGGTGGGGAAGCGCAGCGTCGGCTCGGGGTCGGGGGTCATCGGTTCTCCTCCTGGGGTCCGAGGGGCGTGGTGGCTCTCGGGCTGCTGAGCCAGGCGCGGACCTGCTCGGTGTGCTCGCCCAGCTCCGGCGGGGCGAGGTCGTAGCGCGGTGGGGTGACGGAGAACGTCACCGGGTGGCGGACGACCGGCACGGCCCGCTCGCCCTCCCCGGCGGTGACCACCGGCTCCAGGCCCAGCTCCTTGGCGTACTCCACGCCCTGCCCGATCGTGTTGATGGGTCCGTTCGGCACGCCGACCGCGTTGAGCGCGGCGAACCAGTGCTGGGCGGGGTGCTTCCGCAGCTGCTCCACCAGCAGGGGCCGCAGCTGCTCGCGGTGCGCGGTGCGGTCGCCGTTCTCGGCGAACCGCGGGTCCTCGGCCACCTCGGGGATGCCCAGCACGGTGCACAGCTTGCGGAACTGGGTGTTGTTGCCGGCGGTGACGATGAGGTCGTCGTCGGCGGTGGGCAGCGGCTCGTAGGGGAAGAGGCTGGGGTGGGCGTTGCCCATCCGCTGCGGCACCACTCCGCCGGCCACGTAGGCCGAGGTCTGGTTGACGAGCCCGCTCATCGCGGAGGCCATGAGGCTGGCCTCGAGCTGCTGGCCGAGCCCGGTGGCGTCCCGGTGGCGCAGGGCGGCGAGGACGGCGATGGTGGAGTGCAGCCCGGCCATGACGTCGAAGACGCTGATGCCCGCCCGGAACGGCGATCCGTCCGGGTCGCCCGTGAGGCTCATCAGGCCGGACATGGCCTGGACGATGAGGTCGTAGCCGGGCAGGGACGCGCCGGCCGCGGAGCCGAAGCCGCTGATCGAGCAGTAGACGACCTGAGGGTTGGTCTCCCGGACCGTGGCGTAGTCGAGGCCGAAGCGGCGCAGACCGCCGGGCTTGAAGTTCTCGATCACCACGTCGGCACGCCGGGCCAGCGCCTGGGCCGTGCTCAGGTCCTCCTCGTCCGTGAAGTCCAGGACCACGGACTTCTTGTTGCGGTTGATCGCGGAGTAGTACGTGGAGACCCCGTCGGGGCGGACCGGCGGAACCCAGGTGCGGGTGTCGTCCCCCGCGGGGCTCTCCACCTTGATCACCTCGGCGCCCAGATCGGCCAGCAGCATCGTGGCGTACGGGCCGGCCAGCACGCGGGAGAAGTCGGCGACCACGACCCCCTCCAGCGGGCGGGTCCCACCGCCTGGCCGGTCCTCTGTGCTGTTCACGAGCGCCTCCGAAACTCCCGCTGTCCGCGATGCGGATAGCTGTCCGTTGTGTTGGGGATCACTTTCACTCACATTCGGTGACATGTCAAGAGTCGGCGGAGGCGTCACCGGACGGTCGGGTGGCGGGTGCCTACACTGACTGGTGGCCGGGCCGCTCACCGGGGGCACGGCCACCACCACCGGAAGAGGGCGCACATGTCGGGACGCAGTGAGACCACGGGCTTCGTCGAGGCGCTCGCCCGCGGTCTGGACGTCATCCAGGCCTTCGGCTCCGACCACCCGCGGATGTCCTTGAGCGACGTGGCCTCCGCGACCGGGCTGGCGCGGCCCACCGCGCACCGGCTGCTGCTGACTCTCAAGGAGCTCGGGTTCGTGCGGCAGGTCGACCGGGAGTTCCAGCTCACCGTCCGCGTCGTCGACCTCGGGATGTCCTACGTGGACTCCCTGGGGCTGTGGGACATCGCGCGGCCCCACCTGGAGGCGCTCGTCGGCCGCACGGGGGAGTCCTCGTCCATGGCCCAGCTGGACGGCGCCGACATCGTCTACACCGCCCGGGTGTCCGTGCCCAAGATCATCGCCCTGCGCGTGGAGCTCGGCACGCGGTTCCCCGCCGCGGTGACCTCCCAGGGAAAGGTGCTGCTCGCCGGGCTCGAGCCCGCGGAGGTGCACGCCGCGCTCGACACGCCGTCCCGGTCCTCCGTCCGGATCGCACCGGTGGACCGCGAGCGGCTGCTCGAGGAGCTGGCGCTCGTGCGGGACAGGGGGTGGGCCGTGGCCGACGAGGAGCTCGCCCCCGGGGTCCGCTCCATCGCGGCCCCGGTGCTGGGCGAGGCCGGGCGCGTCCAATCCACCGTCAACATCACCGTCCACGCCGCGGAGACCCCGCTCGGGACGCTCACCGGCGAGTACCTGCCGCACCTGCTGCGCACCGCGGCCGCGATCTCCGCCGACTGGGCGCAGTGGCGCCGGCGCCCCCGCCGGGACGTCTGAGCGTCCGGGTGGGCTCGGGGGCTCAGGACCGCTGGGGGAGGCCCTCGCGGAAGACCCGCTTGAGCTCGGTCAGCTCCGGGCCGTGGCCGGTGCCCTCGGTGTTGAGCGCCGGCTGGTGCGCGGCGACCCAGTGCTGCTCGAGGGCGTCGACGTCGTCCTTCGTCCCGCACTCCGCCCAGCCGAGGAGCAGGTGCTCCTGCATCCACGCCGTGAGCCGCTGCTCGTGCGCCTCGTCGAGGACCACGCGGCCCCGCCCATCCACGGCGGCGCCGTCTCGCCAGGACGGGTCCCCGGGGAGGAGGGCGGAGAGCAGCGTGCGCCGCAGCGCGGAGGAGCGGGTGCGCCGCAGGTGCTGGCCGCTGATCCGCCGGTGGAGGTCGCGCCGGGCGCGGCCCACGTAGAGCAGCTCGGCCGTCCCTGACGAGTGGCGGAGCCGCGGCACCGCGGGCAGGTGCAGCCCGGCCGCCTCCGGGGTGGGGGAGCGGTCGGTGTCCAGCCACCAGGCGTAGACGCCGCGGGAGGGGCGGACCTCCGCCTCCGGCGGCGTGCTCAGTGGGAGCGCGGCGAGGCCGGGCTGCGTGCTCACGGATCACCACCTCCTCGGGGCGTTCTCTTCTGCAACTCTGCTTCGACTGTAGGCGCAGGAGGCGGTGGTGCCCACCCCGCCCGACTCGCGCCGTCGTTTCCGGCGCCGCACTTGCATACCTAGCGCTGCTAGGGTGCAATGCGTAGCACACCTAGGTATCAGGAGGCGCAGTGCGCATCGACAAGGACCTGGTCGCCGCCTCGGCCACCCCGCTCGTGCTGGGGATCCTGGCGGACGGCGACCTGTACGGCTACGCGATCCTCAAGCGCGTCAGCGAGCTCTCCGGCGGCTCCATGCAGTGGACCGACGGCATGCTCTACCCGCTGCTGCACCGGCTCGAGCGCCTCGGCCACGTGTCCTCCTCGTGGGGCACGTCCGAGGCCGGGCGCCGGCGCAAGCACTACGCGATCACGACCTCGGGCCGGGCCGCGCTCGCCGACCGGCAGGAGCAGTGGACGGTCGTGGCCGACGCGCTGCGGCAGGTGTGGCAGGCCGCTCAGCAGCCGCCCGCCACGACCGAGCGGTGGGCGTGATGGAGCTGCACGCGGAGCAGGAGGCCCAGATCGGGCGGTGGCGCGGCTGGGTCCAGCGCCGCCAGGCGATCTCCCCGGCCGACGTGGACGAGCTCGAGGACCACCTGCGCGAACAGGTCGCCGACCTGCGGGCCACCGGGCTCGACGACGACGAGGCCTTCCTCGTCGCGATCAAGCGCATGGGCAATCTCGACGCCGTCTCGCACGAGTTCGCCCGCGAGCACTCCGAGCGGCTGTGGAAGCAGCTCGTGCTCCTCCCGGAGGACGCCGAGGACGCCGGCGCGCCGCCGTGGCGGGAGCTGGGCATCGTCCTGGCGCTCGCGGTCGGGGCCGGGCTGGCGGTCAAGGCCGGCACCGCCTGGCTCGGCGACGAGGCGGTGCTGGCGCGCAACCTCGGCCTGCTCGTCCTCCCCTTCCTCGCCGGCTACTTCGCGTGGAAGCGCCGGCTCACCGCGCGCGTGGTGGCGGCGCTGCTCGTCCCGTTCGCGCTGCTGGCGGTGGTGCTCAACGTCTATCCGTTCGTCCCCGGCGGGTCCACCGAGCTGCTCGCCGCCCTGCACGCCCCGGTGGTCCTGTGGCTGTTGGCCGGGATCGCCTACACGGGCGGGAGGTGGCGCTCCGACAGCCGGCGGATGGACTTCGTCCGCTTCACCGGCGAGCTCGTGATCTACTACACGCTCCTGGCCCTGGGCGGGGCGGTACTGGTCGGGCTCACGTTCGGGGCCCTGCAGGTCCTCGGGATCGACCTGGAGCCGGTGCTGGAGGACTGGATCCTGCCGTTCGCCGTGCCCGGCGCCCTCGTGGTGGCCGCGTGGCTGGTCGAGGCCAAGCAGAACGTCGTGGAGAACATCGCCCCGGTCCTCACCCGGGTGTTCACGCCCCTGACGATCCTGATGCTGCTGTCCCTCCTGGTGGTGCTCACGGCGGCCGGCGGGCTCGTCGACGTCGACCGCGGGCTGCTGATCCTGATGGACGCGATCCTCGTGCTGGTCCTGGCGCTGCTGCTCTACTCGATCTCCGCCCGGGACCCGCTCGAGCCTCCCGGCCTCTTCGACGGCCTGCAGCTGGTGCTCGTCGTCGCGGCGCTGGCGGTGGACGCGGTGATGCTGACCGCCATGCTGACCCGGATCGCCGAGTTCGGCTCGAGCCCCAACAAGATCGCCGCGCTCGGGCTGAACCTGCTGCTGCTGGTGCACCTGGTGCGGGCCGCGTGGCTGAGCGCCGGGTGCCTGCGGGGACGCCGGCCGTTCGTGGAGCTCGAGCGCTGGCAGACGCGCTACCTGCCGGTCTACGGCGTGTGGGCCGCGGTCGTGGTGGTGGTCTTCCCGCTGGTCTTCGCCTTCGCCTGACCGGCGGGCTGCCTGACCAGCGGGCTCCGGGTTCGCACCGCGGGGCGGCTGCTGCGGGCGGAAAGGGGCCTGCGCGTCCCGGTGGCAGGGGAGTCGCCCCCCGACGACTGACCAGATGGTCCGAGGCCCGCTGCCACCAGGACGGCGGCATCATGATCGTCGTCGTGCCGGCGGCCTTGCGGCCGGTCGTCCCGACGCGATCCTCACGCGGCGGCTCAGCCCCCCGGCTGATCACCTGCGTGATGCATCAACACTAACACCGGCCTACTACCTGATCGATTCGCATTCTGTCCACAGTTGCGCCGACTTGCCCCGGAGCCCAACCCCGCACCTGACGGCCTGCTGGTCCTCCGGTCCTGCGGTGGGAGCGACCGGTGCTCAAGCGCTCGTGCGCACGACGAGCTCCGGGGGGAGCCGGACGCTCTCCACGTCCCGGCCGTCGAGAACGTCCATCAGCATCTCGAAGCCCTGCCGGCCGATGCTGTGCATGGGGGAGCGCACGGTGGTGAGCCCCACGCTGCCAGCCAGCGGCGTGTCGTTGAACCCGACGAGGGCCATGTCCTCCGGGACCGTGACCCCCTCCCGGGCGAACACGCCGAGCGCACCGATCGCCGCGAAGTCGTTGACCGCGAACACCGCCTCGGGCAGCGGCCCGACGGCCAGGATCCGGGCGGCGGCCGCGCTGCCGGCCGGGGCGTCGAAGCCGCCGGGGACCACCCGTGCCGGGTCCACCCCGAGGCCGTGCCCGGCGAGCGCGTCCAGGAAGCCGGCGCAGCGGTCGATCGAGGTCGAGGCCCGCGGATTGCCCGCGATGAGCCCGAAGGTCCTCCGGCCGGACGCGACGAGGTGCTCCGCGACCATCCGTCCCCCGGCGTAGTCGTCGCAGGTCACGGACCGGTGCCCCGGGGACCGCCGGCTCACCAGCGTGAAGGCCACGCCGCGCTCGGCGAGCTCGTCCAGGAAGGGGTCCTCGAACAGGGCGTCGCCGAAGATCAGGCCGTCGGCACGGCGGTCCAGCAGCTTCTCCGCCTTGGCGCGGTGGGCGGCGGCGTCGTCCAGGGAGTTGGAGACCACGGTGAAGTAGCCGTGCTCGGAGGCGGCCTCGTCGATGCCCTCGTACATCGTGGCCAGGACGTAGTCCTGCAGGCGGGGCACGACGACCCCGATCATGTGCGACTTGGCCGTGCGCAGCGACGCGGCGTAGGGGTTCTTGCGGTAGCCGCGCTCCTCCGCGAGCGCGAAGATCCGCTCCGTGGTGTCCGGCGAGGCCCACTTGGAGCCGAGGCCCTTGGGGTCGTTGAGCACCCGGGAGACCGTGGAGGGATTGAGGCCCAGCTCGGCCGCCAGGGCCTTCAGCGTGACCGCCGGTCGTGCGCCCATGTCCACCTCCTCGCGGCTGTTTCCACACAGTAACGGACGTTAAATTCTCGTGAATGTGTTGCGCATCACTCTAGAGGCGCTCTATGGTCGATCCCAACATCGTACGCAATCGATTGCGGCATTCGTTTGCATAGACCGTTGACGCTCCCGCGGAGCGGGACGACCCCACGGAAGGGAGGCGGCACGTGACACACATCCAGCTGCTCGGCACGGGGGGCACCATCGCGTCCCGGGGCGGCGGGTCCACGGGCTCCGTGGCCACGGACACGGCGGCCGACCTGTCCCGCAACCGGTACGGCGAGCTCACCGTCTCCGCCCGGGACGTCCTCACCACGGGCAGCTACCGGCTCACCCTGGGGGAGCTGCGGGCGATCGCCGAGGCGGCCCGGGACGCGCTGGCCGATCCGGCCAACGACGGCGTGGTGGTCACCCACGGGACCGACACCCTGGAGGAGACGGCGTTCCTGCTGGACCTGGTGCACGGCTCCCCGAAGAGCGTGGTGCTCACCGGCGCCCAGCAGCCGGCCGACAGCCCGGCCCCGGACGGCCCCCGCAACGTCGAGGAGGCGGTGCTGGCCGCCGCCTCGCCCGAGCTGCGGGGCAGCGGCGTGCTGATCTCCTTCGACGGGACGGTCCGCTCCGCCCGCGGCGCCCGGAAGGCGCACACCACCGCGAGCAGCCCCTTCCAGGGTGGCGCCGAGGTGGCGCACATGGCCGGGTCCGGGCTCGTCGTCACGGCCAGGCCGGTCCGCCGGGATCCGCTGCCGCTGCCGCCGGCGGCCTTCGACAGCACCAGGGTCGAGATCATCACGGCCCACACCGGCGCCACCCCGGACCTCTTCGACTTCGCCGTGCGCTCCGGCGCGCAGGCCGTGGTCCTCGCCGGATCGGGCGTCGGCAACGCGGGCCCCGGCTTCGCGGAGTCGGTGGCCCGTGCGGCCGGGGCCGGCTGCGCCGTGGTGCTCAGCACCCGTGCCCCGTGGGGACCCGTCGTCCCGCTCTACGGCAACGGCGGGGGCACCGACCTCGTGGCGGCCGGCGCCGTCCCCTCCGGGGACCTCAACCCGCTCCAGGCGCGCATCCTCGCCGCCCTCCTGCTCTCCCTGGGGACCTCGGCCGCCGAGTTCCCCGGGGCCTTCACCGCCCACCTCTAGAACACCACCCACCACCAGAGGAGACATCATGTCCAAGAAGATCTACGTGTCCGTCGGCATCGACGTCGACGCCGTCGGCGGCTGGCTCGGCTCCTACGGCGGCGAGGACTCCCCGGGCGACATCTCCCGCGGCCTCTTCGCCGGCGAGGTCGGCGTGCCGCGGCTGCTCCAGCTCGCCCAGCGCCGCGAGATGCCCGTGACCTGGTTCTGGCCCGGCCACTCCGTGGAGACGTTCCCGAAGGAGTTCGACGCGGTCGTCGCCGCCGGTCACGAGATCGGCGTCCACGGCTACAGCCACGAGAACCCCATCGCGATGACCCGCGAGCAGGAGACCGAGATCCTCGACTACTGCACCGACCTCATCGAGCGGCGCTCCGGGAAGAAGCCCGTCGGCTACGTGGCGCCCTGGTGGGAGTTCTCCGGGGTGACCAACGAGATCCTGCTCGATCGCGGCTTCCTCTACGACCACTCGCTCATGCACGACGACCACACCCCGTACTACGTGCGCGTCGGGGACACCTGGACCAAGATCGACTACGAGGCGGCCTCGGCCAAGGAGTGGATGAAGCCCCTGGTGCGCGGCGAGGAGACCGACCTCATCGAGATCCCCGCCTCGTGGTACCTGGACGACCTCCCGCCGATGATGTTCATCAAGTCCAGCCCGAACAGCCACGGCTTCGTGTCCCCGCGGGACATCGAGCAGCTGTGGAAGGACCAGTTCGACTGGGTCTACCGCGAGATGGACTACGCCGTCTTCCCCCTCACGATCCACCCCGACGTCTGCGGCCGCCCGCAGAACCTGCTGATGCTCGAGCGCCTCTTCGACCACATCCAGGGTCACGACGGCGTGGAGTTCGCGTTCATGGAGGACGTCGCCCGCGACTTCGCCGCCCGCAGTCCCCGCACCTCCGCCTGATCCCACCGGCACGAAGGAACATCGCCATGTCCGCTCTGCGCTCGAACCCGACGCCCTCCGGCGTCGAGCCCTGGAACGTGCCCATCACCCCGAAGGTGGTCAAGCAGGTCTCGATCGTCTGCTTCATCGCCTGGGTGGCCTCCGTCTACGACTTCACCCTCTTCGGCACGCTGCTCCCCGTGATCGCCGAGGACTTCGGCTGGTCGGTGGCCGAGTCCACCGCGATCAACACCTACGCCACGATCGGCGTGTTCCTCGTGGCCCTGGCCGTGGGCACGATCATCGACAAGATGGGCCGCAAGAAGGCGCTCATCGTGCTCATGCTCGGCGGCGCCGTGGCGTCCGGTCTCACCGGCGCCGCCATCGGCGCCGCGAGCCTGGTCATCATCCGCTCCTTCTCCGGCTTCTCCATGTCCGAGGAGGTCGTCAACGCGGTCTACCTCAACGAGATCTACAAGGAGGCCAAGAGCCGCGGCCTCATGTACTCGCTCGTCCAGGGCGGCTGGCCGGTCGGCGCGCTGGTCTCCGCGGGACTGTCGGCCCTGACGCTCCCGCTCATCGGCTGGCGCTGGAGCTTCGTCGTCGCCGCGGTGCTGTCCCTGATCGTCGTCGGCCTGGCCCTGCGCCTGCCGGAGTCCCCGACCTTCGCCGCGATGAAGGAGGTCCGGCGGCGCCGGGCCGCCGGCGACACCGCCGGTGCCCACGCGCTGGCCGACGAGCACGACCTCGAGGAGGCGGCCCACCACGCCACCGGCGTGAAGGACGTCTTCACCCCGGAGCTGCGTCGGCACACGACCTGCCTGTCCCTGGCGTGGTTCTTCAACTGGTTCGGCATCCAGGTGTTCTCCGTCCTGGGCACCACCATCCTGGTCGAGGCCAAGGGCGTCTCCTTCGACAACGCCCTCATCATCCTGGTGCTCTCCAACGCGGTGGGCTTCGTGGGCTACGTCTTCCACGGCTGGCTGGGCGACAAGATCGGCCGCAAGCCGACCGTGGTCCTCGGCTGGATCGCCGGCGGCATCGTCAGCCTGGCGATGCTGCTGGGCCCGGGCACCTCCGGCTACATCATCCCGCTGTACGCCATGACGCTGTTCTTCCTCACCGGCCCGTACGCGGCGCTGCTGTTCTACATGGGCGAGTCCTTCCCGCCACAGGTGCGCGGCATGGGGGCGAACGTGGCCCACGTGATGGCGCCGCTCGGCGGCATCGCCGGCTCCGGGCTGCTCACCATCCTGCTGACCGCAGGGGTGGACACGGCCACGGCGGCGATCATCACCGGCTCCGGCGGGCTGATCCTCTCGGCGCTGTGCATGGCCGGGACCCGCACCCTGAAGGACGCCCACCTGAAGACCACGGTGATCGCATGATCCGCGACGACGGACTCGAGGGAAAGGTCGCCGTCATCTCCGGCGGCGGCAGCGGGATCGGCCGGGCGCTGGCGGTCGCCTACGCCCGGGCCGGGGCGCACAGCGTCATCGGCTACCTTCCCTCGGACCCCCACGACGCGACGGATACCGTCCGCGCCGTGGAGGCCGCGGGCGGGCGCTGCACGGCCGTCCCCATGGACGTGCGCAGCTTCGAGGACACCGAGGAGCTCGCCCAGGCCGCGCTCGACGAGTTCGGCCGGCTGGACATCTCGGTGGCCGCGGCCGGCATCCTGCGCCGTGCCGCGCTCGCGGACATGACCGACCAGGCGTGGGACGACATGATGGCCGTCGACCTCTCCGGGGTGATGCGCGTCTTCCGCTCCTGCAGCACGCGGATGACCCGCGGCGGGGCGATGGTGGCGACGTCGTCGATCGCCGGCGGCGTCTACGGGTGGGAGGAGCACAGCCACTACGCGGCGGCGAAGTCCGGGCTCATCGGCCTGTGCCGCTCGCTGGCCGTGGAGCTCGCCCCCCGGAAGATCCGGGTCAACGCCGTCATCCCGGGGCTGATCGAGAGCCCCCAGTCCCTGGACCCGGTGAACTCGCTGGGCCGCGAGGGCCTCGACGCCGCGGGCTCGATCATCCCGTGGGGCCGCGTGGGCAACGTCGACGAGGCCGCGCGCACCATCCGCTTCCTCACCGGCGACGACTCGGCCTACGTCACGGGCCAGCAGCTGATCGTCGACGGCGGGCTCACCGTCCGCTGGCCGAGCTGAGCCCACCAGGAAAGGCAGACATGGAACAGCAACTGACCGGAAAGGTCGCCGTCGTCACCGGCGGCGGCAGCGGCATCGGCGCGGCGATCGCCCTGCTCTTCGCCCGGGAGGGCGCGGACGTGGCCGTGCTGGACCGCGACGAGCAGCACGCGGCGGCCGTCGCGGAGGAGAGCGGCAGCTTCGGCGGGCGCACCACGGCGATCGCCGTGGACGTCACCGACGGCGAGGCGGTGCAGCAGGCGATGGCACGGGTCGTCGAGGAGCTCGGCGGGATCGACGTCCTCGTCAGCGCCGCCGGCATCCTCGACGAGACGCCGCTGCTGGAGATGACCGAGGCGACGTTCGACAAGGTCCTGGCCGTGGACCTCAAGGGCGTCTTCCTGGCCGCGCGCTGGGCCGCGCCGCACATGGTGGAGCGCGGCGGCGGGCGGATCATCAACATCGCCTCCCAGCTGGGCATCAAGGGCGGCACCGGCCTGACGCACTACGTGGCGGCCAAGGCCGGGGTGATCGGCATGACGAAGGCCATGGCGCTGGAGCTCGCCGAGCACCGCATCCTCGTCAACTCGATCGCGCCCGGTCCGGTCGTGACACCGCTGATCGAGGGACTGTCCGAGGAGTGGAAGGCCGCCAAGCAAGCCGAGCTGCCCATCGGCCGCTTCGGCCAGGCCCACGAGGTGGCGCCCACCGCGCTGCTGCTGGCCTCCTCGCCCGGCGGCGACCTCTACACCGGCCAGACGCTGGGCCCCAACAGCGGCGACGTGATGCCGTAGCCGGCCCGGGAGGAGATGCCACCATGTGCGCAGGATGCCCCGGAGGGCGTGCGGTCTCGAAGGTGACCGCCTACATCAACCTCAACGGGATGAAGCAGGCCGTCCTCGCGGAGCTGCGGCGCAGCGTGGGGCGCCGCGCGAGGATCACCGTGCTCGGCGACCGGTGGGTGCTGGGCTCCCGCACGGGCGCCCAGCAGGTCTTCCCCGACGTCGAGACGCTGGCGGACGCCCTGGTCGACCAGCACCTGGTCGACCGGCGCCTGCTGCCGGACGACGGCGGCGCGGAGTTCGAGCGGATCCTCGCCGCCGGGACCCACAGCGCCCCGCCCCTGGACGCGGGGCGGCTCGTGCGGGCGCTTCTCCTCAGCGCCGACACCGTGTGAGGCTGTCAGAGGCACCCGCCGACCGAACCACCCCTGAACGACTGTCGAAGGAGACGCACATGCCGGAACTCGACCCCCTCTGGTCCCCCCTGCAGATCGGTCCCGCCGCACTGGAGAACCGCGTGGCGCTGGCGCCGATGACCCGGATCAGCGCCACGGAGGAGGGCCACGCCACCGAGCGCATGGTCTCCTACTACGAGGCCTTCGCCCGCGGCGGCTTCGGGCTGCTGATCACCGAGGGGATCTACCCCGACGCCGCCCACGGGCAGGGCTACCTGTACCAGCCCGGGATCGCCACCGACGACCAGGCCCGGGCGTGGGCCGAGGTGGTCGGCGCCGTCCACGCCGCCGGCGCGAAGATCTTCGCCCAGCTCATGCACGCGGGGTCCCAGGCCCAGGGCAACCGGTTCGTCGACTCCACGATCGGACCCTCCGCGGTGGCCCCCAAGGGCGAGCAGCTGGGCTTCTACCGCGGTGAGGGCCCGTACCCCGTGCCCGCGGAGATCACGGCGGAGCAGATGGCGGAGGTCCGGCAGGCGTTCGTGGACGCCGCGCTGCGCGCCCGTGACGCCGAGTTCGACGGCGTCGAGATCCACGGCGCCAACGGGTACCTGCTCGACCAGTTCCTCACCGACTACCTCAACCTCCGGACCGACGAGTACGGAGGATCGCCGGAGAACCGGGTGCGGTTCGCCGCCGAGGTCTGCCGGGCCGTGCGCGACGCCGTGGGGCCGGACCTGGCGGTGGGGATCCGCATCTCCCAGGCCAAGGTCAGCGACCACGACCACCGGTGGAGCGGCGGGCCCGACGAGGCCGAGGTGATCTTCTCGACCCTGGCCGCCACCGGGATCGACTTCGTCCACACCACCGAGTACCGGGCGACCGCCCCGGCGTTCGGCGACGAGGGGCCCTCGCTCGCGGCGCTGGCCAAGCAGCACTCGGGTCTGCCGGTGATCGCCAACGGGCACCTGGACGACCCGGAGACGGCCGTGTCCATGCTGGCGGACGGCACGGCCGACGTGGTCGCCCTGGGCAAGGCGGCGCTGGCCAACCGGGACTGGCCGCAGCGGGTGCGCAGCGGCCGGCCGCTCGCCGAGCTCGACGGCAGCCTGCTCGCGCCCCTGGCCGACGTCAAGGACTGGGAGCTGGAGCTCTCCTGAGCGGACGCACCGCGGCGGGCGGTGCCGGTGCGGCACCACCCGCCGCGGGCCGCGAGCCCCGGCCGCTCACAGCGCCCAGATCTCCTCCAGCCGCTCGGCCCGCTCGTGCCGCGCCTGCAGGGCCTCCTCCATGGACACCGCGCGGAACCGGGTGGCCGTGCCCGGGGCGGCGCGGGCCAGCAGGTCCATGTCCGCGGAGATCACGGTGCCCACCATGGCGTAGCCCCCGCCCGAGACCGCGTCCCGGTGCAGCACGATCGGCTGGGTGCCGCCGGGGACCTGGATGGAGCCCACGGCGTAGCCGGCGTCCACGATGTTGGAGGGGTCCGAGCCCGCCCCGAACGGCTGCCGGCGCTGGATCCACTCCACGCCGGGGCCCTCGAAGCGCAGGCCCATCCGGTCCGCCACGGGGGTGAGCTTCCACTCCTCCTCGACCAGCCGGCGCCGGCCCTCGTCGGTGAGCAGGTGGTCGTAGAGGCCCCACATGATCCGCAGCTCCAGCGACCTCCCGAAGCCCGGGCGGAGCCGCTCCGGGATCTCCTCGACCTCGGGCAGCAGGCCGGTGGGCTCGCCCACCGGCACCACGTCCCCGGCCTCCAGCTTCCGGCCGTCCAGTCCGCCCAGCCGCCCGATCGCGTAGGTGGAGCGCGAGCCGAGCACCTCCGGCACGGCGATGCCGCCGCGGACGGCCAGGTAGAACCGGGCGCCGCCGCGGAGCACGCCGAACTTCACGGCGTCCCCCGCCGCCAGCTCGATCCGCCGCCACGACGGGCGCTCCTCGCCGTTGACCAGCACGGGGAGGTCCGCGCCGGTCACGGCGATCGTCGTCGGGGCGTCCACGGTGAAGGCGGGGCCCGTGTAGGTGCACTCGAGCACGGCCTCGACCGCGGTGTTGCCGACCAGCTTGTTCGCCGCCTGCGCGGACTCCTGGTCCATGGCCCCGCCCTGCGGGATGCCCACGTGGTAGTACCCGATCCGTCCCTGGTCCTGGACGGTGGTCAGCAGTCCGGGCTGCTCAATCGTCAGCGCCATCGAGGGCCTCCAGAAGGGTGCGGTTGTAGCTGTCGGGATCGGCGAGCGCGGCTTCGACGTCGAGGGTCACGGGCGCCTGCCGGTACCGCCAGGTGCCGTCCTCGACCTGCTGCTGGATGGAGCGGTACTCGGCCTCGTCGACCGGCCGGAACTTCACGAGGTCCCCGGGCCGGAACAGGATGAGGAAGTCCCGGAAGTCGCGCAGGTGCTGCTCGGGGTCGTAGATGGGGGCGGCGGCGATGCCGAACATCTGGTAGCCGCCGGCGCCGCGCACCGAGTAGATGCACGCGAAGCACCCGCCGTGGCCCACGGTCAGCGGGGGAGTGTCGGTGCGGGGGCTGAGGTACTTGGGCACCTCGAGCTGCCGGTCCCTCGGCACGAGCTGGTACATGAACGGCAGCCCGGCCACGAAGCCCACCATGGACACCAGCCACGGGGACTCGTGGTGGCGGCGGATGAACTCGGCGGCGTCCGCGAGGCCGTTGACCTTCGCGGCGTAGTCGAGGTCGGTGCCGGAGGGGTCCTGGTGGTAGCCCTCGCGGAAGCGGGCCACGACCTCGGCGGTGTAGGGGTCCTGGTACCAGACCGGGACCTCGATGATCCGGGTCTCGGCGGTGTACTGCGTGGACTCGCGGGCCTGCCCCTCGAGCTCCTGGGTGCGGCGCTTGAGGTCCTCGGCCCGGATCACGTCCGGGTCGAAGCGCACCAGCAGGGACGCGTTGGCGGGGCAGACGTCCACCACGCCGGGCAGGTCCAGGGCGGAGAGGCCGTGCGCCACGGTGGTGGCCAGGTAGTTGGCGGTGAGGTTCATGGCCTCGTCGAACTCCACGAACAGGAACTCGTCACCGCCCCACGTGTACCGGGCGGTGGGCAGGTACAGGGTCTCGGTCATGGTGCGCTCCCCTCACTGGGAATGTCGCCGGGCTCGTCGCCGGGCTCGTCGCTGGGTGCGCCGCCGGCCCGGCCGGTCAGCAGCTCGGTCTCGATCCAGGTGGTGTGGTGCGCCACGGCCGCGAACTCCGGGTCCAGCACGAGCCGCCGCAGCAGCGGCACCGTGGTCCTGATCCCCTCCACGTGCGTGGCGACAAGGGCCGCGCCCATCCGCTGCACGGCCGTCTCCCGGTCCTCGGCGTGCACGATCAGCTTGGCCAGCAGCGAGTCGTAGTACGGGGCCACGGTGTCGCCGTTGCGCACGCCGGAGTCCACGCGGTACTCGGACCCCTCCGGCCAGTCGAGGCGGTTGATCGTGCCCGGGCTCGGCATGAACCCCTTCTCCGGGTCCTCGGCGTTGATCCGGCACTCCACGGAGTGCCCGGCGAAGGAGATGTCCTCCTGCCGCAGCTCCGTGCGCCCGGTCGAGGCGATCGTGAGCTGCTCGGCGACCAGGTCCACGCCCGTGACGAACTCCGTGACCGGGTGCTCCACCTGCAGGCGGGTGTTCATCTCGATGAACGCCGCCTCGTGCCGGACGGGGTCGTAGAGGTACTCGACCGTGCCCACCCCGGTGTAGGAGCACAGCCGGGCCAGGTTCACGGCGGAGTCCCGGATGCGCTCGCGGACCTCGTCCGGCAGGTCCGGGGCGGGGGCCTCCTCCACGATCTTCTGGGAGCGGCGCTGCAGGGAGCAGTCTCGGTCGCCCAGGTGCAGGAAGGTCTGCCCGTCGCCGAGGACCTGGACCTCCACGTGCCGGGCCCGCTCCACGAACCGCTCCAGGTACACGGTGGGGTCCCCGAAGCTCGCCCCGGCCTCGGACCGGGCGGTGTCGACGGTCCGCAGGAGGTCCTCCTCGGCGCGGACCAGGCGGATGCCGCGCCCGCCGCCACCGGCCGAGGCCTTGATGACGAGCGGGTAGCCGACCTCCCGGGCCAGCGCCAGGACGGCGTCGTCGTCGCCCTCCAGGGGCCCGTTGGACCCGGCGAGGACGGGCACCCCGGCGGCGATCGCGGCCTCCAGGGCCCGGGTCTTGTGGCCCATGAGGTCGATGACGTCGGGGGCGGGGCCCACCCACGTCAGCCCCGCTTCCTGGACGCGCCGGGCGAACGCGGCGTTCTCGGAGAGGAAGCCGTAGCCGGGGTGCACGGCGTCGCACCCGTGCTCCAGGGCCGCGGCCACGAGCGCCTCCGCGTTCAGGTAGGACTTCTGGGCCGGGGCGGGGCCCACCACGGCCACGGCGCCGGCGAGCTCCGCCGCCATGGAGTCCTGGTCCACCTCGCTCACGGCCAGCACGGTGCGCAGGCCCATCTGCTGCGCCGAGCGCAGGATCCGGACCGCGATCTCGCCCCGGTTGGCCACCAGGAGCGTGGAGATCGGCACGGCTCAGCTCTCCGCGACGACGGCGATGACGTCCCCCGGGTTGACCATGTCGCCGTCCTCCACCTCGAAGGCCTGGATCGTGCCGGCGGCGTCCGACTGGACCTCCGAGAACTGCTTCATCACCTCGATGAGACCGATGACCTGGCCGGCCTCGACCGGGTCGCCGTCCCGGACGAACGGGTCCTTGTCGGGTGAGGGGCGGCGGTAGAAGACACCGGGGAGCGGGGACTGGATCTCGGTCATGGTGCGGGTCCTTTCGGTCGGGTGGGGAGACGTGGGGTCGGCGGGCACCGGGTCCGGGTCGGAAGGCCGGGACGACGGCGGCCGGGCGGGTCAGGTGCCCGTCGCCGCGTGGGCGTCGATCGCCGCGCGGACGGCGCGGGCCACCGCGGGCGCCCCCGGGGCGTCGGAGTGCACGCAGACCGACTCGAAGCGCATCGGCAGCTCCGTGCCGTCCTCGGCCCGCACGACCCCCTCGGCCAGGGCCTGCGCCACCCGGTCCGCGGCGGCGCGCGGGTCGGTGGCGTGGGGCGTGCGCTGGATGATCAGCCCGCCCTCGGCGTTGTAGTCGAGGTCCACGTAGAGCTCGGCCACGAACGGCACGCCGCGCTCGGCGCACACGGACTCGTGGGCGGTGCCGGCCATGCCGAGCACGGGCACGCGGTAGTCGGCGGCCACCGCCGCCACCGCCTCCATGAGCGCCGGGTCCTTGGCGACCATCCCGTAGAGCGAGCCGTGCGGCTTGAGGTGGTGCAGGTCCGCCCCGTGCTGGAGCAGGAAGCCGGTGAGGGCGCCCACCTGGTAGCGGACCAGGGACTCGACCTCCTCCGGGGCGAGCACCATGGCGCGGCGGCCGAAGCCCCACTGGTCGGGCAGGGAGGGGTGGGCGCCGATCGCGACGTCGTGGGCCACGGCGGCGGCCACGGTGGCGGACATGATGTCCGGGTCCCCGGCGTGGAAGCCACAGGCGACGTTGGCGAGGTCCACGACCTGCAGCAGCTCCGGGTCGTTGCCGAAGCGGTGCAGGCCGATCCCCTCGCCCATGTCCGAGTTGACGGTGGGCCGGGTGCGGGTCTCAGGTGTGGCCATGGTCACAGCCTATGGACGCGACGCGCCCGTGGGAACGGCCTCGGGGCGATCCCCCGGCGATCTCGGGGTGTCCGCGGGGGCAGTGGGGCCCGTCACTGTGCTTTTCCCCGAACACCTGTAGAGTCATCACCAGTTGTTGAAGTTTCGTTCTTGCAGTTCAAGCAGTTCGCCCGGACATCGGGCGCAGCAGTTTTTCTGAGAAGACGTTTTGGCAGGCATCGCAACGCCCGAGCACCCCGATCGCCGGGGACGCTCCGTTTCCCAGAAAGACAGGTTCCCCATGACTACTGGCACCGTGAAGTGGTTCAACGCCGACAAGGGCTTCGGCTTCATCACCCCCGAGGACGGCTCCAAGGACGTGTTCGCGCACTTCTCCGCGATCAACTCCGGCGGATTCCGCTCCCTCGAGGAGAACCAGCGCGTCGAGTTCGAGACCCAGGACGGCCCCAAGGGCCCCCAGGCCGCGAACATCACCGTGCTTGCGTGATCACGCTCTGATCTCCTCGTGAGATCTCCGGCGCGGGGCTGAACGCCCCGGCGTCGACCTGACATCGCCACCCGGCTCCGGCCGGGTGGCGATGTTTTTTTCTGCCGGACCCCCCGCACCGGGTCCCGGGTCCGGCAGCCTGGATCGGGGTGCGCCCGAGCCGACGCAGCCGGGAGGAGGGGTGGACGATGCCCGAGGTCGAGGTGCAGCCGACGGCCGCCCAGGTGCGCCGCCTGCTGGCGGCGCAGCTGCCGCGGGAGCTCCGCGAGCTCCTGGACCAGACGCCGACCCCGGTGGCGCAGGGCTGGGACAACGTGCTGTTCCGGCTCGGCCCCGCCCACGCGGTGCGCCTGCCGGTGCGCCGCGCCGCCGTCCCGTGCCTGCTCCACGAGGTGCGGTGGACGGCCGTGGCCGGCGCACCGCTGGTCGCGCTGGGGATCGCCGTGCCCCGGCCGGTGTTCCGCGGCGTCCCCGGCGCCGGGTACCCGTGGCCCTGGGCAGTGGTCCGGTGGATCGAGGGCGAGGCCGTCGCGACCCTGCCGGTCGCCCGGCGCGGGCGGCTCGCGGAGGACCTGGCCCGGGCCCTGTCCTCGCTGCACCGGCCGGCACCCGGGGAGGCCCCGCGCAACCCCTACCGGGGCGTCCCGCTCGACGCGCGGCTCCGCGCGGCGGCCCCGTCCTGGCCGGCCGCGGCCGCGCTGCTCGGGGCGCGGCGCACCGAGCGGCTCCGCGGCGTCGTCGACGACGGCCTGCGCGCCGCCCCGTGGTCACGGCCGGCGGTCTGGCTGCACGGGGACCCGCACCCCTGGAACCTCGTGCACCGGGGCGGGCGACTGGCCGGTCTCGTCGACTTCGGGGACGTCTGCGCCGGGGACCCCGCGTCCGACCTCGCCGGCGCGTGGCTGGCCTTCGACGCGGACCAGCGCTCCGCGTTCCGCGCCGTCACGGACAGCACCGGCCGGTACGACGACGACGTGTGGCGCCGCGCCGCCGCCTGGGCCGCCCTGTACGTCGCGGCGCTGGCGGCGAGCCCCGGCGCCGGCCCGGACTTCGGTCCCGTGCTCCGGCACGCGGCCGCGCAGCTGGACCCCGGCTCCTGAACCCCGCTGGATCGCCTGCCACCGGTCCGAGGACAATGGGCCTCCCAGTGCACGAGGAGGGGCAGCTCATGGACATCGTCATCGTGCCGACCGCCGCGGACGTCGCCACGTACGCGGCCGACGTCGTCGCCGGCCGGATCGCCCAAGAGCCGGACACCGTGCTGGGGGTGGCCACCGGGTCGTCGCCGGTCGGGATCTACCGGGAGCTGGCCCGGCGCCGGGCCGAGGGATCGCTCGACCTCTCGCACCTCACGTGCTTCGCCCTCGACGAGTACGTCGGTCTCCCGCCGGAGCACCCGCGCAGCTACGCCGCGTACCTGGACCGGGAGGTCGTCCGGCCCTTCGGCCTGGCCCCGGAGCAGGTCCGGGTGCCCGACGCCTCCCGCGCCGATCTGGGCGGGGCCGCCGAGGAGTACGAGCGGGCGATCGCCGCGGCCGGCGGCATCGACCTCCAGGTCCTGGGGATCGGCACGAACGGCCACATCGGCTTCAACGAACCGATCTCGTCGCTGTCCTCCCGCACCCGCGTCGCGGCTCTATCCGCGCAGACGCGCGCCGACAACGCCCGCTTCTTCGACCGGCCCGACGACGTCCCCACCCACTGCCTCACCCAGGGGCTGGGCACGATCCTCGAGGCACGCCAGGTGCTCCTGGTCGCGCAGGGGGAGCGGAAGGCGGCGGCCGTCGCCGCGGCCGTGGAGGGTCCGGTGGCCGCCCGGTGCCCGGCGTCGGTGCTGCAGTTCCACCCCCGGACCACGCTGGTCCTCGACGAAGCCGCCGCGAGCGGGCTGACGCTCGGGGACGGCCACAGCCCTGTCCCGGACCAGGGGGATGGGCGAGGATCGGACGGTTCCGCGCCCGCGTCATGAAACTCACAGAATGCACCGCGATGCAACCAGTCAGAGCGGAAATGGCAGATTTCCGCCGGAAACCGGGCCCGCCGCGCCGCGCGGACGCCGGCATCACTATCCGACCCGTGACGTTGCAGTGGTGAACCTCCTACGATGCGCTTGCACATCAGCACTCCCAGAAGCGAGGGAACACCATGAAGAACAGTGCAGCGGGCGTGGCGGCGGCGGTGATCGGGCTCGTGGTCCTGACGGCGGGACCGGCGACGGCCGCGCCCGGTGACGCGATGGTCTTCACCGACTGCGCCACGGCCGCCGGGTACGGCGTCCACAACATCCCGGTGGGCTCCGTCAGCTACAGCACGAGCCTCGTCGACGACGACGGCGACGGCGTCGTGTGCGAGAGCGCCGAGTGGCCCTACGACCCCACCCGCATCCCCGTGGAGAACGCATCGGGGGGCTGGAGCCACACCGTCATCGACTGGGTCCCCGGCGCCGGCCCCGGGCCGGACGCCCAGCCCGGCGAGGTGCCCGGGGAAGTGCCTGCCGAGGACCCGTACACCCAGGTGGACGAGGTGCCCGTGGGCGGCGCCGACACCGGTGCCGCCGTGGACGCCGGTTCCGGAGCCCCGGTCCTCGCCGGCGGTCTGGCCCTGGCGGCGGTGGCCTCGGCGGCGGCCGCCGCGGTGGCGGTGCGCCGGCGCGGTGCCGGCCGGGCCTAGGCCGGGCCGGGCGGAGGGACCGGTCCCCGTGCCGGATCCGACCGCCGACCGCCGCAGGGGCCGCCTGGTCCCTGCGGCGGTCGTCCTCCTGCTGCTCAGCGGCTGCGCGGGCGGGTCCCCCGCGCAGCCCCCCGCCCCGTCGTCGTCGGCGGTGTCCGCCGCGCCGGCGCGGACGCCGGCGCCGGGTGCGACGGCCGCGCCCACCACACCGGCTGCCGCACCGTCCGCCGCCCCGGCGCCCGAGGCGCTGCCGCCGGTGCTGCCGGAGTCCGCGCCCGTGGCGGTGCGGATCCCCGCGGTGGGGGCCTCGTCCGAGCTGCTGCACCTGGGCCTGCGCCCGGACGGGTCGCTGGAGGTGCCGCCGACCGGCCCCGGGGCCCCGGCCTCCTGGTACACGTCCTCGCCCACGCCGGGGGAGCGGGGGCCGGCCGTCCTGCTCGGCCACGTCAACGCGACCGACGGCGGGCCCGGTGTCTTCGCGGGGCTGCGCGGGCTGGCCCCCGGCGACACCGTGGAGATCACGCGGGCGGACGGCAGCACGGCGGTGTTCGTCGTCGACCGCGGGGAGCAGCACGCCAAGAACGCCTTTCCCACACGGGCCGTCTACGGCAACACGGCCGGGGCGGAGCTGCGCCTGATCACGTGCGACGGCTACGACCCCGCCACCGGCCTGTTCGACGACAACTACGTGGTCTACGCGACCCTCGCCACCTGACCCCTCCCTTCTCCCGCGAGATGGCAGCTGCCGGCGACCGGGGGCGCCGCCGTCGCCGACACCTGCGATCTCGCGGGCCCCAGGGCGCAGGGCCCGGGGCGGGGGACACGCCTCGTCCTGAAGACGGAGGTGCGATCGCACACCGCGGGGGAGGATGGGAGGGCGCATCCTGTGCCGTTGCCGTTCCACCGAAGGAGATCCTCATGAGCAACCCCTATCCCCAGCAGCCCGAGGGCGCCCGCGGCGGCCCGCCGCAGTACCAGGCCGGCGGCGACCAGTACGGAGCCCATCAGGGCGGGCACCCCGGCGCCGCGCCCCCCGAGGTCAAGCGGCTCCTGACCCTGACCCTCGTCTCCGCGGCCGTCTACCTCCTCAACGACATCGTGGGGATCATCGTCGCGACCACCGTGGACACCACCGAGATGTACCGGGAGATGGGCCTGTCCGCCGACCAGATCGCGGCGGCCGACCAGGCCTCGGGCATCGGGCAGATCACCGGCATCGTGATGCTGGTGATCGCCCTGGGCCTGTACGCCCTCGTCTACGTGTTCCTGAAGAAGGGCAAGAACTGGGCCCGCGTCCTGGGCATCGTCCTGTCCATCCTCAGCGTGGTCGGGACGCTGATCGGCCTCCTCGGCGCGATGGCCTACGGCGGGCTGGGGATCGTCCTGCTGGTCCTCGGGCTGGTGCTGGTCGTGGTGAACGTCCTGTGGCTGGTCACCGCGTTCAAGGCCCCGGTCAAGGAGTGGTTCGCCCCGCGCCGCATGGTCTGATCCGCTCCGGCGCCCCTCGGGCGCCCGGCAGTCCCCACCGGAACGCCGCCCGGCCGCCGCGGCCGGGCGGCGTTCCGCCGTGACGGGCGGCGCGGACCGCTCAGCGGCCCGGCCCGATGACGCGGTCGCGCCCGGCGAAGAGGGCCACGACGCACAGCACCGCCATGAGACCCGCCATGAGCAGCAGCGGCGGCTCCCACCGCCCTCCGGCGTCGTAGAGGGCGCCGAAGACGGCGGGGGCGATCGCGGCCAGCGCGTAGCCCACGGACTGGGCCATCCCGGACAGAGCCGCCGCCTGGCGGTGGTCGGTGGACCGGAGGCTGAACAGGGACAGCGCGACGACGATGAGGCTGCCGCAGCCGATCGACCCGAGCACGATCCACAGCAGCGTCAGCTCAGGCGCGGCGGCCAGCCCCGCGAAGGTGGCCAGGGCCAGGGCGCTGCCCGCGAAGGCCACGGGCCGCTGGTCGCCCAGCCGGTGCATGAGCGCCCCGGTGCCCAGGCTGGCGCCCATCCCGATCAGCAGGAACAGCGCCATGTGCGTGCCCGCAGCGGTCGCCGAGACGCCGTGGCTGCGCTCGATGCTCGGCAGCCACGCCATGAGCACGTAGAACGCCACCGACTGCAGGCCCATGAACAGGGTGACCTGCCAGCCCAGCGCCGACCGCCACGGGGACCGGTAGGGGCCCAGTTCCGCCGCGGGGACCGCCGGGCCGGAGCTCCCGGTCCGCAGCCCGGGCGAGAGCACCACCAGCGCCACGACGGCCGGCACCGCCCACACCGCCAGGGCCAGGCGCCAGCCCGCCGGCCCGGAGTGGGCGATCGGGACCACCAGCGCCGAGCCGGCCGCGGCCACCGCGCCCTGGATCGACGTGTACACGCCGGTCACCTGGCTCACGCGCAGCGGGAACTCCCGCTTCACCAACGAGGGCAGCAGCACGTTGAGGAACGCGATGCCGATGCCGATCACCGCCGTGCCCACCCACACGGCGCCCTCCACCGGGGCGGAACGGCCGGCGATCCCGGCCGCGAGCAGCAGCAGCGACAGCCACAGGGCCCGGTCCAGGCCGGTCCGGGCGGCCACCGCCGGGGCCACGGGGGAGAACAGGGCGAACATGGCCAGCGGCAGCCCGGTCAGCAGCCCGGCCTGGCCCGCCGAGATGCCGAGGTCGCGGCTGATCTCCTCGAGCAGCGGCCCCACGGTCACGAAGCCGACCCGCAGGTTGACCGCGATCAGCACCACGCCGAGGAAGCCGAAGCCGAGGCGGGCTCGCCGGCCCGTGGCCGATGACGCGTTGGTGAGCACGGCACACCCTTTCAGGACGCGGGAGGGAGGATCTCCGGACAGCGTAGACGGGGCGGCGTGCCCCGGCACGCCGCCCCGTCCCGACCGGTGCTGTCCGGTCCTGTGCCGGAGACCTGTCGTCGTCCTGCCGCGGTCAGCCCAGGATGAGGTTGAGGACGAACAGCAGCGGGATGGACCCGGCCCAGACGGCGGTGGTGATCCCGGACCAGCCCTTCAGCGCGTCCGTGCCCTCCAGCCCGGTGAAGCGGGTGACCACCCAGAAGTAGGAGTCGTTGAAGTAGCTGAACACCATGGAGCCCGCCGTGCAGGCCACGGCGGCGACGACGGGGTCGATGCCCAGGGTGGTCACCAGCGGCGCCGAGACGGAGGCCGCGGTGATCATGGCCACCGTGCCGGAGCCCTGGGCGATGCGCACGAGGGTGGCGATGAGGAACGGCACGAGGAACGCGGGCAGCGGGGTGGAGGCGATGGCCTCGGCCAGGGCGTCGCCCACGCCGGAGCTGCGGAGCACCTGGCCCAGCGCGCCGCCGGCGCCCGTGATGAGCAGGATCAGACCGGCCGAGGCCGCGGCCTCGGCGAACCAGCCGTGCGCCTTGTTCCGGGGCGTCCACCGGGGCAGGAGCACGTAGAGGGCCAGGACCATGCCGATGATCAGCGCGACCACCGGGTTGCCGATGAAGGCGAACGGGACCGCCCAGGCGGAGGGCTCGTACCCGTCGCCGCCCACGACCCCCTGGGCGTTCTGGTCGATCGCGCCGGTGACCGTGTTGAGGATGATCAGCAGCAGCGGGATGACCAGCGGCAGGGATCCGACGAACGCGCCGATCCGGTGCGGCTCGGCGCCGGCCGGCGGCTCGCCGAGGTCGTGGGACGGCTCCGCGGCGGGCGCCTGAGCCGCCTCGTCGTCGAGACCGTCCCGGGGGCCGTCCTCCAGGTCCGTGCTCCCGACACGGGAGCTGCCCCCGACGCCGGCCGTGGCAACGGTGCCGTAGACGGCCTCGCGCACGTGCTCCTCGATCTTGGGCTCGAGCTGGGGGCCGATCCACTTGGCGTAGAAGACCACGACGGGCAGCAGGAGCACGGTGAAGGCCAGGCCGACGAGGATGATCGCTCCGATGTCCGCGCCGAGGATGCCGGCCACGGCCAGGGGGCCCGGGGTGGGCGGCACGAGGTGGTGGGTGAGCGTCATGCCGCAGCCCAGCGCCAGGGCGAGGGTCACGTAGCCGGCGCGCTTCACCCGGGCGATGGACCGGGCGAGCGGGTTCATGATCACGTAGCCGGAGTCGCAGAACACGGGGATCGAGACCAGGGCGCCCACGCTGCCCATCGCCCATGGCTCGCGGCCGTGGCCGAAGACGCGGAGGAAGGCGAGGGCGAGCGCGTTGGCGGCCCCCGACACCTCGAGGATCTTGCCGATGCCCACGCCGAGGCCGATCACGATGCCGATCGAGGCCAGGGTGTTGCCGAAGCCGGTGGTGATGGCCGAGACGATGTCGAGCACCGGCTGGCCCGCGACCAGACCGGTGACGAGGGCGGCGATGAGCAGCGCCACGAACGCGTCCAGGCGCGTGCGCAGCACCAGGACGATGATGGTGGCGATGCCCAGCACGAGTGCCAGGAGTAGTTGCAGATCCACGGTGATCGGCTCCTCGGGGACGTGGGACGGCCGGGCTGCTGCCCGGGCGCGGGAATTGACGAGAGCGGCGCTCCATGTGAGGCTAGTCACACATATGACGTCTGACAAGAGGCAGGTACGCGCCGTGAACCCCGATCCCGACGTGCGCACCGCTCCCCCCGTGAGGGCCGCGGCGCGGCGGCGAGCCGATGGCTAGGAAGTCGCTGGTCGAGGCCGTCGCCGAGGACCTGCTCGAGCGCATCCTCGAGGGCGAGGTGGGCGCGCACGAGGCTCTGCCCCCCGAGGCGGAGATCGCCCGGGAGTCCGACGTCAGCCGGCTCACCGTGCGCGAGGCCCTCAAGGCGCTCCAGGCGCAGAACATCGTCTACGTGCGGCGCGGCCTCGGGACCTACGTCAACCCCCCCGACGCGTGGACCGGCCTCGAGGCGATCCTGAAGGCCGCCTCCCGGGGGGCGACCTCCCACCAGGTGGCGCTGCGGCTGCTGGAGGTGCGGCGCATGGTGGAGACCGGCTCCGCGGAGCTGGCCGCCGTGCACGTCACCCCGGAGGACCTCGCCGCGATGGAGACCGCGGTCCGGGACCTCCAGCGCGCGCACGAGGCGCAGGACCTGGACGAGGTCACCCGCGCCGACATGGCCTTCCACGACGTGGTGCTCCGGGCCTCGGGCAATCCGTTCGTGTCCGTCCTGCTGGCCCAGCTCTCCCAGCTGCTCTACGCCGAGCGGCGGGCGACCTCCGCCTTCCCCGAGGTGCAGCGGCACGCCATCGAGCACCACCGGCTCGTCCTGGAGGCCATCGGCACCCGCGACCCCGAGACGGCGCGCAAGGCCATGGAGGCCCACATCGACCAGACCTACGCCGACTATGAGCACTACATCGGCGGCGGGACCGCACCCGGCGGTCCCGACCCGGCAACCGGACCCTTTCCCCACAGCACAGGAGACGACTGACATGACCGAGACCATCGCCTTCCCCGCCGAGCGCACCGCCGTGCTCACCGGCGCCGCCTCCCCGCGCGGCATCGGCCGCGCCACCGCCGACCTGCTCGCGAGCCAGGGCTGGAACGTCGCCGTCCTCGACATCGACGGCGAGGCCGCCGCGGAGGCCGCCCAGGACATCGCCGGACGGCACGGGGTGCAGGCCCTCGGGCTGCGCACGGACGTGTCCGACCAGGCCTCCGTGGACGAGTCCGTCGCACGGGTCGAGGCGGAGCTCCCGCCGATCGTGGCCCTCGTCAACCTCGCGGGCATCAGCTCGCCCACGGAGTTCATGCAGGAGACCCGGGAGGCGTGGGACCGGGTCTTCGCCATCAACATGACCGGCACGTTCATGATGACCCAGCGCGTGCTGGCCGGGATGATCGAGCGCAAGCTCGGCCGCGTGGTCAGCGTCTCCTCGATCTCCGCCCAGCGCGGCGGCGGGACCTACTCCAAGGTGGCCTACAGCGCGTCCAAGGCCGCGATCATCGGCTTCACCCGGGCCGTGGCGCGCGAGATGGGCGAGCACGGGATCACCGTGAACTGCATCGCCCCCGGTCCCGTGGACACCGACATCATGGGCGGCACGCTGAGCGACGAGCGCAAGGCGGACATGTCCAAGGACATCCTGGTGGGGCGTGTGGGCACCGTGCGGGACATGGCGGCCCTGCTCGCGTTCCTCGTGGGACAGGACGCCGGATTCATCACCGCGGCGACATACGACATCAACGGGGGGCTGCAGATCTCCTAGCCGCACCGCATTTCCCGGTCGCGGCGGCTGCCCCGGTCGTCGCCCGGAACGACGCCGGGACGGCGCCGGCTCGGCACTGCCCCGGCGTCGTCCGGCACCTCCCCGGGCTCTTCCGGGGAGGTGCCGGAGGGGCTCACCAGCGGGGGTGGATGTCCGCCCGGAAGTACGCGTCGTAGATCCTGCGGACCCCGGCGTCGATCTCCCGGCCCAGGTCCCCGGTGTCCGCCGCCGAGGCGTTGCCGCGGACCTGCTCCACGCTGCGCGCCCCGGGGATCACGGTGCTGACGCCGTCCTGGGCGATGATCCACGCGATCGCGGCCTGCGCCGTGGTCACCCCGTCCGGGAGCAGCCCGGCGAACTCGCGGACGGCCTCGAGGCCGCGCTGGAAGTCCACTCCGGAGAACGTCTCGCCGACGTCGAAGGCCTCGCCGCCGCGGTTGTAGTTGCGGTGGTCGTCGGCCGCGAACCGGGTGTCCGCCGTGTACTTCCCGGACAGCAGCCCCGAGGCCAGCGGCACCCGGGCGATGATCCCCACCCCGGCCTCCTTCGCCGCCGGCAGCACGGCGTCCAGCGGCTTGAGCCGGAAGGCGTTGAGGATGATCTGGACGGTGGCGGTGCTCCCGCGGGCGATGGCCGCGAGCGCCTCGTCGGTGCGCTCCACGCTGACGCCGTAGTGGCGGATCGCGCCCTCCTGGACCAGGGTGTCCAGGGCGTCGTAGACCTCCTGGTCGCTGTATACCGGCGTGGGCGGGCAGTGCAGCTGGACCAGGTCGAGGGTGTCGGTGCCCAGGTTCCGGCGCGAGCGGTCCACCCACTGCCGGAAGTTCGCGAGGGTGTAGTTCTCCGGGACCTGGTCCGCGCGGCGGCCCATCTTCGTGGCCACGGTGATGTCCAGGTCGGGGCGCTCGCGCAGGAACGCGCCGATGGTCTGCTCGCTGCGGCCGTCGCCGTAGACGTCGGCGGTGTCGAAGAACGTGACCCCCGACTCCACGGCGGCCTCCAGGACGGCGGTGGCCTCGGCGGGGTCGACGTCCCCCCAGTCCGCGCCCAGCTGCCACGTGCCCAGGCCCACGGTGGAGACCTTCCGTCCGGTCCTGCCGAGTGTGCGTTGCTCCATGCGTAGAATCCCGTTCCGCGATCGGTGGAGGGTCTCCCGGGGGCCCGGGGGACGGCGGCCCGGGTTCCGGGGGCGCCGGGGACCACCATGCGGTGCGACGTGTCCGCCGCGCAAGCACCGGAGGGGTGGAGGTCCCTCCCGGGGACCCCTCCACTGGGTCCGTCCGGTGCCGTGCAGTACCGTTCTGGCCATGACCGTTGAGGGTGGTGCGAACTCCGCACGGCCTCCGCGCGCCCCCAACATCCGGGACGTGGCCCGCGCGGCCGGGGTCTCCCACCAGACGGTCTCCCGGGTGATCAACGGGCACCCCGCGCTGCGCGACTCGACCCGGCAGCGGGTGCTGCAGGCCATGGAGGAGCTGCGGTTCCGGCCCAACCGGGCCGCCCGCGCCCTGGTCACGAGCGAGTCGAGGACCATCGGCGCCCTCGTCTCCTCGGGCGCCGAGTACGGCCCGTCGGCCAGCCTCCGGGCGGTCGAGACGGCGGCCGACGAGGCCGGCTACGTCGTGGACACCGCCCACATCGACCACGCGGACCGCGCCTCCATCGAGTCGGCCCTGGACCGGATGGTCGGCCACGCGGTGGAGGGGCTGGTGATCCTCGCGCCGCAGTCGCGCACACTGGAGGTGATCGAGCAGTTGTCCATCCGGATCCCGTTCGTCACCGTGCACTCCCTGCACAGCGAGGACCACCGGATGTCGGTCGACCAGCTGGCCGGGGCCCGGCTGGCCACCCGCCACCTGCTGGAGCTGGGGCACCACCGCGTGGTCCACGTCCCCGGCCCCGAGGGATGGGTCGAGACGGACGCCCGCCGCCAGGGCTACCGCGAGGAGATGACCGCCTGGGGGTTCGAGCCCGTGGTGGTCCCCGCCGGGGCGTGGACCGCGGACTCCGGCTACCGCGCAGGGCTCGGACTGCGCGGGCGCCGGGGGCTCAGCGCGGTCTTCTGCGGCAACGACCACATCGCGCTCGGTCTCGTGCACGCGTTCGCCGAGGCCGGGCTGGGCGTGCCCGGGGACGTCAGCGTGGTGGGCTTCGACGACGTCCCGGAGGCCGCGCACTTCCTGCCGCCGCTGACCACGGTGCGCCAGGACTTCCCCGAGCTGGGCCGGCGCTGCATGGCCGTGCTGCTCGCGGAGCTGCGGGGGGAGCAGCCGGTCCGGCCGGGGGACGTGGAGCCCGTGCTCGTGGTCCGCGAGTCCACGGCCGCGCCCGCCGCCGACCAGGGCTGATGGACCCCCGGCCACGCCGTTACCAAACTGTTATCAAGTGATGTGGGACACGTGCTTCCACGCTGCGGTACGTTGGCCCGAACATCAGATGTGACCGTTCACATTCCGAGGTGGGCCGGCCGGCGGCCGCCCCTTTCGGAACGTGCGGCTCGAACGACAACGAGGTCCTCCGTGAGCCAGCCCAGCCCAGATCCCACGTACGTCATCGGCGTCGACTACGGCACCCTGTCGGGGCGGGCCGTCGTCGTGCGGGTGCACGACGGCGCCGAGATGGGCTCCGCGGTGCACGAGTACGAGCACGGCGTGATGGACACCGTGCTCGCCGCCACGGGGGAGGCCCTGCCGCCCGAGTGGGCGCTGCAGGTCCCCGCCGACTACGTGGACGTCCTGCGGCACGCGGTGCCCGCCGCCGTCCGCGCCGCCGGCGTGGACCCGAGCGCCGTGGTGGGCGTGGGCACCGACTTCACCGCGTGCACCATGGTCCCCGTCCGGGCCGACGGCACGCCCCTCAACGAGCTGCCCGGCCTGGCGGGCCGCCCGCACGCCTACGTGAAGCTGTGGCGCCACCACGCCGCGCAGGGCCAGGCGGACCGCATCAACGATCTCGCGGCCCGGCGCGGAGAGCGCTGGCTGGCCCGCTACGGCGGTCTCATCTCGAGCGAGTGGGAGTTCGCCAAGGGCCTGCAGCTGCTCGAGGAGGACCCGGAGCTGTACCACCTCATGGACCACTGGGTGGAGGCCGCCGACTGGATCGTGTGGCAGCTGACGGGCAGCTACGTGCGCAACGCGTGCTCCGCCGGGTACAAGGGCATCCTGCAGGACGGCGAGTACCCCGACCGCGAGTTCCTCGGCGCCCTGAACCCCGGGTTCGCCGACTTCGCGCAGGACAAGGTCGACCACCCGATCGGGGCCCTCGGCACCGCCGCGGGAACGCTCAGCGCCCAGGCCGCGGAGTGGACGGGCCTGCCCGCCGGCATCGCCGTGGCGGTGGGCAACGTCGACGCGCACGTGAGCGCCCCCGCCGCCCGGGCCACCGCGCCGGGTCAGATGGTGGCGATCATGGGCACCTCCACCTGCCACGTCATGAGCTCCGACACCCTGCGCGAGGTCCCCGGGATGTGCGGCGTGGTGGACGGCGGGATCATCGACGGGTTCTACGGCTACGAGGCCGGGCAGTCCGGGGTGGGCGACATCTTCGGCTGGTTCACGGCCCACTTCGTGCCGGGGCGGCTCCAGGAGGAGGCCGCCGAGCGCGGGCTGAGCGTGCACGAGCTGCTCACCGAGCAGGCGAGCCGCGAACCGGTGGGCGCGCACGGGCTCCTGGCCCTGGACTGGCAGTCCGGCAACCGGTCCGTGCTCGTGGACCACGAGCTCTCCGGGCTGCTCGTCGGCCTCACCCTGGCCACCCGCCCGCACGAGGTCTACCGCGCCCTGCTGGAGGCCACCGCTTTCGGGACCCGCACGATCGTGGAGGCCTTCGCCGCCTCCGGGATCCCCGTCACCGAGTTCGTGGCGGCCGGCGGGCTGATCAAGAACGCGTTCCTCATGCAGATCTACGCCGACGTGCTCGGCATGCCGATCTCGGTGATCGGCAGCGACCAGGGCCCGGCCCTGGGCTCCGCCATCCACGCGGCCGTGGCCGCCGGCGCCTACCCGGACGTCCGGACGGCCGCCGCGGCGATGGGCCGGCTCGAGCGCAACGCCTACACCCCGAACCCCGCGCACACCGAGGCCTACTCCGTCCTCTACGAGGACTACACCGCGCTGCACGACCACTTCGGCCGCGGCGGCAGCGACGTCATGCGCCGGCTCAAGGCGCTCCGGCGCAACGCCCGTTCCACCCAGGAGGTCTCCGCGTGAACGCCCTGACGCCCGAGCTCGAGGAGCGGATCGCCCGCGTGCGGCGCGAGGTCGCGGACCTGCACGCCGAACTGGTCCGCTACGGGCTGGTGGTCTGGACGGCGGGCAACGTGTCCGGGCGGGTCCCCGGCACGGACCTCTTCGTGATCAAGCCCAGCGGGGTGAGCTACGACGACCTCGGCCCGGAGAACCAGATCCTGTGCGACCTGGACGGCCGGCCGGTCCCCGGCACCCCCGGTGCGGAGCGTTCGCCGTCCAGCGACACCGCCGCCCACGCCTACGTCTACCGGCACATGCCGGAGGTCGGGGGAGTGGTCCACACCCACTCGCCCTACGCCACGGCCTGGGCGGCCCGCGGCGAGGCCATCCCCTGCGTCCTGACGGCCATGGCGGACGAGTTCGGCGGGGAGATCCCCGTGGGGCCCTTCGCGATCATCGGCGACGACTCGATCGGCCGCGGCATCGTGGAGACCCTCTCCGGCCACCGCTCCCGCGCGGTCCTCATGCTCAGCCACGGACCGTTCACCATCGGCAAGGACGCCCGGGACGCCGTCAAGGCCGCGGCCATGCTCGAGGACGTGGCCCGCACCGTGCACCTCTCCCGCCAGCTGGGCGAGCCGCTGCCCATCGACCCCGCGCACGTCGACTCCCTGTTCGACCGCTACCAGAACGTCTACGGCCAGCAGCCCGCGGCCGTCCCCACCACCCCAGGAGCGCTCACCCGTGAATCCTCAGCCCACCGCCCTTGACCACTACGAGGTCTGGTTCCTCACCGGCAGCCAGGACCTCTACGGCGAGGACACCCTGCGCCAGGTGGCCGAGCAGTCCCGCGAGATCGTCCGCGTGCTGGGCGAGGCCGGGCTGCCCGTCGAGGTGGTCTGGAAGCCCACGCTCAAGGACGCGGACTCGATCCGCCGCACGGCCCTCGAGCTCAACGCCGCGGACGGCGTGATCGGGGCGATCGCCTGGATGCACACCTTCAGCCCCGCCAAGATGTGGATCACCGGCCTCGACGCCCTGCGCAAGCCGCTGCTCCACCTGCACACCCAGATCAACGTCGAGCTGCCGTGGGGCGAGATCGACTTCGACTTCATGAACCTCAACCAGGCCGCGCACGGCGACCGGGAGTTCGGCTACATCCAGACCCGGCTCGACGTCCCGCGCAAGACCGTGGTGGGCCACGTCTCGACCCCCGGCGTCACCGCGCAGATCGCCTCCTGGCAGCGCGCGTGCGCCGGCCGCGCGGCGGTCCAGGGGCTCAGGGTGGCCCGGTTCGGCGACAACATGCGCAACGTCGCCGTGACCGAGGGCGACAAGACGGAGGCCGAGCTGCAGTTCGGGGTCTCCGTGAACACCTGGGGCGTCAACGACCTCGTGGCCGTGGTGGACGCCCAGTCCGAGGACCGCGTGGACGAGCTCGTCGCCGAGTACGAGGAGCTCTACGACGTGGCCCCCGAGCTGCGCCGCGGCGGGGAGCGCCACGAGTCCCTGCGCTACGGGGCCCGGCAGGAGCTCGGGATGCTCCAGTTCCTGGAGGAGGGCGGCTTCGGGGCCTTCACCACGAACTTCGAGGACCTCGGCGGGCTGCGCCAGCTGCCGGGCCTCGCCGTGCAGCGGCTCATGGCCCGCGGCTACGGGTTCGGGGCGGAGGGCGACTGGAAGACGGCCCTGCTGGTGCGGGCGGCCAAGGTCATGGGCGCCGGGCTGCCCGGGGGCGCGTCCCTCATGGAGGACTACACGTACCACCTGGTGCCGGGGGAGGAAAAGATCCTCGGCGCCCACATGCTGGAGGTCTGCCCGAGCCTCACCACGGCGCGCCCCTCCCTCGAGGTGCATCCGCTGGGCATCGGCGGACGGGAGGACCCCGTGCGCCTGGTCTTCGACACCGACGCCGGCCCCGGCGTGGTCGTGGCGATGTCCGACATGCGGGACCGGTTCCGGCTCACCGCCAACACCGTGGACGTCGTGCCCCCGGACGCCCCGCTCCCGAACCTGCCCGTGGCCCGGGCCGTCTGGCGGCCGCACCCCGACCTCGCGACCTCGGCCGCGGCCTGGCTCACCGCCGGCGCCGCCCACCACACGGTCCTCAGCACCGCGGTGGGCGCCGACGTGATCCGGGACTTCGCCGACATGACCCGGACCGAGCTGCTCGTCATCGACGACACCACCACCCTGCGGGAGTTCCAGCGCGAGGTGCGGTGGAACGCGGCCTACTACCGGCTCGCCCAGAAGCTCTGAGCGGGACGACCGGGACGGCCGGAACGACCATGATGACCAGGACCCCTGACGACCACCACGAGATCTCACCAGCACCGACCTCGCTCGAACACTCCCACCACCGGGCAGTGCGGCCCGGACCGACGAAAGGCACGACCATGACCCCGAAGATCGACCTGAAGAAGACCCTCACCGGGGTGACCGCCCTGACCCTCGCCCTGGGCCTCACGGCCTGCGGCGGCAACCGCGGCGGCGGCGCGGAGGAGGGCTCCAACGAGGGCGCCAAGATCGGCGTGGCGATGCCCACGCAGCAGTCCGAGCGGTGGATCGCCGACGGCGAGAACGTCAAGGCGCAGCTCGAGGAGCTCGGCTACGAGGTGGACCTCCAGTACGCCAACGACGACATCCCCACCCAGATCTCCCAGATCGAGAACATGATCAACGGCGGGGCCAAGGCCCTGGTGATCGCCTCGATCGACGGCACCACGCTGACCAGCGTGCTCGACACGGCCGAGACCCAGGAGATCCCCGTGATCGCCTACGACCGCCTCATCAACGAGTCGGACACCGTGGACTACTACACGACCTTCGACAACTACGAGGTGGGCGTGCAGCAGGGCACGTCGCTGCTCACGGGCCTCGGGGTCCTCGACGAGAACGGCGAGCCCACCGGCGAGAAGGGCCCCTTCAACGTGGAGCTCTTCGCCGGCAGCCCCGACGACAACAACGCGACCTTCTTCTGGGACGGCGCGATGGACACCCTCAAGCCCTACCTGGACGACGGCACGCTCAACGTCCCCAGCGGCCAGACGGAGTTCGAGCAGGCCGCCATCCTGCGCTGGCTGCCGGACACCGCCCAGGACCGGATGGAGGACCTCATCACGGTGGGCGGCGGCGACCAGCTCGACGGCGTGCTCTCCCCGTACGACGGCCTCTCGATCGGCATCATCTCCGCGCTGCGCTCCGGCGGCTACTCCCAGGCCGAGCTGCCCGTGGTGACCGGCCAGGACGCCGAGGTCGGGTCCGTGAAGTCGATCGTCAACGACGAGCAGTACTCCACGATCTTCAAGGACGTCCGCGAGCTCGGCGAGCGCGCGGTGCTCATGGTGGACTCCCTGATGAAGGGCGAGGAGCCCGAGGTCAACGACGAGGAGACCTACGACAACGGCGTGAAGGTGGTCCCCGCCTACCTGCTCGAGTCGCAGATCGTCACGAAGGACAACTACCAGGAGGTCCTCGTGGACAGCGGCTACTACGAGGCGTCCGAGCTCGAGTGATCGCGACCGGCCGGGCGGCACTCCGCCGCCCGGCCGGTCCGTCCCGTCCACCCACCCACCAGCTCGAGACGAGGAGGCCCGCATGAGCGAGCACGTTCTGGAGATGCGCCGGATCAGCAAGTCCTTCCCCGGCGTCAAGGCGCTGCAGGACGTCACCCTGGCCGTCGCCCGCGGCGAGGTCCACGCGATCTGCGGGGAGAACGGCGCCGGCAAGTCCACCCTCATGAAGGTCCTGTCCGGCGTGTACCCGCACGGCACCTACGAGGGGGACATCGTCCTGGAGGGCGAGACCGTCTCCTTCCGGGACATCAAGGACAGCGAGCGCAGCGGGGTGGTCATCATCCACCAGGAGCTGGCCCTGTCCCCGTTCCTGTCCGTCGCGGAGAACATCTTCCTCGGCAACGAGCGCGCCACCCGCGGGTTCATCAACTGGAACGAGACCAACGCCAGGGCCGCCGACCTGCTCCGGCGCGTGGGCCTCGACGTGAACCCCAGCGTCCCGGCCGGGGACATCGGGGTGGGCAAGCAGCAGCTCGTGGAGATCGCGAAGGCGCTCTCCAAGGACGTGAAGCTGCTCATCCTCGACGAGCCCACGGCCGCCCTCAACGACGAGGACTCCGCGCACCTGCTGGGCCTGGTCCGCGGGCTGCGCGAGGACGGGATCACCTGCATCATCATCAGCCACAAGCTCAACGAGATCCGGGCGATCGCCGACTCCGTGACGATCCTGCGCGACGGGCAGACCATCGAGACCCTCAGCCTGCACGACGGGTCGGTCACCGAGGACCGGATCATCAAGGGCATGGTGGGCCGCGAGCTCACGAACCGGTACCCCGAGCGGGTTCCCGACATCGGCGCGGAGGTGCTCCGCGTCGAGGACTGGACCGTGCACCACCCCCGGGAGCACTCGCGGGTGGTGGTGGACAACGCGCACCTGTCCGTGCGGGCGGGCGAGATCGTGGGCATCGCCGGGCTGATGGGCGCCGGGCGCACGGAGCTGGCCATGAGCATCTTCGGGCGCAGCTACGGGTCCAACATCACCGGGCGGATGTACAAGAACGGCGAGGAGATCACGGCGCGGACGGTCAGCGAGGCGATCCGGCACGGCATCGCCTACGCCACGGAGGACCGCAAGCGCTACGGGCTCAACCTCATCGACGACATCAAGCGGAACATCTCCTCGGCGGCGCTGGGCAAGCTCACGTCCGCGGGCTGGGTCGACGGCGGGCGCGAGACGCTCGTGGCGCAGGACTACCGCACCAGCATGAACATCAAGGCGCCCTCGGTGTCCTCGATCACCGGCAAGCTCTCCGGCGGCAACCAGCAGAAGGTCGTCCTGTCCAAGTGGATGTTCGCCGACCCCGACGTGCTCATCCTCGACGAGCCCACCCGGGGCATCGACGTGGGGGCGAAGTACGAGATCTACACGATCATCAACAGGCTGGCCGCACAGGGGAAGGCGGTGCTGGTCATCTCCTCCGAGCTGCCGGAGCTGCTGGGGATCTGCGACCGGATCTACACGCTCGCCGAGGGCCGGATCACCGCCGAGGTGCCCATCGCCGAGGCCACCCCCGAACGACTCATGCAGCACATGACCAAGGAAAAGGACTGACCCATGGCTTCCACCCTCGTCGACGAGGACCGGGCTCTCGACAGCCGGGGCCCGCAGAAGGCCTCCACCGTGGCCGGCGCCGGCCGGTTCCTCATGAGCCGGCTCCGCCAGATCGGCATCTTCCTGGCCCTGCTGGTGATCGTGACGCTGTTCCAGGCCCTGACCGGCGGCGCGCTGCTGCAGCCGGACAACGTCTACAACATCATCGTCCAGAACAGCTACATCCTGCTGCTGGCGATCGGCATGGTCATGATCATCGTGGCCGGGCACATCGACCTGTCGGTCGGCTCGGTGGCCGCGTTCGTGGGCGCCATGTCCGGGATCATGATCCGGGACTGGAGCCTGCCGTGGTGGGTGGCCCTCCTCGCCGCCCTCGCGGTCGGTGCCCTCGTGGGCGCCTGGCAGGGCTTCTGGGTGGCCTACATCGGGATCCCCGCCTTCATCGTGACCCTCGCCGGCATGCTGGTCTTCCGCGGGCTGACGCAGATCGTGCTCGAGAACCAGCGGATCACCGGCTTCCCGCCGGAGTACCGCCAGCTCGGCGGCGGCTCCCTCTTCCCGGGGCTGTTCCCGCCGGCGACCAACATCCTGGACTGGACCACGGTGGGCATCGGCCTGATCGCCACGGCCATGCTCGTGCTGAGCCAGCTCCGGGGCCGGGCCAACCGGGCGAAGCTCCACCTCGAGGACGAGCCGCGCGCCTGGTTCCTCACGCGGCTGGTCTTCGGCGTCGTCGTCATCCTCGCGCTCACCTTCCTGCTGGCCAGCTCGCGCGGCGGGACGCCGATCGTGCTCGTGGTCCTCGGCGTGCTGGTGGTCGCCTACAGCGCCGTCATGAACCGGACGGTGTTCGGCCGCCACGTGTACGCCCGCGGCGGCAACCTCCAGGCAGCCCAGCTGTCCGGTGTGAACACCAAGCGCGTCGACTTCCTGCTCTTCGTCAACATGGGCGTGCTGGCCGCGCTGGCCGGGCTGGTGTTCACCGGCCGGCTCAACTCCGCCGGGCCGGGCGCCGGAAACCTGTTCGAGCTGGACGCGATCGCCGCGGCCTTCATCGGCGGCGCCGCCGTGACCGGTGGCGTGGGCACCATCATCGGCGCCATCACCGGCGGTCTGATCATGGGCGTGCTCAACAACGGCATGTCCCTCATGGGCGTGGGCATCGACTACCAGCAGTTCATCAAGGGCCTGGTGCTCCTGCTGGCGGTCGGGTTCGACGTGTTCAACAAGCGCCGCGCCTCGAACGCGCTCAAATGACCGCGCCCGCCCCGCGGTCCTTCGGGACGCTGCCCGACGGTCGGGAGGTCACCGCGCACACCCTCGCTACCCCGGGCGGGCTGAGCCTGCGCGTGCTCGACCTCGGCGCCGCGGTCCAGGCCCTGCACCTGCCCGGCCCGGCCGGGGGCCCCGGCACCAACGTGGTGCTGGGGCACCCGGACGCCGCCGGCTGCGCGGCACCCCCGGAGGCCTTCCTGGGGGCGGTGGTCGGCCGCTGCGCCAACCGGATCGCCGGGGCCCGCTTCGACCTCGACGGGACCACCGTGGAACTGGCGGCCAACGAGGGCGGCAACACCCTGCACGGCGGCCCCGACGGATTCCACCGTCGCACCTGGCGGACGGTCTCCGCGAGCCGCGACGTCCTGGTGCTGGAGCTGGTCAGCCCGGACGGTGACCAGGGCTTTCCCGGCGAGGTGGTCCTCCGGGCCCGGTACGCCGTCACGGACGACGTCCTCGCTCTGGACCTGGAGGCCCGCACCGACGCCCCGACCGTGGTCGGGCCCGCGAGCCACGTCTACCTCAACCTCGCCGGGGAGGGGTCGGGGAGGGTCGACGACCACACGCTCACCGTCGAGGCCGACCGGTACCTGCCGGTCGGCCGGGACGGGGTGCCGCTGGACGGCCTCGCCGCCGTGCGCGGGACGCCGCTGGACCTCACCGCCCCCGCCCGGCTCGGGGACCGGGTGCGGGCGGAGCACCCGCAGATCGCGGCCGTGGGCGGGATCGACCACTCCTTCCACCTGCGCGGCACCGGGCTGCGCGCCGCCGCCCGGCTGGAGCACCCGGCGAGCGGGCGGTCCGTGGAGCTGTGGACCGACCAGCCGGCCCTGCAGGTGTACACGGGCAACGCCCTGGACGGCATCATCACCGGCACCGGCGGGCGCGCCTATCCGCGGGGAGCGGGGATCGCCCTGGAGCCCCAGTACCACCCGGACTCGCCGAACCGGCCGGAGCTCTCCGACCCGGTGCTGCGCCCGGGGCAGACCTACCGCTCCCGCACCGAGTGGCGCTTCCGGTACTAGCGGCCGCCGGCCTTGTTCTCGCGCCGCTTCGCCATGATGCGGCCGAAGACCGCGGTGCCGACCATGAACAGGATCCTTCGCATGCTGGTGCTCCTTCTTCTCGCTGGGGTGCTGCTCGGATGACGTGCCCGGTCCACGCTACGGGGTGTCCCGGCAAAAGGTAAGTGAGCTGAAGAGTTTTCGGCCGAGAGCGAGCACGCCGGGGGCCCCGCGTCAGCGGGTGCGGGGGCGGTAGCCGGCGTCGTCGTTGACGTACGCGTAGTAGAAGCCGATCAGGACCCCGCCGCCCAGGAAGTTGCCCAGGAGGGCGATCCCCACGTTGGCGCCCGCGGCCCCCACGTCGAGTCCGTCCTCCAGTCCCACCACGGTGAACAGGACCGTGTTGGCCACGGAGTGCTCGAGACCCAGGAACGCGAAGAGGAAGACGGCCACGATCATGATCAGGCTCTTCATCAGGTCGTCCTTCACCAGGCCGTTGTAGACGAGCAGCATCGCCAGGTTGATGAGGAAGTTGCACAGCACCGCGCGCAGGAACAGGTCCGTCCACCCGGTGCCGCCGCTGGTGACGAACTCGAGCTTGTGCGCCACGGCGGCCTCCATCTCCGCGTGCGCGGGCCCGTCCGTGATGGTGCTGAAGCGCAGCACCACGGCCACGAGCAGCCCGCCCAGGAAGTTGCCCAGATAGCACAGCCCGAGCAGCCGCACCGCCTTGAACCACGAGGTGCGGCGGTAGTAGGCGCCGATGGAGACGATCATCATGTTGGACGTCAGGAGCTCGGACTTCGAGTAGTAGATGAAGACCAGCGCCCAGCCGAAGGTCACGGCGCCCAGCAGGCGTCCCAGGGGGCGCAGCGTCGCGTCCCCGGCGGGCACGGCGTCGAACGCGGCGACGACGGCGAAGTTCGCGGCGAACAGGACACCGATGATCATCCCGGCCATCCCGGCGCGCTGCAGGTAGCGCCGCGCCAGCTCGCCGGACATGGTCGTCTTGGTCTCCAGCGCCGCGAGGACGGTGCTGATGAACTGCTTGCCCGGGAACAGCTGCTGCGGGTCGGAGGTCATGCTCGGCGCCCGTCTCCAGAGGTGGCCGTGGACCCGGGCGGCGTCCAGGAGCCGCCCGGTGGGACCATCCTAGGCGCGGGCCCGCGCCCCCGGTCCCGGGGACCCGGCGCCGGCGCCGCCACCGGCATCGACGACGGAACGGCCCCGGTGCCGCACCGGAGCCGTTCCGTCCGTCCTGCCGGAGATCATGCCTCCGGGAGCTTGGCCGCGAGGATCCCCCGGATGTAGTCCCGGTTCATGGCCGTCACCGTGAGGCCGTCGCCGCCGTAGTGCTCCACGCACATGGGGCCGTCGAAGCCGGCCTCCAGCGCCATGCCGATGGCCTCGCGGTAGTCGATGAAGCCGAGGGCCAGCGGCGCCGGCGCCGAGGCGTAGGAACCGGTCGCGGGGTCGTGGTCCCGGAAGTAGTTCTTGAGCTGCCAGTAGTTGGTGTGGGGAAGCATCTTGGTCAGCATCTCCCGCCAGTCCTCGACCTCCCGGTGCAGGCGGACGATGTTGCCGATGTCGGGGCACAGCCCCACGTTGGTCAGGTCCACGGCGGTGACGAGCTGCACGGAGCTGTCGGCGGTGCCGAGGAAGGTGCCCTCGTACATCTCCAGCGACACGCTGACCCCACGCTCGGCGGCGTACTCGCCGAGCTCGCGGAAGCGGGCGGCGGCCTTCTCCCGGTTCTCCGGGGTCTCCTCGTCCTCGGCGCCCTCCGCGAGCCAGAACCAGGTGGCCTGCTTCTGCGGCTCGGTGAACGGGTCGTGCAGCCCCAGGCACACCATGGGCACCTCGAGGTCCGCCGCGGCGTCGATGGTCCGCTTCGTGTAGGCCATGTTCTCCCGGGCCCGGTCCTCGTCCGGGGTGATCACGCTCTTGCGGGTCACGGCGATGTCGCTGAAGGCGAGGTCGTAGGAGCGGGCCGTCTCGAGCAGCCGGCGGCGGCCGTCGGTGTCGAGGTCGGCGGGCCGGACCCAGGAGTCGGTGAGGTCGACGTGGTCGAAGCCCGCGAGGCGGACCTCGCGCAGCGTCTGCCTCCAGGCCTCGGGGCCGGCGGTGGTGCGGTCGCGGCCGTCGGCGGTGGTGCCGGTGAAGTTCAGCAGGGCGGCGCCGATCGGCCAGGTCTCGGGGGTGTGCGGCATGGTTCTCTCCTTGTCGGGCGCCTCGTCGGGCGCCGTGCTGGGTGGTGTCCGGGGTGCGCGGTGGCACCGGTGCTCGGGGCGGCGCGGGCTCACACCATGTGCTTGCCGCCGTCGATGAAGTACGAGGCGCCGTTGACGAACCCGGCCTCGTGGCTGGTCAGGAAGGCGACGAGGGCGGCCACGTCCTCCGGCTGCCCGACGCGGCCGGCGGGGATGCCCGCGGACATGGCGGACTTGCGGTCCTCGGTGAGCGCCCCGCCCATGATGTCCGTGTCGATGGGGCCCGGGACGAGCGCGTTGCAGGTGATCCCGTGCGCCCCCAGCTCCCGGGCGCCACCGCGGGTCAGACCGAGGACCGCGGCCTTCGCCGCGGCGTACCCGGTCTTCGAGAACGTCCCGCCGCCGTCGTAGGCCGTGATCGAGGACGTGTTGACGATCCGGCCGCCGTGGCCGCCCTCGACCATGCGCCGGGCCGCCGCCTGCATCATGAGCAGCGTGCCCGTGGCGTTGACGTCCATGACCCGGGTCCAGACGTCCCTCGTGAGCTCGAAGAAGGAGTGGGGGCTGGCGATGCCGGCGAGGTTCACCTCGGCGAGCACGGGCGGCAGGTGGGCGTCGATCTCCTCGAACGCGGCGTCCACGGAGGCGGGGTCGGCGACGTCGACCGGGATGCCGCGCACCGGGCTCTCCGTCCGTCCGGCGAGCTCGGCGGCGAAGGAGCGGACGCCGTCGGCGTCGACGTCCAGCACCGCCAGGGCCCACCCCTCCCGTGCCAGGCGGCGGGCGACGTGGCGGCCGATGCCGCGCTCGGCCCCGGCGCCGGTGACCACCGCCGTCCGGTGCGCGGGGAACTGTCCGTCGGTCATGAGAACTCCTTCGGGGCGATCAAATGCGGGGCGATCAGGTGCGGGGCGTGGTGTCGGTGGCCGGCTCACGCGGCCAGGGCGTAGACGACCCAGGCCAGGGCGAAGGCCATGAAGCCGATCGCGGTGCCGACCACCGACCAGGTCTTCAGCGTGGTCAGGGTGTCGAAGCCGCAGAACTTGCCGATGAGCCAGAAGCCCGAGTCGTTGACGTGCGAGAAGGTGATGGAGCCCGCCGCGATGCCGACGACGATGGCGGCCAGCCCGACGCCGGACAGGCCCAGCTCCGCGACGGCGGGCGCCATGATGGAGCCTGCCGTGGTCGCGGCCACGGTGGCCGAGCCCTGGGCCACGCGGAAGGCGATCGCCACGAGGAAGCCGGCCAGGATCACCGGGAGCCCCATCGCGTCCAGGCCGCCGGCGATGGTGCCGCCGATCCCGGTCTCGGTGAGCACCCGGCCGAAGGCGCCGCCGGCGCCCGTGATGAGGATGATCGAGCAGACCGGGGCGAGGGCGTGGTCGACCAGGTCCTCCAGGGCGCCGCCGATCGAGCCGCGGCCGCGCCGCGGCCGCAGGTACAGCAGGTACATCGCGAACAGCGTGGCGATCAGCAGCGCGATCGGGGTGTTGCCGATGAGCCGGGACAGGCGGAACAGGACGTTGTCCTCGCCCACGGACCCGCTGGCCTCCAGCGTGGTGAACAGCGTGTTGAAGAAGATCAGCACGAGCGGCAGCAGCAGGACGAAGATGATCGTCCAGAAGCCGGGCCGGGGCATGTCGTCCTCGAGCTCCACCTCGCCCAGGAGGTTCGGCACGGGCATGTCCGGGTAGCGCTTGGCGATGACCAGGCTGAGCCGGTAGCCGGCGAGGTACCACGTGGGCAGGCCGACCAGGAGCGAGACGAGCACGACCATCCCGACGTCGGCGCCCATCACCGTGGCGGCGGCGGTGGGGCCCGGGTGCGGCGGGGTGAGGGCGTGCATCATCAGGAAGGCGCCGATGGAGGGCAGCACGTAGAGCATGAAGGAACCGCCCAGACGCCGCGCCACCGTGTAGATGATCGGCAGCATCACGATGAAGCCGGCGTCGAGGAAGATCGGGAACGCGTAGAAGAGGGAGGCCACCGCCAGGGCGAGCGGGGCCCGCTTCTCCCCGAACCGCCGCAGCATCGCGTCGGCGAGCACCTGGGCGCCGCCCGAGACCTGGACCAGGCGGCCGAGCACCGCGCCGAAGCCCACGAGCAGGGCCACGTTGCCCACGGTGGTGCTGAACCCCGCGACCACCACGCCCACGACGTCGGCCACGCCGATGCCGGCGGCCAGCGCCGTGAGCAGGCTGATGATGATCAGGGAGAAGAACGCGTGGACGCGGAGCTTGATGATCAGGAAGAGCAGCGCGGCGATGGCCGCGACCGCGATGGCGAGCAGAGCCCACGTGGGCCTCTCCGCCAGGACGAGCGCGTCCGCCGTGGCGGCGGGAAGAAGGATGTGCATAGCTGAATCACCTTTGATCAGAACGCGGGCGGGCCACCCTGATGCTGTGGCGTGGACCACATTCAACGGCCATTGGCCAATACCCTATAGGATATTGGTTAACTGTCCAGTGGGTGGGGCGTTGTCAGGAGCGGTCCGGCCGCCCTCCGCGCCCGCTACTGCGTGGGACAATGCCTGTTACGGCGGACGCGAGTGAGGAAATCGGCATGGACACGACTGTTCCGGGCGGGACGTGGGTGCAGCGCAGCATCCTCGCGGACCAGGTCTACAAGGAGATCCTCGCGCGCCTCATGGACGGTGACCTGAAGTCCGGGGACCCCATCAGCATCGACGGCACGGCGCGCGCGCTGGGCGTCTCGCCGACCCCGGTCCGGGAGGCCTTGGCGCGGCTGGAGTCCACGAACATGGTGGTCCGCGCCGCGCTGCGCGGCTACCGCGTGGCACCCCTGCTCACGCACGAGGAGCTGCTGGACCTCATGGACGCGCGCCTGCTCATCGAGCCGTACAACGCCGAACTGGCGTGCGGCCGCGCGGACGCGACCTTCCTGGAGTCCCTCGAGCGGTCCATCGACGACCTCCGCGAGGCGCCGAACGGGCCCCACTTCTCCGACTACCGCTCATACTGGGAGGCGGACGAGCGCTTCCACCGGCTCATCGCGGAGCAGGCCGGCAACAAGTTCGTCCTCGGCGCCTACGAGTCCCTCGGCGGGCACGTGCACCGGTTCCGGCTCTTCAGCGGACTGGGGGTGCAGGACGCGCGGAGCGCCATCGAGGAGCACGCGCGGATCCTCCAGGCGCTGCGCCGCGGCGACCCCGCGGCCGCGCGGATCGCCATGGCCGGGCACATCTGCGGCGTGCGGGAGCGGGCCATCCACGAGCACGAGAGCGCCGGCCAGGACGCCCGGAGCGAGAGCGCCTGAGGCCCCTCCCGCACCCCTCGACACCTCCCGGTGTGGTTGACACCACACTCCGGTGCGTGGATCCTATAGGAAACACGGCGAAGACCTGATCCGGTTCCCGCGGTCGCTCGCGACCCGCGCTCCGATGCCGCCGTGTCCCACGGACAGAACATGTGCACATCAGAGGAGATGGGGATCATGGCTCAGCGCTCGGTAGCAGTAGTCGGTTCGGGATACATGGGCGGGGGCATCGCCCAGGTGCTCGCCCTCGGCGGCGCGCGGGTCGCGCTCGCCGACATCTCGCAGGAGATCGCCGAGAAGAACCTCGAGCGCCTGCTCGGGGAGGCGGAGCAGTTCGTCGCCGACGGGCTCTTCCCGGCGGACGCGGTCGAGCGCCTGCGGGAGAACCTGTGGGCCGCTCCCAGCATCGAGGAGGCCGTCGCGGACGCCTCCTACGTGGAGGAGGCCGTCCCGGAGAAGCTCGACATCAAGCACGGCACCCTGCGCCGGATCAGCGACGCCGCTCCGGCGGACGCCGTGATCGGCTCCAACACCTCCACCATCTCCATCGCCCAGCTCGCCGAGGTCGTCGAGAACCCGGGCCGCTTCCTGGGGGTGCACTTCTCCAACCCCGCGCCGTTCATCCCCGGCGTCGAGGTCATCCCGCACGCGACCACCACGCCCGAGACGGTCGCGGCGGCCCAGGAGATCGTCGAGCTGACCGGCAAGAAGTCCGCCGTGGTCAAGGACGTCACCGGTTTCGTGCTCAACCGCCTGCAGTACGCCCTCTTCCACGAGGCCGCCCAGCTGGTCGAGGAGGGCATCGCCACCGCCGAGGACGTCGACACGCTCGTGCGCACCACCTTCGGCTTCCGGCTGCCGTTCTTCGGCCCCTTCGCGATCGCGGACATGGCCGGACTGGACGTCTACTCCTTCTGCTACGCCTCCCTGCAGACCTCCTTCCCCGAGCGCTTCGCCACGCCCAAGGCCCTCCAGGACCTCGTCGACGCCGGGAAGCTCGGCACCAAGTCCGGCGCCGGCTTCCTGCAGATCCCTGCCGAGCGCTCGAACGACCTCGTCGCGTACCGCAACAAGGCGTACGTGGCCATGGGGCAGCTCCTGAACGACCTGGGCCCCAGCCCGGTCGACGAGGAGACCGCCCAGCAGGGCGGCGCGTCCGCCCCCGCCGGCTGAGCCGGCGCCACCGCACACCCCGCCGGCCGGAGCGGCGCTCGACGTCGATCGCCGCTCCGCCCGGCCACCCTTCCGAGACCACCGAGGCTGGAACGATGACTTTTCTTGTGAACGATCCTGCGGAGTTCGCGTCCGACGCGCTGCGGGGCTATGTGGCCGCCCATCCCGAGCACGTGGTGGCCGCCCACGGCGGGGTGGTGCGCGCCTCCGAGACGCCCGCGGGCCAGCCGGCGCTGGTGATCGGCGGGGGGTCGGGGCACTACCCGGCGTTCGCCGGGTGGATCGGGCCGGGGATGGGCCACGGCGCCCCGTGCGGCAACATCTTCTCCTCGCCCTCCGCCTCCCAGGTGTACTCCGTGGCGCGCTCGGCGGAGAACGGCGGGGGTGTGGTCCTGGGCTTCGGCAACTACGCCGGGGACGTGCTGCACTTCGGCCAGGCCGCGGAGAAGCTGCGCGCCGAGGGCGTGGACGTGCGGATCATCCGGGTCTCCGACGACATCGCCTCGGGCCCGGCCGAGGCCCACCGTGAGCGCCGCGGCATCGCCGGGGACCTGCCGGTGTTCAAGATCGCCGGGGCGGCGATCGAGGCCGGGGCCGATCTGGACGAGGCCGAGCGGGTGGCGTGGAAGGCCAACGACGCGACCCGGTCCTTCGGGGTGGCCTTCGAGGGCTGCACCCTGCCCGGTGCCGGCGAGGCGCTGTTCCACGTGCCGGCCGGGGAGATGGCGATCGGGCTCGGGATCCACGGCGAGCCCGGCGTGCGCGAGGTGCCGATGGGCACGGCCGACGAGGTCGCCGACCTGCTGCTCGACGGGGTGCTGGAGGAGGAGCCCGTCCGGGTCGAGGGCGGCTACCAGGGGCGGGTGGCGGTGCTCGTCAACGGTCTGGGCACGGTCAAGTACGAGGAGCTGTTCGTGGTCTACGCCCGGGTGGCCGCCCGGCTGGCCGAGAAGGGACTCACCGTGGTGGCCCCGGAGGTCGGGGAGCACGTCACCAGCCTGGACATGGCAGGGTGCTCGCTGACCGTGGTGTTCCTCGACGAGGAGCTCGAGCGCTACTGGCTGGCCCCGGCCGACACCCCGGCGTTCCGCCGGGGTGCCCCGGACACGGCCGGGCGGCCGGCGCGGACCGGGGTGCACACCCCCGGCGCGGAGGAGGTGCCCGAGGCCACCGCGGAGTCCCGGTCGGCGGCCGAGCGGGTCGTGGCGGCCCTGGCGGTGCTGGAGGCGACCGCGGCCGAGCACGAGGAGCACTTCGGCAAGCTGGACGCCATCGCCGGCGACGGCGACCACGGCCAGGGCATGGCCTACGGGACCCGGGGCGCGCTGGCGGCCGCCCGGGACGCGGCCGAGGCCGGTGCCGGGGCGCGGACCGTGCTGCTGCGCGCCGGGGATGCCTGGGCCGAGGAGGCCGGCGGCACCTCCGGTGCCCTGTGGGGCGCGGCGCTGACCGCGGCCGGCGGGGTCTTCGACGACGCCGCCGGGGCCGGGTCGGACGAGGCGGTGGCCGCCCTGGTGGCCGGGATCGACGCGGTCGTGCGGCTGGGCGGGGCCCAGCCGGGGGACAAGACCATGGTCGACGCCGCCCTGCCGTTCCGCGAGGCGCTGCTGGCCGAGTTCGAGACCTCCTCCGACCTGGCGGGCGCCACGAAGAAGGCCGCCGCCGTGGCGCGGGAGGCCGCCGAGGCCACCGCGGACATCACCGCCCGCCGCGGGCGCTCGAAGGTGCTGGGCGACAAGAGCCTGGGCACCCCGGACCCCGGGGCGCTGTCCTTCTCCGTGCTCATGGACGCCCTGGGCGATCTCTTCGCCCGGACCCCGGACGCCCGGTAGGAGGCGGTCGTGACGGTGTGGGTCGGCACGAGCTGGAAGATGAACAAGACCCTGGCCCAGGCCACGGACTGGGCCCGGGGCCTGGCCGAGGCCCTGGCCGGGCGGGACCTCGGGGACGTGCAGCCCTTCGTGATCCCCCCGGCCACGGCGATCGCCGCGGTGGCGGCGGCCCTGGCGGAGGAGCCCCGGGTGCTGGTCGGGGCGCAGAACGCGCACTGGGCCGAGGCCGGTGCCTGGACCGGGGAGGTCTCCGTGCCCCAGGTCGCCGACGCCGGGGCCCGGATCGTGGAGATCGGCCACTCCGAGCGCCGCGAGCACTTCGGCGAGACGGACGAGACCGTCCGCGCCAAGGTCGCCGCGACCCTGGCCCACGGGCTCGTCCCGCTGCTGTGCGTCGGGGAACCGGCGGAGGTGCAGGCCGCCGGCGGTTCCGGCGCGCACGTCCTCGGCCAGGTCGAGCGCGCCCTGGCCGGCCTCGAGGCCGAGCAGCTGTCCCGGGTGCTGATCGCCTACGAACCGATCTGGGCGATCGGCGAGCACGGCCGCCCGGCCACCGTCGCGGAGCTGGCCGAACCCTTCGCCGCCCTGGGTGCGCACTGGGGGTCCCGGGTGCGCGGGCTGCTCTACGGCGGGTCGGTCAACCTGGACAACGCCGCGGACCTGCTCGGCATCGACCACGTGGACGGCCTGTTCGTCGGCCGCACGGCCTGGCGGCTGGAGGGCTACCTGCGCCTGCTCGAGATCGCGCGGAGCGCTGAGGCGGCCCGCGCGAGGACCACCAACGACGAGAACGACGACAAGGAAAAGGTGAAGTGATGAGCGAGAAGAAGCTGCGGATCGTGATCGGCGGCGACGACGCCGGGTTCGACTACAAGGAGGCCCTGCGCCGGGACCTCGAGGCCGACGACCGCGTGGAGAGCGTGGTCGACGTCGGTGTCTCGAAGACCGAGAACACGGACTACCCGCACGTGGCCGTCGAGGCCGCCCGGAAGGTCGCCTCCGGGGAGGCCGACCGGGCGCTGCTGATCTGCGGCACGGGCCTGGGCGTGGCGATCTCGGCGAACAAGGTCCCCGGGATCCGGGCGGTGACCGCCCACGACTCCTACTCGGTGGAGCGCTCGGTGCTCTCCAACAACGCCCAGGTGCTGTGCATGGGCCAGCGGGTCGTCGGCCTGGAGCTGGCCCGGCGCCTGGCCAAGGAGTGGCTGGGCTACACCTTCGACACCACCAGCGCCTCGGCGGCCAAGGTCGAGGCCATCACCGGCTACGAGAACGGCTGACCGCACCCCGGCACCAGCCCCGCCGGGCCCCGGCACGGGACACCGTGCCGGGGCCCGGCGCGTGTCCGTGCCGGGGCCGCGACTACGTCCGCGCAGCACGCAGGTGCGCCAGGACGGCCGCCCCCACCTCCTCCGGCCGCTCCTCGGCGAGGAAGTGGCCTGCGTCCACGGCCCGCCCCGTGGCCCGCGGGAACTGCCGCCGCCACAGCGCGAGCGGGTCCTCCCGCGCGCCGACCCGCCCCCGGGCGCCCCACAGGACGAGGGCGGGCAGGTCCCGCTGCTCGTGCTCGTCCGCCTCGTCGATCTCCCGGTCCGGGCCGGCGGCCGCGCGGTAGTCGCGGCACCAGGCGTCGACCACGGCGGGATCCCGCGCCGCGTCCTCGTAGGCGGCGAGCGCCGCCGGGTCGAACGGGACCTGCGTGCCGCTGAGCCCCTGGAGCGTCCGGCGCACGAAGTACACGGGGTCGTGGCCGATCAGGGTCTGCGGCAGGCCCTCGCCCTGGGCGAGGAAGGCCCAGTGGTAGTACTGCAGGGCCATCCACGCGTCCATCGACCGCCACACCTCCAGGGTGGGCAGGATGTCCAGCAGGGCCACGGACGCCGCCGCGCCGGGGGCGTCGAGCGCCATCCGGTGGGCGGTCCGGGCGCCGCGGTCGTGCCCGACGACGGAGAACCGCTCGTGGCCCAGCGCCCGCATGAGCTGCACCTGGTCGGCGGCCATCGCCCGGAAGGTGTGGTCCTCGCTGCTCGTGCGCGAGCCGCCGTAGCCGCGCAGGTCGGCGGCGACCACGGTGAACTCCTCCGCCAGCACGGGGGCGAGGTGGTGCCACATGGCGTGGGTCTGCGGGAAGCCGTGCAGCAGGAGCACGGGCGGGCCGTCGCCGCGCGTGCGGGCGTGGATCGTGCCGTCGGCCACGGGGACGTCGTGGGCGGTGAAGTCGGGGAACACGGTTCCTCCTGCAGGTCGGGGACGGGCCGCGCGGCGCGGGGCCGGGACTGTAATGCGGGCCCGGCGGCGTTGTACGTGATGGGCTGGACCGCACACGCTCCAGACAACACCAGCGAGGAACCGGGAGAAACCCCATGAACCACGCCCCGACGCAGTTCGTCGACCCCGCGGCCGGCACCGGTCACGGCACGAGCACGCGGGAGCTCGTGGAGACCGCCGAGCGGTACACCGCGCGCACGTACTCCCCGCTGGACGTGGTGGCGGCCCGGGCCCAGGGCACCACCGTCACGGACGTGGAGGGCCGGGAGTACCTCGACTTCCTCGCCGGCTACTCGGCGCTGAACTTCGGCCACGGCCACCCGGCGGTCCTCGAGGCGGCCCGGACCCAGCTGGAGCGCGTGACGCTGACCAGCCGGGCCGTCCACAACGACCAGCTCGGCCCCTTCGCCCGGGAGCTGTGCGAGCTGCTCGGCCAGGACATGATGCTGCCGATGAACACCGGCGCCGAGGCCGTGGAGTCGGCGATCAAGGTCGCCCGCAAGTGGGGCTACGAGCGCAAGGGGGTGGCCCCGGGCCGGGCGCAGATCGTGGTGGCGGCGGGGAACTTCCACGGCCGCACCACCACGGTCATCAGCTTCTCCGACGACGACGAGGCGCACCGCAACTACGGCCCCTACACGCCGGGCTTCGTGACCGTCCCGTTCGGGGACCTCGCAGCCCTCGAGGCGGCCGTCACCGAGGACACCGTCGCGGTGCTGCTGGAGCCCATCCAGGGCGAGGCCGGGGTGATCGTGCCGCCGCCGGGGTACCTGCAGGGCGTGCGGCGGTGCACGGCCGAGCGCGGCGTCCTGCTCGTCGCGGACGAGATCCAGTCCGGGCTGGGCCGCACCGGCCGGACGCTGGCGTGCGAGCACGAGGACGTGGAGGCGGACCTCTACCTGCTGGGCAAGGCCCTGGGCGGGGGAGTCCTGCCGGTGTCCGCGGTGGTGGGCCGGGCGGACGTGCTCTCGGTGCTGCGGCCCGGCCAGCACGGCAGCACGTTCGGCGGGAACCCGCTGGCCGGCGCCGTCGGCCGCGCCGTCGTCGCCCTCCTCGCCACCGGGGAGCCCCAGGAGCGGGCGCGGGTCATGGGGGAGAAGCTGCACGCCGGCCTGGCGGAGCTGGCGCCGCTGGGCCTGACCGAGGTGCGCGGGCGCGGGCTGTGGGCCGGGATCGACATCGATCCGCGGCTCGGCACCGGCCGGGAGTGCTGCGAGCGGCTGGTGGCCCACGGGATCCTCGCCAAGGACACCCACGGCTCCACCATCCGGCTGAGCCCGCCGCTGGTGATCACCGACCGGGAGCTGGAGCGGGGCCTGACCGCGCTCGCGGACGTGCTGCGGGAGATGGCCGGCCGCTGATCCGCCTCAGCCCGTCCCGGCGGACTCCGTCCCGGCGGGCGCCTCCCCGTGGGCCAGCGCCGACTCGATGCTGCCGGCGAGCTGCGCCGGCGAGGTCTTCGGGGCGAAGCGGCGGATCACCCGCCCGTCCCGGCCCACGAGGAACTTGGTGAAGTTCCACTTGATGGCGTCGCCCATGATCCCGCCCCGCTCCCCGCGCAGCCACGACCACAGGGGGTGGGCGCCGGGGCCGTTGACGTCGACCTTCTCGAACATCGGGAACGTCACGCCGTAGTTGCGGCTGCAGAAGTCGGCGATCTCCTCCTCGCTGCCCGGCTCCTGGTGCCCGAACTGGTTGCAGGGGAAGCCCAGGACCACGAGCCCGTCCTGCCGGAAGTCCCGCCACAGCTGCTCGAGGCCCTCGTACTGCGGTGTGAACCCGCACTCGCTCGCGGTGTTGACCACGAGCACCACCTTCCCGGCGTACTCGGACAGCGGCTGCTCGCGCCCGTCCAGGGTGGTGGCGGTGAAGTCGTGCAGCGTGGTCATGGGAGCCTCCGGAGCGGTCGGGGACGGCGGTCTGCTCCCATTCTGCCGCCGACGCGCCGCCCGCGCCCGCGAGAGCGCCCGCGATCCCGCGGGTCAGTGCTGCGGCCCCTTCATCCGGGCCAGGAAGCGGAACCTGTCCCCGCGGAACACCGAGCGGGTCCACTCCACGGGGGAGTCGTCAGCCGTGAACCCGAGCCGGTGGATCAGCAGCAGGGGAGCCCCCATCTCGATGCCCAGGAGCCGGACGTCGTCCGGGCCGGCGAGCCGGGTCTCCACGGTGTCCTCGGCCGCCACGATGTCGATGCCGTAGTCCTGGCGCAGCGCGGTGTACAGGGAGCCGGTCCGGTCCAGGTGCGCCGCCAGGCCGGGCAGCGCTCCGGCGAGCAGGGCGACCTCGTGGGCCAGCGGCTCGCCGTTGATGAGGCGGATCCGCTCCACCCGCGCGAGCTCGGCGCCGACGGGCACGCGCAGCCGGGCCGCTGCGTCGTCGTCGGCGGCCGTGCGGCTCACGTCGAGGACCGTGGAGGAGCTCACGAGGCCCTGGGCGTCGGCGTCGTCGCTGAACGAGGTGAGCTGGCGGACGTAGGTGAACCGCGGCGGGGCCACGAAGGTCCCCCGGCCCTGGGCCCGGCCCAGCACCCCTTCCGCCACGAGCTCGCCGATGGCCTGGCGGACCGTGGTCCGGGAGGTGGCGTACTGCTCGGCGAGCGCCCGCTCCGTGGGGATGAGCGCGCCGGGGGTCGCGTCCCGCACGAGCGCCCGGAGCTGCTCCTTGAGCAGGTAGTACTTCGGGACGGCCCGCGGCTCCGCGCTCATGGGGCCAGCATATCGACCGCGCCGCCCGGTCCTGCGGGCACCGTTTCCCGAGGTGTGAGCATTGACACACAAATTGGTCTAGTCCAAGCTGGGGGAACGACAGCTGTGACGATCGCGAACACTGCGGCCGAGAGAAGGGGAACTGCTCATGAGTGCACGAACGAGGCGCCGGTCCCGGGCCGTGGTGCTGGGGACCGGCCTGTCGATGGCCGTGGTGCTGGCCGCCTGCGGCGGCGGTGGGGAGAGCGCGAGCGGCAGCGGGGAGGGCGACGGCGTGATCGAGGTCTGGGCCCACAGCGGCCAGGCGGCCGAGGCCGAGGCGCTCGAGGCCCTCGTCGCCGAGTACAACGACTCGCAGGAGGACGTCAGCGTCGAGCTGACCCTCATCCCCGAGCCGGACTACACCAGCACCGTCCAGGCGACCGCCGCGGAGGACCTGCCCGACGTGATGGAGATGGACGCCCCGACGATGGCGTCCTTCGTCTACGACCGCAAGCTCGTGCCCCTCGACGACGTGGTGTCGCAGGAGACCCTCGAGAACCGGATCGAGGGCGTGCGGGAGAGCGGCACGTACCAGGACCAGACCTACGCCGTCGGCATGTTCGACGTCGGGCTCGGGCTGTGGGGCAACCAGCAGCTCCTCGACGCCGCGGGCGTGGAGGCCCCGGCCACCGCCGACGAGGCGTGGACGGCGGAGGAGTTCGAGCAGAACCTGCAGAAGCTGGCGGAGGTCAGCCCGTCGGGCAACGCGATCGACCTGGGCGAGGCCAACGGCTTCGCCGCCGAGTGGGGAACCTTCACCACCTCCCCGGTCCTGTGGTCCAACGGCGGCACGCTGATCCGGGACGGCGCGGCGGAGGGTGTGCTCAACAGCGCCGAGAACGTGGAGGCCCTCGAGGAGTGGGCCTCGTGGAAGGAGCACACGGACCCGAACACCAGCGGCACCGCCTTCCCCGACGGGGACGTCGCCCTGACCTGGACGGGCAACTGGATGTACCCCACCTTCAGCGAAGCCCTCGGCGAGGACCTGGTCCTCATGCCCCTGCCCGACCTCGGCAACGGCACCAAGGCGGGCCACGGCTCCTGGCAGTGGGGCGTGACGCCGGCGGCCGGCGGCGACCAGGCCGCGGCCGGTGCCTTCCTCGACTTCCTGCACTCCGACGAGAGCATCGCCACGATGGTCGAGGCCAACGCGGCGGTGCCCGGCACCACGAGCGCCCTCGAGGGCAGCGAGCTCTACGGCGAGGGCGGGCCGCTGGAGCTGTTCGCGTCCAACCTGGCCTCGGCATGCAGCTCGGAGGAGGTCACCCCGGAGTGCATCGCGGTGGCGCGGCCCATCACCCCGGGCTACCCCACGGTCACGAGCTCCTACGGCAGCGCCCTCGCGGCGATCTGGGGCGGGGCGGACCCGCAGGAGGAGCTCGACAGCGCGGCGCGGGCCATCGACGCCGACTTCGAGGACAACAACGGCTACCAGGACGAGTGACCGCCGCGGCGGGGCCGCCCAGCGGCCCCGCCGCGCACCTGCGAGGAGTGCACCATGACCACCACACCGGGCCTCGCGGCCCCCGCGTCCGCCCCGGCTGACGTGCTAGAGGCTCCACCGCCCCGCAGGGGGCTCCGGCGGGACGGGCTCGCCGGGGTCCTCATGGCGGGTCCCGCCGTGCTGCTGCTCGTCCTGTTCGTCGCGGTCCCGTTCGTCGCGGCCATCGGCTTCTCCTTCCACAACGTCCGGCTCGGCGACCCGCGCGATCCCGCCTTCATGGGGCTGACCCAGTACGCCCGGATCTTCACCGACCCCGACGTGTCCAGCCGGTTCCTCAGCGCGCTGCTCCACAACCTGGTCTTCGCGGCCGTGGTGGTCCCGGTGCAGACCGCCCTCGCGCTCGCGCTGGCCCTGCTCGTGCAGAAGACCGTCCGGGGGGTCGGGATCTTCCGGTCCGTCTTCTTCCTCCCCGTCGTCTTCCCCATCGCCCTGGTGGCCCTCATCTGGCGGCTGATCCTCGCCCGCGGGGACGACGGCCTCCTCAACTCCCTGCTCGGGTTCTTCTCGGGCGGTGCCTTCGGGGCCCAGGACTGGCTGGGCTCCGAGCTCACGGCGCTGGCCTCGGTCATCGTCCTGTCGATCTGGCAGGGCGTCGGCTTCCAGATGGTGATCCTGCTGGCGGCCCTGCAGCAGGTGCCCGCCGACCTCTACGAGGCGGCCCGCCTGGACCGGGCCGGTGCGTGGCAGCGCTTCGTGCACGTCACCCTGCCCGGGATCAACACCACCCTCGTCTTCGTGGCGCTCTACACGATGATCCTGTCGCTGCGCGTGTTCGACCAGATCTACGTGCTGGCCCGCTCCGGCGGGGGGCTCAACGAGGACGCCACCCGCACCGTGATGTACGAGGCGGTGACGTCGGCGTTCGACGAGAACAACATCGGGCGCGCGAGCGCCATCTCCGTGGTGTTCTTCGTGATCGTGGTGGTCCTGTCCCTCGTCCAGCGCCGCGCCACCCGCGAACGGGAGGACTGACATGACGCAGACCGCCGCCCCCGCCGCCCGCCGCCGCAGGACGGACGTGCCCCGCTACGCGGTGCTCGTCGTCACGAGCCTCCTGTTCTTCGCCCCGGTCGCCTACATGGTGGCGGCCTCGCTGGCCCCCGCCTCCCGCACGCTCGCCGGCTTCGAGGTCTTCGACCCGCGCGAGTGGGGCCTGCACAACTACACCGGCGTGGCCTCGAGCCTGTCCTCGGACAGCACCGGCCACCTGTGGCGGTTCTTCTTCGTGTCCGTCACCGTCACGGTCTGCGTGGTGGGGCTCGGGCTGGTCGTGAACTCGATGGCGGCCTTCGCCCTGTCGCGGCTGACCTGGCGGGGCAGGAACCTGGTGCTCCTGGGCGTCCTGCTGCTGCTCATCGTCCCGTTCGAGGCCGTGGCCGTGCCCATGTTCTACCTCTACAACGACGCCCGGAACACCCTGTGGATCCAGATCGTCCCCTTCATCGGCAACGCCCTGTCGATCTTCCTCTTCTACTCGTTCTTCTCCGGCATCCCCCGCAGCATCGACGAGGCCGCGCGGATGGACGGCGCCGGGCCGCTACGGGTGTTCTGGCAGATCATCGCGCCCATGAGCAAACCCGCGTACGCGTCGGTGGCGGTGCTGACCTTCCTGACCCAGTGGGGGGCGTTCCTGTGGCCGGTGCTGATGATCTCCGAGCCGAACCTGCGCCCCCTGCCCCTCCAGATCAGCGTCTTCGCGGGCCAGCTCCCCCCGGCGTGGGGCGAGGTCATGGCCTTCGGGGTGCTCCTGGTGGTGCCCGTGATCGTCGTGTTCCTCGTCTTCCAGCGCTGGTTCATCGAAGGCGTGGCGAGCTCCGCCGTCAAGGGCTGAGCCGGACCGCCCCGGCACCGCCCACCTCCACCCGTCGTCCGGAAGGACCCCCATGCAAGTGCTCGTCCTGCCCACGGCCGGCGACGTCGACGCGCGCGCGGCGGACCTCGTCGCCGAGCAGGTCTCGCGCCGGCCGGACACCGTGCTGGGCGTGGCCACGGGCTCGTCCCCCCTGGGGGCCTACCGGGAGCTCGCCCGCCGCCAGGCCCACGGTCTGCTGGACCTCACGCGGCTCCGCTGCTTCGCCCTCGACGAGTACGTCGGGCTGCCCTCCGGGCACCCGGCCGGCTACGCCGCCGTCCTGGAGCGCGAGCTCGCCCGGCCCTTCGGCCTGCCCCCTTCCCGGGTGCAGGTCCCGGACGGCTCCCGGGGCGACCTCGGAGCGGCCTGCCGCGACTACGAGGAGGCCGTCGCCCGCGCCGGCGGCATCGACCTCCAGATCCTGGGCATCGGCGCCAACGGCCACATCGGCTTCAACGAACCGGGGTCCTCGCTGTCCTCCCGCACCCGGGTCAAGGCGCTGTCCGCGCGGACCCGTGCCGACAACGCCCGGTTCTTCGAGGCCCCCGACCACGTCCCCACCCACTGCGTGACCCAGGGGCTGGGCACGATACTCGACGCCCGCCGGGTGCTGCTCGTCGCCCAGGGCGAGCGCAAGGCCGCCGCGGTGGCCGCAGCCGTGGAGGGGCCCGTGTCCGCGATGTGCCCGGCGTCCGTCCTGCAGTTCCACCGGGCGGTCACGGTCGTGGTGGACGAGGCGGCGGCGAGCCGGCTCGTCCTGACCGACTACTACCGGTTCGTGGCCGAGGCCGAGCACCGGCTGCCCCGGGAGGAGGGATGACGTTCCGCCTCGCGGACCACTGGGTCTGGGACAGCTGGCTGGCCGACGACGGACAGGACTACCACCTGTTCTTCCTGCGGGCCAGCCGCGCCCTGCGGGACCCCGACCGGCGTCACCGCCGGGCCTCGATCGGGCACGCCGTCTCGGCCGACCTGGAGAACTGGACCCTCCTGCCGGACGCCCTCGTGGCCGGCGACGAACCGTCGTGGGACGACATGGCGACCTGGACGGGCAGCACCGTCCAGGGCCACGACGGCCGCTGGCACCTCTTCTACACCGGTGTCAGCCGCGCCGAGGACGGGCTGCGGCAGCGCATCGGATCGGCCGTCTCGGACGACCTGATCAGCTGGGAACGCACCGGTGCGGGCCCGCTCGAGGCGGACCCCCGCTGGTACGAGAAGCTCGGGGAGGGCACGTGGCCGGACGAGGCGTGGCGGGACCCCTTCGTCTTCTACGACGACGACAGCCGGCAGTGGCAGATGCTCGTGACGGCACGGGCCGCCACGGGGGACCCGGACGCCCGCGGCGTGGTCGGCCACGCCGTGAGCGACGACCTGGAGCACTGGACGGTCCGCCCCCCGCTGACCGCGCCCGCCGGCTTCGGGGAGATGGAGGTCGTCCAGTCCCAGGTCGTGGACGGGACCGCAGTGCTCATCTTCTCCTGCCTCCCGCGGCTGGCGCCCGGTATCCCGTTCTCGGAGACGAGCACCGGGACCTGGATCGCCCCCGGCGCCGGCCGGCTCGGGCCGTGGGAGCTCGAACGGAGCTCCAGCTTCTTCGTGCCCGGCGTCTACGCCGCCCAGCTGGTCCGCAGACGCGACGGCCAGTGGATCGTCTTCGGCTTCCAGAACGGGGTGGACGGCAGCTTCGTCGGCGAGATCGCGAGCCCGGTGCCCCTGGCGGACCTGCTGACGGAGGGGCGGCTCTTCCCCGTCCACGAACGACCACCCATCCCCACCCCCTGCACAAGGAGCACCTCATGATGAAGAAGCTGATGGCCGTGGGATCCGCGGCCGCCCTGCTCGTGACCGCCGGCGCGCTCGGCGCGTCCCCCGCCGCGGCGGCCCCGGGCCACGGCCCGGACCGCAGCACCGACCTCCGCGTCATGTCCTTCAACATCCACCACGGCGCGGACGGGGACGACGTGCTGGACCTCGAGCGCACCGCCGCCGTGATCGAGGCGTCGGGCGCGGAGGTGATCGGGCTGCAGGAGGTCGACGACGCCTGGTCCTCGCGCAGCGACTTCGAGGACCAGGCGGCCCGCCTCGCGGAGCTCCTGGACATGCACTACGTCTACGGCGCGAACCTGGACGCAGCGCCCGCCGAGGGGCGGACCGAGAACAGTCGGTACGGCAATGCGATCCTCAGCGAGCACCCGATCATCGACTCCGAGAACCATCTGCTGACCAGCATCGAGTACGCGGAGCAGCCCACCGAGCAGCGCGGTCTGCTGGAGGCGGTGATCAACGTGAAGGGTCACCACGTCGGGTTCTACAGCACCCACCTCGACCACCAGCGCGCCGAGCAGCGCGAGCTGCAGGCCCGGGAGATCCTGCAGATCACCGGCGAGAGCTCGCGCCCGGCGGTGGTCGTCGGGGACCTCAACGCCGAACCCGACGCCCCGGAGCTGCAGGGCTTGTTCGAGGTGTTCACGGACGTCTTCGCGGCCCTGGGCCAGGACGACGCCTACACCTTCGCTCCCGACGGCGCCCCGGTCGAGGACGCCGGCCTGCGGATCGACTACGTCCTCGTGTCCGAGGACGTGCGGCCGCGGGCCGCGCACGTGGTGCGCACCTCCGCGTCGGACCACCTGCCGATCGTCGCCGACCTCGCGATCCCGCGGTCCCCGAACGGGCTGGTCCGGTAGCCCCCCCGCCGGTTCGACGTCCCGCACCACCGGAAGGAGGAGAGGCCCTTGGTCACCGAGGACTCCCCGCGCAGGACGGTCCTCTCGGGCCGCGTGCACACGGGGCACACCGAGCACCCGGACGGTCTCGTGGTCGTCGAGGGGGATCGCGTCGTCCACGCCGGGCCGCGGTCCGGCCACCCCGGTGGCGACCCGGGGGAGCACCACGTCCTGGGCCCCGGGCAGACGGTGCTGCCGGGACTCGTGGACGTGCACTGCCACGGTGGTTTCGGCGCGGACTTCTCCTCCTCGGCGGAGGAGGAGATCCGCGCCACCCTCGAGCACGTCCACCGCCAGGGCACCACGACGCTCGTGGCCAGCCTGGTCACGGCCTCACGGGAGGACCTGCTGGGCGCCGTGCCGCTGCTGGCGGCGCTCACCGGGGAGGGGCTGATCGCCGGGATCCACCTCGAGGGCCCGTTCCTGTCCACGGCCCGGTGCGGGGCGCAGGACCCCGCATGGATGCTGGAACCGGACCTCGGGCTGGCCGCCGACCTCGTCGCCGCCGCGGCGGGGACGCTCCGGACGATGACCTTCGCCCCGGAGCTGCCCGGTTCCCGGGACCTGGCCGAGCTGCTCGTCGACCACGGCGTAGTCCCCTCCCTCGGGCACACCGACGCGGACACCGCGACCGTCGACGACGCGCTGCGCCACCTGCAGGGCCTGCTCCGCGATGCCCCCGGGGACGGCCCGCCCCGCTCGCCCACGGTGACGCACCTGTTCAACGCCATGCCCGCCATCCACCACCGGTCGCCCGGGCCGGTGCCGGCCTGTCTGCGCGCCGCGGCGCAGGGCCGGGCCGTCGTCGAGCTCATCGCGGACGGCACCCACCTGGACCCCGGCATCGTGCGGTGGGCGTTCGAGCTGGCCGGCGCGGACAGCATCGCGCTGGTCACCGACGGGATGGCCGCGACCGGGCTGACGGACGGCACCTACACGCTCGGTGCGGCGGAGGTGCGGGTGCAGGACGGGGTGGCCTCCCTGGTCTCCAACGGCTCGATCGCCGGAGGCACGGCCACGATGCTGGAGGTCCTGCGCCGGACGGTCGCGGCGGGTGTCCCCCTCGGGGACGCGCTGCGCTCGGCCACCGTGGTCCCGGCCCGCGTCCTGGGCCTGGCCGGGGAGGCCGGGAGCCTGACGGCGGGCGCGCTCGCGGACCTCCTGGTCGTGGGGGGAGGACCTCCGGCTGGAGGCCGTCATGCGCCGGGGCGAGTGGATCTCCGGGGACCCACCCCGCTGAGTCGGCCCCGGCGGCGCCGAGGTCGCAGCCGACGGCCACGCAGCCGGGCGCGGTGGCCGTCGGCTGCGACCTCGCGGGGCAGAGGCGGGGCGCGGGCGCAGGTGGGTAACGATCCCCCGGGCGGCTCCTGTGGGCCCCGGGGGCGCGGCGTACCCTGGCCGTGTCGGAAGGAGCCCGTCATGACACAGCGCAACGAAGCGTGGCCCGCCGGAACCCCCTGCTGGGCCGATCTGACCGCGTCCGATCCGGGCCGCACGCAGGACTTCTACCGTGCGGTGCTCGGCTGGGAGTACGACGAGCCGCGGCCGGAGCACGGCGGGTACCGCAACGCCCTGGTCGGCGGGAGACCCGTGGCCGGGCTCTCCCCGGCGGCCCCGGACCTGACGGGCGTCCCGCACGTGTGGCAGGTCTACCTCGCCTCGGACCGGATCGACCTCTGCGCCGAGCGGGTCCTCGCCGCGGGCGGCACCCAGCTGATGGAGCCGGTGGAGGTGGGCGGGGCCGGCCGGATGGGCGTCTGGCAGGATCCCACCGGGGCGTCCTTCGGGATGTGGCAGGCCGGGGAGCACATCGGCTTCGCCGTGCTCGACGTGCCCGGCAGCGTCGCCTGGTGCGACCTCATGACCCCCGACCACCACACCGCCCGCGACTTCTACGCCCACGTCTTCGGCTACCACTACGAGGACATCGGCGAGGACGGCGTCGCCTACGCCACGTTCACGGTGCCGCACGGGGACCGCCCGGCCGGCGGCATCGGCGGGACCGACCCCGCGGCGGAGAACGCTCCCGCGGTCTGGTCGGTCTGCTTCCAGGTCGACGACGTCGACGCGGCCGTCCAGCGGGTGCGCGACGCCGGCGGAGCGGTCATGGAGGACCCCTTCGACTTCGCGTACGGGCGGCTGGCGGTCGTGGCCGGCCCGGACCGGGAGTCCTTCGCGATCATGACCCCGGGGGAGCCGATGTAGGTCGTCGGCGCGCCCCGCTCCGCCCCCTGCGGGACCGTGGCGGAGCGTGCGCGGGCGGTCCGTGATCCCGGTCACCCGGCGGTAGCATGGTGATCCAGCGGACATCCACCCACCTCCCCAGAGATCGGAGCGACATGAACTCCATCGTCCTCGCCGTGGTCGGTGTGGCCATGATGATCCTCGGGTACATCCTGTACTCGAAGTTCGTGGCCCGCCGGATCTACCAGCTCCAGGACTCCTTCGTCACCCCCGCCCACGAGCTCGGCGACGGCGTGGACTACGTCCCCACCAACAAGTACGTGCTGTGGGGCCACCACTTCACCTCCGTGGCCGGTGCGGCCCCCATCGTCGGCCCCGCCATCGCCGTCATCTGGGGCTGGGTGCCCGCCTTCCTCTGGGTGACCCTCGGCACCGTCTTCTTCGCCGGCGTGCACGACCTCGGCGCCCTGTGGGCGTCCAACCGGCACCGTGGCAAGTCCATCGGCTCGCTGTCCGGGCAGTACATCGGCCACCGCGGCCGCAACCTGTTCCTGGTCGTGATCTTCCTCGTGCTGCTCATGGTCAACGCCGCGTTCGCCGTGGTGATCTCCAACCTGCTGGTCGGCACCCCCACCTCGGTCATCCCCACGTGGGGCGCCATCGTGGTAGCGCTGCTCATCGGCCAGGCGGTCTACCGCTACAAGTGGAACCTCGCCGTCGTGTCCGTGGTCGGCGTCGTGGCGCTCTACGCCCTCATCCTGCTCGGCGACCGCTTCCCGGTGGTCCTGCCGGAGACGGTCCTGGGCCTGCCGGCCAACGCGTTCTGGATCGTGGTGCTCTTCGTCTACGCGGGCATCGCGTCCGTGCTGCCCGTGTGGATGCTGCTGCAGCCGCGCGACTACATCAACGGCCTCCAGCTGTTCATCGCCCTGGGCATCCTCTACGGCGCCGTCCTGATCTCCGCCCCGACCGTGGTGGCGCCCGCGTTCAACACCTCCGTGCCCGAGGGCACGCCGAGCATCGTGCCGCTGCTGTTCGTGACCATCGCCTGCGGCGCGATCTCCGGGTTCCACGGGATCGTGGCCTCGGGCACGTCCTCCAAGCAGCTGGACAAGGAGACGGACGCCCGCTTCGTCGGCTACTTCGGCGCCGTGGGCGAGGGCCTGCTGGCACTCGGCGCGATCATCGCGACCACCGCCGGGTTCCGCACCCTCGCCGACTGGGAGGCCGTGTACAGCGCGTTCGGCCAGGGCGGCGTGGCCGCGTTCGTCCAGGGCGGCGCCTCGGTCGTCAACTCCGGGCTGGGCATCCCGCCGTCGCTGAGCGCGACCATCCTCGCCACGATGGCCGTGCTCTTCGCGGCCACCACGATGGACACCGGCATCCGCCTGCAGCGCTTCGTGGTGCAGGAGGCCGGGCACATCATGGGCGTCAGCATCGGCAAGGTGGTCTCCACCCTCATCGTCCTCGCGGTGGCCATGGGGCTGACCTTCAGCGCCGGCGCGGACGGCTCCGGCGGCATGCTGATCTGGCCGCTGTTCGGCACCTCCAACCAGCTGCTGGCCGGTCTGACGCTGTCGATGATCGCGGTGATCCTGCTGCGCAAGGGCCGCCCGGTCCTGCCCGTGCTGGTGCCGCTGGTGTTCCTGCTGGTGATGTCCGTCTACGCGCTGATCGTGCAGCTGGGGCAGTTCTGGGCCGCCGAGAACTGGTTCCTGCTCGTGCTCGACGTGATCATCCTGATCGCGGCCCTGTGGGTCATCGTGGAGTCCGTGGCCGCCATGAACGCGGCCCGGAAGAGCCCGCCCGAGCTGGACGAGGAGACCGTCAGCACCTCGGCCGGGGAGAACCGCTCCCTGTGAGCCGGTGAGGGCCCTCGACCGGCTGCGCTCCGTGCAGGCCCGCCTCGGTGCGGGCCTGCACGAGTTCTACGTGGCGCCCTACCGGCGCACCTTCGCCCGCGCCCAGCGCGACGAGGAGGACCTGTTCATGATGCTGGTCCTCTCCGAGGCCCTGGGCGTGCCCAACCCCGCCAGCTACTACACCGTGGAGCTGCTGCCCGTGGTCTACGACCGGTTCCACGACTGGCACCGGCGGATGGGCATGGAGCGCTCGCCCCTGGAGCACATCTCATGCTGCTAGAGCTCGCCGCCGCCCGCCGGGTCCTGTTCGTGGGCGGCAAGGGCGGCGTCGGCAAGACCGCCGTCGCCTCCGCCACCGCCCTCGCCCAGGCCCGCGCCGGCCGCCGGGTGCTCGTCGTCTCGACCGACCCCGCCCACAACCTCGGGCACCTGTGGGAGCGCCCGGTGGGTGACCGGATCACCCCGCTGGCCCGCGATCTCGGCGGCGGCGCCCTCGACGGCATCGAGGTGGACCCGGTCGCCACGACCGACGCCCACCTCGCCGCCGTGGGCGCCACCATCCGCCGGCTGATGCCCGAGCACCTCGCCGCCGAGGTCGACAAGCACATGGAGCTCGCCCGGGACTCGCCCGGCACCCACGAGTCGGCGGTGCTCGAGCGGATCGCGGAGCTCGTGGACACGGGCCTGGACGACTACGACCTCATCGTCTTCGACACCGCACCCTCCGGGCACACCGCCCGGCTCATGGCCCTGCCCGAGATCATGTCCGCCTGGACCGAGGGGCTGCTGCGGCGCCGCGGGAGGGCGGAGAAGTTCGGGGCCGCCCTGCGCGGCCTCGAGGACCGGGACGCCGCGAGCGAGAGCATCGTGGGCACCGGCCGGCCCCGGGACCCCCGCGAGGAGCGGGACCTCGAGATCCGGCGGATCCTGCTGCGCCGCCGCGAGCGCTTCGAGGCCCTGCGCGAGGTGCTGGTGGACGCCGAGCGCTGCAGCTTCGTCATCGTCCTCGCGGCCGAACGGCTGCCCGTCCTCGAGACCGCGGAGCTGCACGAGCAGCTGGTCCGCGCCGGCGTGCACGTGGGGGCCCTCGTGGTCAACAAGCGCTCCCCGGCGGACGCCGGGGACTTCCTCGCCGAGCGCCGCGCGCTGGAGGAGGTGCACGTCGCCACCCTGCGCGGCGCCCTCCCGGGCGTCCCGCTGCTGCAGGTCCCCCTGCTGCCGGGGGACGTCGTGGGCCAGGATGCGCTCGAGCGGTTCGGGGCCGCGCTCGCCCAGGCTGATCCCAGGGCCCCATGACACGCTGACGCGCATGACCTCCACCGCGGACCGTCCGGACACCGGGCGACGACGACGGGCCCCCGTCGACCTCGGCCCCTGGATCCTCGCGGGCGTCGCCGCGACCGCGCTCGCCGTGGGCCTGGCCGAGCTGCTCGCCTGGGTGACCGGGCCGGTCGGCGCGCCCCTCACGGCGGTGGGCGGGGTGATCGTGGACGCGGTCCCGGCGCCGGTCAAGGACGCGGCGATCGCCCTGTTCGGCACCGCGGACAAGCTCGTGCTGCTGCTCGTCATGGCCGCCGGACTCGTGGCGGTCGGCACGGGCATCGGGGCGGCCCAGCGCGCCAACCCGCCGATGGGCACGGTGCTGCTCGGCGTGCTGGGGCTCCTCGGGCTGCTGGCGGTGCTGACGCGGGCGGGGCCGACCGTGGCGGACACGGTCCCCGTCGTCGTCGGCACGGGGGCAGGGGCACTCTTCCTGACGGTGCTCACCCGCCGCACCGCTCCGTCCGCACAGCCCGGCGCCGCCCTCGACCGCCGCGGCTTCGTCCGGGTCTCCGCGGCCGCCGCCGTGCTGGGCGCCGCCGCCGGTGTCGCAGGACGCTGGGCGGCCGCGGCCGCGGCCCGGGCGCCCGCCGCCCGGGACCTGCTGCGGATCCCCGCCCCCGCCGTGCGGGACCCGGTCCCCGCCGGGGCCGACCTCGGCGTGGCGGACGTGGAGCCCTGGCTCACGCCCGCCGACGACTTCTACCGCATCGACACGGCCCTGTCCGTGCCGCGCATCGACGTGGACGCGTGGGAGCTGCGCATCCACGGCATGGTGGAGCGCGAGCTGACGCTGCGCTTCGACGACCTCACGGCCCGGCCGCTCCTCGAGCGGATCGTGACGCTGGCGTGCGTGTCCAACCCCGTGGGCGGCGACCTCGTGGGCAACGCGGTGTGGACCGGCGTGCCGATCCGGGACCTGCTCGCCGAGGCCGGGCCCTCCGCCGAGGCGGACATGGTGCTCTCGACCTCCGAGGACGGGTTCACGGCGAGCACCCCGCTCGAGGCCCTGACCGACCCCGGCCGGGACTCCCTGCTCGCGGTGACCATGAACGGGGAGCCGCTGCCGTTCGAGCACGGGTACCCCGTGCGGATGGTCGTGCCGGGGCTCTACGGCTACGTCTCGGCGACCAAGTGGGTCGTGGACCTCGAGGTCACCCGCTTCGACCGGGCGGAGGCGTACTGGACCTCGCGCGGCTGGACGGCCCGGGGACCGATCAAGATGTCCTCCCGCATCGAGGTGCCGGCCGAGGGCGGGCGCACGGAGGCCGGGCCCGCGGTCCTCGCCGGCACGGCCTGGGCCCAGCACACCGGGATCGCCGCCGTGCAGGTCAGCGTGGACGGGGGGCCGTGGCAGGACGCCGAGCTGGGCTCCGTGGGCACGGACGACACCTGGCGGCAGTGGGTCCTGCGCGCCGACCTCCCGGGCGGCCGGCACACCGCGCGGGTGCGGGCCGTGGACCGGGACGGGACCGTCCAGACCGCCGAGCAGGCCCCGCCCGCCCCGGACGGCGCCTCCGGGTGGCACGAGCGGACCTTCACCGTGGCCTGACCGGCCCGTCCTGCGCTCCCTCCGCGCCGACCGCCGGGTCAGGGGCGGTGGTCGGAGGCCGGGGCCGGGCCGGTGGAGGAGCGGGCGACGAAGTGGGCCGGGAAGAGCTCGTTCGACGGTTCGCGGCTCCCTCCGGCCAGGTGCTCGAGGAGCCGCTCCACAGCGCGGGTGCCCTGCTGCCGGGCGTGCTGGTCCAGGGTCGTCAGGCCGAAGGCCTCCCCGATGGGGTGGGCGTCGACGCCGATGACGGACAGGTCCCCGGGCACGGTGAGCCCGAGGTCCCGCGCCGCCAGGATCGTCCCGGCCGCCATCTCGTCGGACGAGGCGAAGATGGCGGTCGGGCGGTCGGCGGGGTCCGCCAGGAGATTCTTGGCCTGCTGGTACGCGTCGGTGAACGTGTAGTCCGCGACGAGCGACCACGCGGGTTCCACGGCCAGCCCGGCGTCCGCCATCGCCTGCTCCCAGCCGTCCCGGCGGTCGCTGGACATGGGGAAGTAGCGACTGCCCTCCTCGGCCCCGCCGAGGTGCGCGATCCGCCGGTGGCCCAGCCCGATGAGGTGCTGCGTCGCGCGGCGCCCGACGTCGAGGTCGTCGATGCTGATGGTGGGCGCCCCCACCAGCGGGCCCCCGACCCCGACGAGGGGGATGCCGGCGGCGAACATCTGCTCCGTCTCCGCCGGGTCCAGGTGCAGGGACACCGCCACGGCCGCGTCCAGGCGCTTGCGCAGCAGGAAGTCGGTCAGCACGGTCTCCCGGTAGCGGTCCCCCTCGAAGTTGTAGAGGGTCAGGTCGTACCCGGCCTCCATGAGCGCGCCGGCCACTCCTTCGAGGACGGTGGAGAAGTACCACCGGTCGACGTGGGGGAGGACCACCCCGATGTTGCGGCTCCGGCCGCTCGCCAGGCTCGAGGCGTGGTAGGACACGACGAAGCCCAGCTCCTGCGCCGCCTCGCGGACCCGGGCCCGGGCGCGGGGCGAGACGTGCCCCTTGCCGCTGAGCGCGCGGGAGACGGTCGCGGTGGACACGCCCGCCCGCGCGGCGACGTCCTGGAGCCGGGGTGGGTTCATCGTCCGGTCGTGCCGGGGTCCTCCGTCTGCAGCCATGCGCACTCCTCCGGGTCCAGGATATGCGGCGCGGAGGCCGGGGACCCGCTGCGGAGCAGGACCGGCAGGTCCGGCAGCTCGACCGGGGCGGAGCCCGTGTTCAGCAGCACCAGGACGCCGTTGTTGACGAGCCCGAGACACTCCGGGCCCGTGAGGTCCTCCGCCCACGCGAGCGAGCCCGAGCCGAGCCCGTGCTCGCGCCGCAGCGCCAGCGCGGAGCGGTAGAGGGACAGCGTGGACGCCGGGTCGTGGCGCTGCGCCTCGCGCGAGAGCTCCGCCCAGCCCTGGGGCTGCGGGAGCCAGGCCTCGCCCGTGGCGCTGTAGCCCAGGGACGCCCCGGTGCTGGTCCAGGGCAGCGGCACCCGGCAGCCGTCACGGCCGAGCCGGCTCCCGCCGGTCCGGTGGTAGGTCGGGTCCTGGCGGACGTCGTGGGGGAGGGTCGTGTGGTCCGGCAGGCCCAGCTCCTCCCCCTGGTACAGGTACACGCCGCCCGGCAGGCCGAGCATGAGCAGGGACGCGGCACGTGCCCGCCGCGTGCCCAGCACGTGGTCCGGCTGCTCGTCCTCGGGCCCGCGGCCGTCACCCGGGCGCGGGGAGTCCGCGGTCAGCGCCAGGCGGGTCGGGTGCCGCACGACGTCGTGGTTGGACAGCACCCAGGTGGTGGGGGCCCCGACCGCGTCGAACGCCTCGAGGGAGGAGGTGATGATCCGGCGCAGCTCCGCGGCGTCCCACGGCGCCGCCAGGTAGGAGAAGTTGAACGTCTGGTGCATCTGGTCGGGGCGCACCCAGTCGGCCAGGCGGTCCAGCGGGTCCACGCTCGCCTCGGCGCAGAGGATCCGCTCGCCGTCGTACTCCGCGAGCACCTCGCGCCAGCGCCGGTAGATGTCGTGGATCTGCGGCTGCCCGAACATCGGGGCGTCGGTGAACGGGTAGCCCGGGATGCTCCCCCCGTCGGCCCGCCCGTCCCAGTCCGGGAGGCCCTCCGCCTTGATGAGCGCGTGCGCCACGTCCACCCGGAAGCCGGCGACGCCGCGGTCGAGCCAGAAGCACAGCACCCGCTCGAACTCCTGGCGGACCAGCTCGTTGTCCCAGTTGAAGTCGGGCTGCGACGAGTCGAACAGGTGGAGGTACCACTGGCCGGGCTGCCCGTCGGACTCGGTCACCCGGGTCCAGGCCGGGCCCCCGAAGTGGGACTGCCAGTTGTTGGGGGGCAGCTGCCCGGACGCGCCGCGGCCGTCCCGGAAGACGAACAGGTCGCGCTCCGGGGCGTCGGGACCCGCCGCGAGGGCCTGCCGGAACAGGACGTGCTCCTGCGAGCAGTGGTTGGGCACGAGGTCGATGATCACCCGGATCGACAGGGCGTCCGCGGCCGAGACCAGTGCGTCGAAGTCCGCGAGGGTGCCGAAGGAGGGGTCGACGTCGCAGTAGTCGCTCACGTCGTAGCCGCCGTCGAGCTGCGGGGAGGGATAGAAGGGGGAGAGCCAGATCGCGTCGATGTCCAGCTCCGCCAGCTGTCCCAGCTCGGCGGTGATGCCGGCGAGGTCGCCGACACCGTCCCCGTCGAGGTCCCGGAACGAGCGGGGATACACCTGGTAGATCACCGAGGAGCGCCACCACTTCGGCTCCTGGTCGCGGTCGTGGACGGGTGTGAGGCGCAGGGACTGCAGCGCACCGTAGGTCGTGGACATGCGGTCCATCGTAGAGCGGATCCCCACAGACTGGAAGCGCTATCACATCGAGTGCATTGGCAAGGCGGGTGCTGTATCGGGTGTGGACAGCCGTGGTGGTAACGCTTACAGTAGTGAGCCAACTCACCTCCCGGGTGAAGCCCCCGGCGGCAGCAGCCCCACCGACCCGCACCACCCCCGCAGACCGACGGCCGTCGCGACCGCGCGACCACGGAAGACATCGAGGAACCCCACCATGAAACACCTCCACCGGGCGGCCTGCGCCGTCGGTGCCGTGCTCCTGCTCGCGGGGTGCTCGTCGGCGCCCACGGCCGGGGTCGCCGGCCTGGCCGGCGGGCCGGGCAGCATCAAGATCCAGGCGGGATCCGACGAGATCCCCGCCCTCCAGCAGATCGCCGAGGAATTCACCGCCGACACCGGGGTGGAGGTGGAGTTCGTCCAGCGGGAGATCAACGCGCAGGCGATCTCCAACTTCATCTCCCAGTCGCCCACGGGGCAGGCCCCCGACATCATCGTCTCGCCGCACGACAACCTCGGGCAGCTGGCGTCCAACGGCGTCGTCGTCCCCGTGGAGATGGGGGACCGGGCGGAGGACTTCACCGAGAACGCCCGGGAGGCCGTGGTCTACGACGGGGTGAGCTACGGGGTGCCGTACGCGATCGAGAACGTGGCGATGCTGCGCAACAACGAGCTCGCCGCCCAGGACCCCGCCACGTTCGACGAGCTACGGGCGATCGGTCACCGGCTCATGGAGGAGCGGGGCATCGAGTACCCCTTCACGGTGAGCCAGTCGCCCGAGGCCGGCGACCCGTACCATCTCTACGCCCTGCAGACCTCGTTCGGGGCCGAGGTGTTCGAGCGCACCGCGGAGGGGGAGTACACCGGCAACCTCACCATGGGGGGCGAGGACGGCAACGAGTTCGCCCGCTACCTGCAGGAGCTCGGAGCCTCCGGGGACCTGCGCACCTCCATGACCCCGGACATCGCCAAGGAGTCCTTCCTCAACGGCGAGTCCGCCTTCCACCTGGGCGGCCCGTGGGAGCTGACCGATGTCGAGGCCGCCGGGATGGACGTGAGCGTCCTGCCCGTGCCCCCGGCCGGGGGCGAGGAGGCCCGCCCGTTCGTGGGCGTCCAGGCGTTCTTCGTCAACGCCAACGCGCAGAACCCGATGGCGGCCCAGGACTTCGCCGCCAACTACCTCACCCGCCCCGAGGCGCAGACGGCCATGTACGAGAGCACGGGCCGGCCCCCCGCCAGCCAGGTGGCCGTCGACCGCATGCAGGGCGACCCGCTGCGCTCCGCCTACGCGGAGATCGCCGAGACGGGTCTGCCCATGCCGGCCATCCCCGAGATGGGCGCGGTGTGGAGCTTCTGGGGCACGACGCAGAACGCCGTCGTGGACGGCCGCGGGGACCCCGTGGAGCTGTGGAACCGCATGATCGACAATATCGAAGGACAGATCTGATGAGCACGCGCACCCCCATCCGGGGCGGGACCGCCGCCCCCGGAGCGACCGGCGGGGGCGCCGGCCTCGGCGCCCCCCTCGAGCTCCAGCACGCCCATTCCCGCGGATTCGGCGTGGGCTTCGTGGTCAAACTGGTCCTGATGGCGCTGATCAACGCGTTCGGCCTCTTCGGCATCCTGGCGGCCTGGGCCGCCGGCAGCTGGGGCATCCTGGCCTTCCTCGTCGTCGCCCTGATCGCAGCCGATCTCGTGTACTTCCTGCCGACCAGGAAGCTGCTGCCCGCGAAGTACCTGTTCCCCGGGCTGATCTTCCTGCTGGTGTTCCAGATCTTCGTGCTGATCTACACCGCCGCCACGGCGTTCACGAACTACGGCGACGGCCACAACGCCACGAAGGACGCGGCGATCACGCAGCTCACCACCACGTACGAGCAGAGGATCGAGGGCTCCGGGGCCTACCCGGTCACGGTGCTCGAGGGCGCCGACGGCCTGGCCCTGGCCACGGTGCGCGACGGCCAGGTGCTCGTGGGCACCACCGGCGAGCCGCTCGCGCCGCTCGAGGGGGCGACCGCCGCCGACGGGCGCGTCGCTGAGGCGCCCGGCTACGAGATCCTCGACTACGGGGGCGTCGTGGCGGCCGCCGGCGAGCTGGCGGACCTGCGGGTGCCCGTGGGCGAGCAGGAGGCCGAGGGCGTGCTGCGCACCGACGACGGCCGGACGGCCTACGCCTACGAGCCCACGCTCGTGCACGACGAGGCGGCCGACGCCATGGTCGCCGACGACGGCACCGTGTACGCGAACAACGGCGAGGGCGCGTTCGTCAGCGCCGACGGCGAGGCCCTGCGACCGGGCTGGCGGGTCTTCGTGGGCCTGGACAACTTCGGGGCGATCTTCGACCCGGAGGTCCTGGGCGGCCCGTTCGTCTCCGTGACCCTGTGGACCTTCGCCTTCGCGATCCTCTCGGTGGCGCTGACCTTCTTCCTGGGGCTGCTCCTGGCGATCCTGTTCAACGACGAGAAGCTGAGGTTCCGCAACGTCTACCGGGCCGTCATCTTCCTGCCGTACGCCTTCCCCGCCTTCCTGTCCATCCTGATCTGGGCCGGTCTGCTCAACGCGGACTTCGGCTTCGTCAACCAGGTCCTGCTGGGCGGCGCCGGGGTGCCCTGGCTCGAGAACCCCTGGCTGGCCAAGCTCTCGCTGCTGCTGGTCAACCTCTGGCTGGGCTTCCCGTACATGTTCCTCGTGACCACCGGCGCCCTGCAGGCCATCCCGGGAGAGCTCTACGAGTCGGCCGAGATGGACGGTGCGGGGCCGGTGCGCCAGTTCGGGGCGATCACCCTGCCCATGCTCATGGTGGCCGTGGGCCCGCTGCTCATCGCGTCCTTCGCCATGAACTTCAACAACTTCAACGTGATCTACCTGCTCACCGGCGGCGGTCCCCAGGACCTGGAGTCCACCACCGGGGTGGGCGCCACGGACATCCTCATCTCGTTCGTCTACAAGATCGCGTTCGCCGGCGGCACCAACGACTACGGTCTGGCCTCCGCCCTGTCCATCCTCATCTTCATCATGGTGGCCGTCATCTCCGCGCTGACGTTCCGCCGCAGCAAGGCTCTCGAGGAGATCAGCTGACATGTCCACTCCCACCGCACCCACCCCGGGCGACCGCCCCGGCCCCGACGGCACGGACCGCGCCCCCTGGGCCGCCGCCGCGGCCGCGCCGTCCGCCGGAACCCCGACCACCCTCCAGCCGACGGACACGCTGCGGCCTCCCGGCGCCGCACCCGGGGCTCCCCGGCCCCGCCGGCGCCGCCGCTCCGCCCGCGGCGGGTGGAAGCACCTCGCCGCGATCGCCGCGTGCGTCTTCGCCCTCTTCCCGCTGGTCTACGCCTTCTCGGCCTCGCTGTCCGCCTCGGGCTCCCTGCTCGGGTCCAACCAGCTGTTCTCGGACGTCACCGGCGCCAACTACACCAACCTGCTCAACGACCCGCAGAACCCCTACCTGACCTGGTTCGGGAACTCGCTGTTCGTCTCGGTCACCACGGCCGTGGGCACCGTGCTCATGGGTGCGGCCGCCGCCTACGCGTTCTCCCGGTTCCGCTTCCGCTCCCGCAAGGGCGGGCTGCTGGCACTGCTGGTCATCCAGATGTTCCCGCAGCTGCTGGCGTTCGTGGCGATCTTCCTGCTGCTGTTCGCGATCTCCGGGGTCTACCCGTTCATGGGCCTGAACTCCCGGCTGGGACTGGTGGCCGTCTACCTGGGCGGGGCGCTGGGCGCCAACACGTTCCTGATGTACGGCTTCTTCAACACCATCCCCAAGGACCTCGACGAGGCCGCGGAGATCGACGGCGCCTCGCACGCCCAGATCTACTGGACGATGATCCTGCCGCTGGTGACCCCCATCCTCGTGGTGGTCGGGATGCTGTCCTTCATCGCGTCCTTCTCGGACTTCCTGCTGGCCCAGATCGTGCTCCAGGACCCGGACAAGTACACGCTGGCCGTGGGGCTGTATCAGTTCGTCTCCGTGCAGTTCGGGGAGAACTGGGGCGTCTTCACCGCCGGGGCGATCCTGGCGGCGATCCCGGTGGTCGCGCTGTTCCTGTTCCTCCAGCGCTACATCGTCTCCGGGCTCACCGGCGGCGCCGTGAAGGGCTGACCACCCGCCCGCCACCTGCGCCGCACCCACCGGTCCGGCCCGGGGGACGGGCCCTGTCATGATGGGGCGGGACGGGCGACGGACAGAACGGGAGGTGGCACGCGGTGACGCTGGTGGACAACGTGGTGTACGTGGAGGGCCGGCGCACGTCGACCCCGGAGGACCTCGACGAGACCTACGCGGCGCTGCGCGGGCGCGGCGGGATGGCCTGGATCGGTCTCTACCGCCCCGAGCCGGCCGAGGTGCAGTCCGTGGCCGCGGAGTTCCGGCTGCACGACCTCGCGGTGGAGGACGCCCTGAAGGGCCACCAGCGCGCCAAGCTGGAGCGTTTCGGGGACACCCTCTTCGTGGTGCTGCGCCCGGCCCGCTACCTGGACGACGTGGAGAAGGTCGAGTTCGGGGAGCTGCACGTGTTCGTGGGCCGCGACTTCGTGGTCACGGTCCGCCACGCCGAGTCCCCTGACCTGGCCGCGGTCCGGCGCCGGCTGGAGGCCGCGCCGGAGCTGCTGGGCACGGGCCCGCAGGCGGTGCTGTACGGGATCCTGGACGAAGTGGTCGACGGCTACGCCCCCGTGGTCGCGGGACTCGAGAACGACATCGACGAGATCGAGGACGAGATCTTCGGCGCAGACCGGGACGTCTCCCGCCGCGTCTACGAGCTCTCCCGGGAGGTCATCGAGTTCCAGCGCGCCGTCCACCCGCTGGTGGCCATGCTGGAGGCCCTGCAGCACGGGGCGGAGAAGTACGGGCTCGACCTCGAGCTGCAGCAGCGGCTGCGGGACGTGCAGGACCACGCCATCCGGGTGGCCGAGCGCGCGGACGCGTTCCGGGTGCTCCTGCAGAACGCCCTCACGGTGCACGCGACCCTGGTGGGCCAGCGGCAGAACGACGAGATGCAGCGGCTCACCGAGTCGGCCCTGGCGCAGAGCGAGGAGGTCAAGCGGATCTCCTCCTGGGCCGCGATCCTCTTCGCCCCGACCCTGGTGGGCACGGTGTACGGGATGAACTTCGAGCACATGCCCGAGCTCGCGTGGACGCTGGGCTACCCGCTCGCGCTGCTGGCCATGCTGGGCATGGGGGTGGCCCTCTACGGGGTGTTCAAGTGGAAGCGGTGGCTCTGAGCGTCACCGGGCGACCTCCGCGGCGACCCTCCCGGCGACCTTCCCGGCGACCTTCCCGGTGGGCCCCTCAGATGCTGTTGCGCATCGCCCGGATCCCCACGGTCAGCCCCAGCGCGGCCAGCACGACCGCCGCGAGGGCCCCGGCGGCCACGGCCGGATCACCGAACTGGCCGTTGAACAGGGCCCGCTCGGCGTCGACCATGTAGGTGAGCGGGTTGAACCGCGAGAGCACCTGCATCCACCCCGGACCGGCCTCGAGCGGCAGGAGCATCCCGGAGAGCAGCATGAGCGGGAACAGCAGCCCCTGCTGCACGGTCCAGAACATCCAGTCCCGGTTCCGGGAGACGATGGCGAGGGCGTAGCTCAGCGCCCCGAGCCCCACCCCGAAGACCGCGAGGATCGCCAGGCCCACCACCATGCCGGGCAGGGACGGGCGGAAGCCGAAGAACGCGGCCACCCCGGAGAGCACCAGGGCCTGCAGGACCAGCGGCACCATCTCCTTGCACGCGCGCCCCACCATGAGCGCGGAGCGGGTCACCGGCGCCACGAGCATCCGCTCGTGCGCCCCGGACTGGATCTCGAACAGCAGGTTCGAGCCGGTCATCGCGGTGCCGAACAGCGCGATCATCACCACGATGCCCGGCACGAACCACTGGAACGCCTGGTCGAGGGGCCGCCCGGTCATCCCGCCCAGGAGCGGGCCGAAGAAGGCCAGGAACATCAGCGGCTGCATGAGCGAGAACACCAGGCTGAAGGGATCCCGGACCACGGGCCGGAGCTCGCGGACGAAGACGCTGACGGAGTCGTGGACGATCCCTGCCGGGCGGGCCCGGTCGGTGCCGCCGGGGGACTCGCGGGTGGTCGGAACGGCGGTCATCGGGGTGCTCCCACGCTCGTGGCCTCGGCGGCCGGGTCGGTCTCGGACGCGTCGGCCCGCTCCTCGCGCAGGCTCCGGCCGGTGAGCCGGAGGAAGACGTCGTCGAGGGTCGGGCGGGTCAGCTCGGCGGTCCGCACGGCGTGGCCGGCCCGGTCGAGCTCGCGCAGCAGGGCGGGCAGCACGCGCTCGCCGTGCTCGACCGCGACGACCACGCGGGTGCCCTCCCCGGCGGGACCGCCTCCGGCTCGGCGCCGCCCCGCCGCGGCGGCCGCGCGCCGGACGGCCGCCGCGGCGGCGGGCGGGTCGGCGTCCAGGGTGAGGGCGATCCGGTCGCCGGCCAGGTCCGTCTTGAGCCGGGACGCGGTGTCGTCGGCGATGATCCGTCCCCGGTCCACGACCATGACCCGCTCGGCGAACTGGTCGGCCTCGTCGAGGTAGTGGGTGGTGAGGAACAGCGTGGTCCCGTAGCGGCGGCGCAGCTCGAGGATGTGCTCCCACAGGTGCGCGCGGGACTGGGGGTCCAGCCCGGTCGTGGGCTCGTCGAGGAAGAGCAGCTGGGGGCCGGGGATCAGTCCCAGGGCGATGTCCACGCGGCGGCGCTGGCCGCCGGAGAGCTTCATCGTGGGCCGGCGGACGAGGTCGCCGAGGCCGAGCGCCTCCACGAGCTCGTCCACGCGGCGCCGCGTCTCCGCCCGGCTCAGCCCGTACAGGGCGCCCTGGCTGAGCAGCTCGTCGCGGACCCGCTGGTACTGCCCGGCCCCGTTCTTCTGCCCGATGTAGCCGATGCGGGCGCGCACCTCGGCCGGCTGCCGGGCGACGTCGAACCCGCACACGGTGGCGGTGCCGCCGGTGGGCCGCAGCAGCGTGGTGAGCATGCGCAGCGAGGTCGACTTGCCCGCGCCGTTGGGCCCGAGGAACGCGGTCAGCGTGCCGGGCGCCACGTCCATGGTCAGGTCGGCCACCGCTTCGACGGTCCGGCCGCCGGGCCCGCGGAAGCTCTTGCTCAGCCCGCGGGCGCTGATGATGGGTGGGGTGCTCATGGGTCCACGGTAGAGCGCATTCAGGCCACCAGCTGTCCGCAGGGGGGCATAGATTGCGGGTCATGTCCGATCCGACGTCGCGGGTGCTCCGGCTGCTGTCCCTGCTGCAGACCCACCGCTACTGGTCCGGGCCCGAGCTCGCCGAGCGGCTGACGGTCTCCGAGCGGACGCTGCGCCGGGACATCGACCGGCTGCGCGAGCTCGGCTACGAGGTCACGGCCCGCCCCGGCACGGCGGGCGGGTACCAGCTCGCCGGCGGCACCAGCATCCCGCCGCTGCTGCTCGACGACGACGAGGCCGTGGCCATCGCCGTGGGGCTGCGCACCGCCGCGGTGCACGGCGTCGGCGACGGCGAGCAGACGTCGCTGAGCGCCTTGGCCAAGGTCCAGCAGGTGCTGCCGCGGCACCTGCGCCGCCGGGTCGCCGCGCTGCAGGCGCACACCGTCCCGGTGGCCCGCACGGACGCGCACGTGGCCACCGAGGTCCTCGCCCAGCTCGCCCTGGCCTGCCGCGACCACGAGCGGGTGCGCTTCCGCTACGTCGATCGGCAGGGCCGGGAGAGCGCCCGGCTGGTCGAGCCGCACTCCCTGGTCCCGCGGGACCGGTGGTGGTACCTCGTGGCCTGGGACGCCGACCGCGCCGACTGGCGCACGTTCCGCATCGACCGGCTGCGGAGGCTGGCGGGCACCGCCGTGCGCGTCGCGCCGCGGGAGCTGCCCGCCGCGGACGCCGCCGAGTTCGTCCTGGCCGCCCACGGCGCGGACGCCGCGCGGCACGAGCTGACGGTGCGGATGACCGTGGGCCTGGACCGGGTCCGGGAGCACTTCGGGCCGTGGGCGGCCACGGCGGTGCAGGGTCCCGGGGACACCGTCGACTGGACCGTCACCGGCGGCTCCGTCCCGGAGCTGCTGATGGCGCTGCCCTGGATCCCGGCGGACGTGCCGTGGCGGCTGCTGTGCTCGGACGAGGTGGCCGAGGCCGTGCGCGGGTTCCGGGACCGCCTCGGCGACGCCCTGGACGGCCCGTCGCCCCCTGACTCCAGCGGGCCGGGGGCGGAGGCGGGGGAACCCAGCCCTTAGAGTCGTGGACGTGACCGTCCAGACCACCGCCCTCGACCCCGCGCGGGTCCGGCGCGCCCGGATCGCGGTGTCCGCGTTCTTCCTCACCAACGGCGCCCTCTACGCCAACCTGCTGCCGCGCCTGCCGGAGGTCAAGGACGCGTTCGGGCTCTCCAACACCCTCTACGGCCTGCTGGTCGTGGCGTTCCCGCTCGGGGCGATCCTCGTGGGCGCCCTCCCCGCCCGGGCGATCCGCCGCTTCGGCTCCGGCCGGGTGGCGGCCCTGGGCACCGTCCTGCTCTCCGTGTGCCTCGCGGCCGCCGGGGCCGGGGCGGGCCTGGGCGCCGGCACGGGGCTGGGCGCGGGGGTGTTCCTCGCGGCGATGTTCCTGGGCGGCGCCCTGGACGCCCACGTGGACACCGCCCAGAACGCCCAGGGGATGGAGGTCCAGCGCGCCCGCGGCCGCTCGATCATCAACTCCCTGCACGCCCTGTGGAGCCTGGGCGCCGTGGTCGGCGGGCTCATGGGCACCGCGGCGCTCGCCCTCGGCGTGCCCCTGGGGTGGCACCTGCCGGCGAGCGGGCTCGTGTGGAGCGCGGTCGCCCTCGTGGCGCTGCGCGCCGCGCTGAGCCCGGCCGAGGGGCAGGAGCTGCGCACGGTCAGCTCGGACGACCCGCCGCCGGAGGATCCGCTTCCGGATGGCACGACGACGACGGGCCTGGGCACCACCGGCTCCCGGCCGGACCCCGGCTCCGGGCCCGCCGGGACGGGGCGGCGGTCGGCGGGGCGCATCGTCGTCGTCAGCCTCCTGCCCGTGGCCGTGATCGCGATGGCCGGGGTGATGGTCGAGGACGCCGGGCAGAACTGGTCGGCCGTGTACCTGAACGCCGAGCTGGGCGCCCCGCTGGCCACCGCGGGGCTCGGGCTCGTGGCGCTCATGGCGGCGCAGTTCGTGGGCCGGATGCTCGGCGACCCCATGACCGACCGCTGGGGCCGGGCCGCGGTGGTCCGCGCCGGCGCCGCGCTGAGCGCGGCCGGGATGCTGCTCGTGGTCCTCGCCCCGGCGCCGGGCCCGGCCGTCGCGGGCTTCGCGCTGGCCGGCTTCGGCTGCGCCACGCTCGTGCCCGCGGCCTTCCACGCCGCCGACGACATCCCCGGGCTGCGGACCGGGACGGGCCTGGCCCTGGTCAGCTGGCTGATGCGGATCAGCTTCCTCGGCCTGTCCCCGGCCGTCGGGGTGCTCTCCGACGCCGTGGGGCTGCGGGCGGCGCTGCTCGTGGTCCCGGTCTTCGCGCTCGTCGCGGCCCTGATGGCCGGCGTCCTCCGGGAGCGCCGGACCCCCTGACCTGGGGCCCCACACCCACCTTGCCCTGAGCGTCGAGTCCCCCGTGTGGTCGCAGTTCCCCCCGATCGAGCGGGGGGAACTGCGACCACACGGGGGACTCGACGGGGTCGGCGGGTGGGGAGCAGGGCAGGGCAGGGAAGTGTGTCAGCCGTTCCACTGGGTCAGCTGCGCGAAGACCAGGAACAGCGCGCTCAGCACCACCCAGATGCCGAACAGCGGGAGGAAGAACCGGACCCACTTCTCCCACCGCACGCCGCCGATCGCGAGGGCGGCCATGAAGTACCCGGAGGTGGGGTAGAGGATGTTGGACGGGCCGTCGCCCAGCTGGTAGGCGAGCACGGACGTCTGGCGGGTGACACCGACCAGGTCGGCCAGCGGCGCCATGATCGGCATGGTCACCACGGCCTGGCCGCTGCCCGAGGGGACCACGAAGTTGAAGAGGGTCTGCACCGCGAACATGCCCAGCGCCGCGAGCGCGGCGGGCAGCGCGTCCACGGCGTTGCCGAGGGCGTGGACGACGGTGTCCAGGATGTTGCCGTCCTCCAGCACCACGGCGACGGAGCGGGCGACGCCCACGATGATCGCGCCCTCGAGCACGTCCCGCATGCCCTCGGTGAAGGCGGCGCAGACCTCGTTGACGGACAGGCCGGCCACGAGCCCGACGACGACCGACAGGACGATGAACATCCCGGCCATCTCGAGGAAGAACCAGCCCTGGGTGAGCACGCCCCACACCAGCACGCCGACGATCGGCGCGGCGGTGAGCAGCGCGGCGCCCTGGCGCCGGGCGAGGACGAGGGGCTCGCCGGAGTGCCCGTCGGCGTAGAGGCGGCGCTTCTCCGCCTCGGCCGGCTCGTCGTGCAGCAGGCCCCGCTCCGGGGAGCGGCTGATCCTCCGGGCGTAGCGCATGACGTACACGGAGCCGGTGACGACCAGGACCAGGAGCACGAGGAGACGGAGACCGAGTCCGGAGAAGGGCTCCAGACCCGCGATCTGCTGGCCCAGCCCCGTGTTGATGGGGTTGAGGACGCCCGCCGTGAAGCCGGCGGTGGTGCCCACGAGGGCGACGGCGACGGCGGTCAGGGAGTCGTAGCCGAGGGCGATCATGACCGGCAGGATCACCGGGATGTAGACGAGGGCGAGCTCCTGGGTGCCGATCAGCGAGGCGATCACGGCGAAGGCGGTGATGAGCACGGGGATCAGCAGCGTCCGCCGGGACGCGAAGCGCCGGCTGGTGCGGTCGAGGGCGGCCTCGATGATGCCCGTGCGCCGGAGCACCATGAACGTCCCGCCGATGACGAACGTGAAGAACACGACCTCCGAGGCGTCGACGAGCCCCCGCGGGATCGCGGTGACGAAGTCGACGAGGGAGGTCGGCGAGGACTCGACGGCGCCGTAGCTGGACGGGTCGATCATCTCGCGGTCGTCCGGTCCGAGGACGCGTTCGTACCGGCTGGCCGGCACGAGGTAGGTGGCCAGGGCGGCGAGTCCGGACAGGACGAAGAGCACCACGTACACGTGGGGCATCCGGAACCGCGGGCGGTCGCCGGCCGGTCGCCGGTCGAGCGGGGTGGCTGTGGTGGCCATGGGAGTTCCTTCGGTGGCGCGGGAGGAGGGCGACAGCCACGGTATGGAACCCGCGTTTCATCGACGCCGCCACAAGATGTCGCAATCGTTTAATGCAACTCGGTTTGTGCTGGAACGATCGTTTCATCCGGGCGGGGCCCCCCGGTGGTTGCCCACCCGGGCTATCCTGGGGCGACCATGTTCCACCACTTCTTCCTCTGACGGGTTCCGGATCCCGCCGCGCGTCCGCCGCGGCGTTCCGTCGTCCTGCCCACCCGTCCCCTCGTCAGGAGCCCCGGCCGTCCGGCCGCGCGCGGCTCCGCACCCCGGAGGAAGCATGTCCGCCGTTCCCGTCCACCGTCCCGCCGTGCCCGCGGGCGAGCACGCCCAGCTGACCGCCACCGGGATCCGCGTGGTCCGCGGGTCCCGCACCGTCCTGGACGGGCTCGACCTCACGATCACCCCCGCCACCCGCCTCGGCGTGGTGGGGGAGAACGGCCGCGGCAAGACCTCGTTGCTGGAGGTGCTCTCGGGCGCCCTCCTCCCGGACGCCGGCACCGTCCGCCGCACCGGCACGCTCGCCGTGGTCGACCAGGAGCTGCCCGTGCCGCCCGAGGGCACCGTGGGGGACCTCCTGGACCTCGAGCTCACCGCCGAGCACACCGCGGTGGCGCAGGTCGAGGCCGCAGCCCGCGCCCTCGCCGCGGACCGGCCGGGCGCCCCGGAGCAGTACGCACAGGCGCTGGCGGTCGCCCAGGCCCTCGACGCCTGGGACGCCGACCGGCGGGTGGACCTCGCCCTGCAGGCCCTGCACGCCGTGACCGACCGCTCCCGGGTGCTCGGCACCCTCTCGGTGGGCCAGCGCTACCGGGTGCGCCTGGCCTGCCTGCTCGGCACCGTCCACGACCTCCTGCTGCTGGACGAGCCCACCAACCACCTCGACGCCGCGGGGCTGGCCCACCTGGGGGCGGCGCTGCGCGAGTTCCGCGGCGGCGTGGTCCTGGTCAGCCACGACCGGCGGCTGCTGGGCCAGGTCGTGGACACCGTCCTGGACCTGGACCCCAGCCGGGACGGCCGCCCGCGGTGGTACGGGGGCGGGGTGGCGGGCTGGCGCGCCGGCCGGACCGCCGAGCGCTCGCGGTGGATCCACGACCACCGGGAGCAGCAGGCCGAGCACGCCCGGCTGGCCGGGAACCTCCAGCGCGCCCGCTCCCGCCTGGTCGACGGATGGCGCCCGGACAAGGGCACCGGCAAGCACACCCGCGCCACCCGCGCCCCGGGGCTCGTCCGCTCGGTGCACCGCCGGCAGGAGGACCTCGAGCGGCACCGCGTGGACGTCCCCGAGCCCCCGCTGGAGCTGTCGGTGCCGGAGCTGCCGGCGCTGCCCGGCGTCGAGCTGGTGCGCGCCGAGGGCGTCGCGGTCACGGGCCGGCTGCTCCGGCCCGTCGACGTGCTGCTGGAGTCCGGGGACCGGCTGGTCGTCGCAGGCCCCAACGGGGCGGGCAAGTCCACCCTGCTGCAGGTGCTCGCCGGTGCGCTGGCTCCCGACGTGGGGCGGCGCACCGCAGCCCCCGGGGCGCGGATCGGCCACCTGCTGCAGGACGGGGTCCGGCACGGGGCGCGCTCGGCCCAGGAGGTCTACGAGCAGGAGCTCGTCCGGCTCGTGCTCGCGGACCGGCTGGCCGAGCACGAGGTGGCCCCCCTGGAGTCCCTGGGACTGCTGGCGGCGCGGGACCGCGGACGCCCCGTGGCGGAGCTGTCGGCCGGGCAGCGGCGGCGCCTCGAGCTGGCCGTGGTGCTGGCGTCCCGGCCGCACGTGCTGCTGCTGGACGAACCGACCAACCACCTCTCGATCGCCCTCGTGGACGAGCTCACCGAGGCCCTCGCCGCCACGGCCGCGGCCGTGGTGCTGACCACCCACGACCGGCAGCTCCTGCGGGACACGAAGGGCTGGCCGCGGCTGACGCTCTGACGGCCCCGCCGTGGGCGGGGGCAGGACGGGCCGGCCCCGGACCGCGGAGCAGAGGGTCGGTCGGACGTCGTCACAGAGAGGCGCGGAGGCGTCACACCTCTTGCTCCCGCATACCCCCTGGGGTATGTTGTGATCGGCGTCACCGCAGACTGTCGAGACGAGCGACCCCGCCGGGCCGCTCCTCCCAGGATGGAGAACGGATCATGCACCAGAGACTGATCGTCCCGGCCGCCGCGGTGCTCCTCGTGACGGCCGTCAGCGCCTGCGGTCCGCAGGCTTCCCCGCCGACCGGGGACGGCACCGTCCCGACGTCGAGCCCGTCGAGCCCGTCGAGCTCGGCGACGACGAGCCCCGCGTCGCCGGGCCCGACCACGACGGGCCTGACCACGACGGGCCCGACGACGCAGCCCGGAACGGCGCCCGCCCCGGGCGCTGCCGGGGCGGTCCCCTCGGTGTCGATTCCTCCGGCCGCGGCCGACCCCATGGCCGCGGCCGCGTGGGAGGCCCTGATGTCCCCCGAGGGCGAGTACGCCGCCTCGGCGCAGTACCGGGCGGTCGTGGACGAGTTCGGACCCGTCGAGCCGTACGCGAGCATCCAGGCCGCCGAGGAGCAGCACGTCGACGCCCTGACCCGCCAGCTGGAGCGGCTCGGTGTCACGGTCCCGCCGAACCCCTACACCGGGCGGATTTCCGCGCCCACCGACCTCGAGGCCGCCGCCACCGCCTGGGCGGCCTGGGAGACCGACAACATCGCGCTCTACGACCGGCTGCTGGAGGAGGTCCGCGGGGACGAACCCCTGACCCGCGTCTTCACCAACCTGCGCAGCGCCTCCCAGGAGATCCACCTGCCGACGTTCGAGGCCGCGGCGGCCAACGGGGGCCGGCTCACCCCGGAGCAGATGCGGGACCTGGGCCACGGCTGACCCGTCGCTCCTCCTGCAGGAGGAGTGCGCCGCGGCCGCCCGCGGGCCGTCCGCCGCCTCCCGCGCGGATCGGCTCCGGGCGGACTCGTCATGTCCGGTCGGGACTGACCTCCCCCGGAGACCGTGCCCGCCCCTAGACTGCCGAGCAGGGGGCGCGTGAGCCGCGTCACCGCACCGGGAGTGCCGAGGAGGACACCATGAGGATCCGCGCCGCCGTCGTCGAGGGGATCGGGGCCCCGTTCGAGCTGGAGGACGTCGAGCTCGCCGAGCCCGGCCGCGGGGAGGTGTTGGTCCGGATCGTCGCGACCGAGGTCTGCCACACCGACGCCATCACCCGTGCGGGTGACATGCCGCTGCCGCTGCCGGGGATCCTGGGCCACGAGGGCGCGGGGATCGTGGAACGGGTCGGCGAGGGCGTCGGCGCCGTCGTGCCCGGCGACCGGGTCGTCATCGGGTGGCCCTCGTGCGGAGCGTGCCGCAACTGCCTGGACGGGCAGCCCCGCTACTGCGCCCGGACCGGAGAGGCTCTCGTCTCGGGCCGCCGCTTCCGGGGCGAGGGCGCAGGGACCTCGGCCTACACGCGGGCGGACGGCTCGGAGGTCTCCGGGCACTTCTTCGGCCAGTCGTCCTTCGCGACCCACTCGATCGTCCTCGCCGACGCCCTCGTGAAGGCGCCCGACGACGTGCCGCTCGAGCTGCTCGGACCCCTGGCCTGCGGGCTGGGCACGGGCGCCGGCGCGGTGCTCAACGAGGCCCGCCCGGAGCCGGGCTCGTCCCTGGTGGTCTTCGGCGTCGGGGCCGTGGGACTGGCCGCGATCATGGCCGCCCGCTGCACCGCCGCCACCACGGTCGTCGCCGTGGACCTGCACGACTCCCGGCTCGAGCTGGCCACCCGCTACGGGGCCACCCACGTCATCAACTCCCGGGACACGGACGTCGTCGCGGAGGTCGCCCGGATCACGGGCGGCTCCGCCGACTACGCCTTCGAGTGCACCGGGGTGGTCCCCGTCGTGGAGCAGGCCGCGGACTGCGTGGGCATGCTGGGCACGCTCGTGCTCATCGGCGGCGCGCCCGCCCAGGCGCGCTTCAGCCTCGACCACATGCACACGCTGTGGGGCAAGCGGATCGTCGGGGTCCTGGGCGGCGGCAGCCGCAGCGGGAAGTTCATCCCCGCCCTGATCGACCTCCACCGGCAGGGGCGGTTCCCGTTCGACGAGCTGGTGCGCTTCTACGAGCTCGACGAGATCGAACAGGCCCTCGCCGACAGCGGGTCCGGCGACGTGGTCAAGCCCGTCATCCGCATGCCCCGGTGACGCGGCGCCTCCACCGCCGCGGCGGCTCCGGCGGGCACGGGCACCCGGTTCAGTCGATCCGCAGCTCGTGGACGCCGCGCTCGAGGCCGCGCTCCACCGCGGCGATGACGTCGTCCACGTTGTGCCCCGGCGGCAGCCGGGGCGGCAGGCCGGTGAGCGCCCGGTCCACGAGCCCGGTGTCCATGTGCGGCAGCCGGGCGTCCATCACCGCGATCCGACGACGGCGCAGCTCCCGCCGCAACGACCCCAGCCACGAGGCCATGGCCGCCTTGCTGGCGGCGTAGCCGGCCATCCCGGCCAGCGGCAGCTCCGCGACCACACCGGTGAGGACCGCGACCGCGCCGCCGTCCGCGACGTGGGGCAGGGCCGCCCGGATGACGGCCATGGGGCCGAGGGCGTTGACCTCGAACAGCTCCTCCACGACGGCCTCGTCCTCGTCGGCCGCGGGGCCGAACGCGGCGACCCCGGTGGCGATCACCACGGCGTCGAGCCCGCCGAGCTCCTCGGCCGCGCGGCGCACCACCTCCGCCGCCTCGTCGTGGTCCACGAGGTCGAGGGCGTGGGCCGCGCGCAGGCCGAGACCGCGCCGCAGCTCCTCCGCCGCAGAGGCGGAGCGGCCCGTCACCACGATGTCGGTGGTGCGCTCGCTCAGCCGTTCGCACAGCCGCCGCCCGAGGACGCCGGTCGCCCCCACCACCAGGATCCTCGCGCCGTTCAGGTCCATGGCCCCACTCCTGTCCCCGGTGCGACCCCGGAGCGGGCCGTGCCCCGAGCGTACCCACGCTCTCCGACAGCGCCCAGGAATTTGCGATCCCACAACGATCGCCGGGCGCCCGCCGCCCGCCGTTGCCGACCGCGAACCGGGCGGCGTAGCCTGCAGTCCTCGGAGCCGGGCCGGGCGCACG